>CADBFE010000146.1:944-2071 GCA_902793845.1 uncultured Lachnospiraceae bacterium | reverse complement strand
CCCTGGAAACTGTGGATACCGTAATCCTTGATTATATCTCTCATACCCGTTGTCTCGATACCTTCTACGCAAACCTCCGCTCCGAAAGTACCTGCTATATCAGTAAAATTGTTCAGTAGTTTCTTTTCCCTGTCATCATTTTCTATCTGCTGTACAAAGCTGCGGTCAACCTTGATGGTATCAAACGGCAGATTCTTTACAAGGCCTACCGAAGAAAATCCTGTACCGAAATCATCAAGAGCTATCCTGATGCCGCCCTGTCTTAAGGAAACCATGACATTTCTCAGCATATCCATATCAAGGAGTCGGCACCTCTCGGTGAGTTCAAGACACAGCTGATTAGGTGAAAACTCAGATTTCTTTATCATATTCCAGACTACATCGGTAAAGTCTGCTCTCTCAAGCTGGGAGTATGACAGATTGACATTCATAATAAAATCCGGGATATATTCCATGATCCTGCCGGCATCTTTAATAGCCGTATTTAATACCCATTCGCCAAGATCGGGAAACAGCGGATCATTTTCAAGGAAGGGGATAAACAGATCCGGAGGTACCACTCCGTATTCATCACTCTTCCACCTAAGAAGAGCTTCTGCTCCTATCAGTTTCTCACTTTCAGCATCAACCACAGGCTGATAAACAAGATAAAAGCCGTTAAAATTCTTTGTGATAGACGCTCTTATGGCATGGAGTTTTTCAAGACGTTTCCTGTTATTTTCCGTGAGTTCATTTTTAAATATTACAAGGTCTCCATGCTTGTTTATCTTGGACTCTTCGTAGGCAAAATTAAGACAGGAATAAACTGTCTGATCGTCCACGTTGAAATCATCCAGAGTGATCAGTCCGGCATTAAGTTCGATGATCATATCCATATCATTGAATTTAATACCCTTTCTGAAATGTCCCCTGATCTCTTCATACAGGTCATAGAGTTCCTGCTCTGACTGGGTCTTTGAGATGATTGCAAAGCATGCTCCGTCCATTCTGTATGTATCATTACGGCTGGTCACATTATCCATAAGATATCTGCCAAAATACTGTAAGAGCGTATTGCCTACAGTATAGCCGTATACTTCATTAATCTCGGTGAGTTTACCGATACCGGCCATACCTATACGGACCGG
>CADBFE010000146.1:0-904 GCA_902793845.1 uncultured Lachnospiraceae bacterium | reverse complement strand
TTGCCGTATTCATCAGTGACCACAATGCCCCTGCAGGTACAGAGATTATATTCACCGTCTATACATTTTGCACGATACTGGATATCGTGACACTTTTCCCTGCCGGCAAATATATTATCGAGCTGTAATCTGTATCCCCCTCTGTCCTCAGGATGAATATGTTCCTCCCAGATCTCTCCGGCGCCGTACATATACTCTGACGGCAGGCCAAAATCATCCACAAGGGCTTTTGACCATCTTGAATAGTCATATCTCATGTCGCACAGGAATACATATCTGTCTTCCGCTATCATTGCATAGCTTTCAAACAAAGAATCCAGCTTTCTTTTTGCTTTTTCAATAATTCTTTGATTGATGTTATCCATATATGCCCCCTTTAAATAACCCTTCTTAGTTTATAATATCATAAAATATGATATTCTCCCATATAAACATCAAAATAAATCAACTGATACTCCGGCTTTACCATGTAATAAAGGAGCATTTCAAATACCGGGGCACTGCCAAGACTGCGGCCCTCTATCTTAAAATGCTTAAATCCCATGGGTCCGTAAATGTCCGTAATATCTTTTATACCGATAAAAGATGGATTGTTCATTGCATCGGAAAATCTGTATCCTGTCCCTGCATTTTCTGATACACATTCATGATCAGGGCAGTCCTCTCCGAGACTTTTACGGCTCACATTTTCATAGCATCTCTTACGATCCCTGCAGTCTATGCTGCAGCATTCATTACATAAAAATTCAACTTTTGTTTTATGCTCCGGGGATAATGAATTAAGGGAATCAAATGACTTATTTAACCTGAAATCAGGTACAACATAACTATATTCATCCCTGTTCAATTCATTTAGAAATCTATTGAAATCAGTTATGACTTTTGTGGTAGATGATACAAAATA
>CADBFE010000145.1 GCA_902793845.1 uncultured Lachnospiraceae bacterium | reverse complement strand
CGGTGCCGGCAAGTCCACGACCATGAACATTATGACGGGATGTCTCGCAGCCACAAAGGGCGATGTCATCATCGGCGGATATGATATCTTTGAGCAGCCCACCCAGGCCAAGAAGCTCATCGGATATCTCCCCGAGATGCCCCCTCTTTATATGGACAGGACACCCCTTGAATATCTTAAGTTTGTAGCTGAGGCAAAAGGCATTAAGAGAGAAGATATTAATAAGGAAATAGACAAGGTCATGGAAGAAACCATGATAAAGGATGTTTCCAACAGAATTATCAAGAATCTCTCTAAAGGTTACAAGCAGAGAGTTGGTATTGCCCAGGCAATCCTCGGAGATCCTGAGGTAATCATTCTCGATGAGCCAACGGTAGGCCTTGACCCCAGACAGATTATTGAAATCAGAGATTTAATTAAGAAGCTTGGCAAGAATCATACAGTAATCTTATCAAGCCATATCCTCTCGGAAGTACAGGCAGTATGCGATACAATCCTCATTATCTCAAAGGGTAAGATGGTAGCATGCGATACTCCAGAAAATCTTGAGAAACTCTTTGCCGGAGGCATTACAGTTAAGATTACGGCTGAGGCATCAGAGAAAGAAGTAAAGAATATCTGCAAAGAGATTAAGAATATTAAACTCTCCGTAAAGGAAAACGGCAAATACTGCGAAGCAGTCATTGAGTCAAATGATAAAGATGAGAACAAGCTTTGCCGTGACATATTCTTTGCATTTGCCAAGAATAACAAGGCGATAATCGAGATGAACAGATCGGCTGCAAGTCTCGAGGATATCTTCCTGGAGCTCACTGAAACAGAGACTGAGGAAGAGAAAAAAGATGATGAAGAAACTGAGGAAGGAGACGATGAATAATGAAAGCTGTATTTAAGCACGAAGTAAGTTCATATTTCACAGGACTTACAGGCTATGTATTCGGAGCGTTCCTACTCCTGTTTACCGGTATTTATTGTATGGTATACAACATCTCAGGTGGACTGACTAATTATGAGTATGTACCGGCAAGCCTTCCCTTCATATTTATAATAATCATTCCCATACTGACTATGCGTGTCATCTCTCTACTCCCTCCCCTTAAGCATGACGCAGGTAGTCATCGCAAAATATATGGCACTCATGGTGGTATTCCTGGTGCCCGTTGCAATCATGTGTATCTATCCGCTGATACTCACGGCATTTGGTCATGTGTATCTCCCTGTGGTTTTCGGTACAATGCTAGCCTTTTACCTGATGGGCGGCGCTCTCATAGCAATCGGCATGTTTGTATCGTCACTTACTGATAACCAGGCAGTGGCAGCAGGTATTAACTTTGTGATAATGCTCGTGATTTACTTTATCACTGATTTATCAGAGTACGCTGCAACTACAGCAGTCGGATCACTTCTCGCGCTGACCGTAGTTGTAATACTATTCTCTGTACTTGTAGGATTTATGACAAAGAGTGTGTTCTCAGGATTTACAATCGGTGTTGTACTTGAGGCTGCACTTATTGCATTCTTTACAATCAGAAGAGGTTCATTTGAAGGACTCTTCCCTTCACTTATGAACAAGCTCTCTATTTTCGAGAGATTTTACACATTTGTTCAGGGTGTGTTTGATATCACAGGTATCGTATATTTCCTCAGCATCATAGGAGTGTGCCTGTTCCTCACGGTGCAGTCACTTGAGAAGAGGAGGTGGAGTTAATCATGGCAGAGAATAATAAGAAGAAAATCACCGATTCTTTAAAGACAAAATATTTCAAGGCAGGCAGCTACAGTATACTGGCGTCTGTAATCGTAATAGCAATTGCAGTTGTAGTTAATATCCTCATCGGTTCAGTACCTGTTAAGTATACCCAGCTGGATATGACATCAAACAGTCTCTACAGTATCAGCGATGAGACTAAGATGATCATCGGCGGATTAACAGAGGATGTGGAAGTCTACTGGATAGTCAGAACAGGATTTGAGGATCCTGTAGTTGAGAATCTTCTTAATAACTACAACGATTTAAGTGAGCATCTGAAGCTCATCAAAAAAGACCCGGATATCAATCCCGGATTTGTACAGGAGTATGCCCAGAGCTATACAGACAACAGTATCCTCGTAAAGAAAGGTGACAGATACCGTTTCATCGATGGCAACGACCTTTATACATTCGATGAGGAAGATATGTATTACTACTACTATTACGGTCAGGAGCCTACTCCTACAGGATTTGACGGTGAGAGTCAGATCACGGCAGCAGTTGATTTCTGCAACAAGGATGTTCTGCCCAAGATGTATGCCCTCACAGGTCACGGAGAGGTGACGGTAGCTGACTCATTTAAGGATTCCATCTCAAAGCAGAA
>CADBFE010000144.1 GCA_902793845.1 uncultured Lachnospiraceae bacterium | reverse complement strand
ATCTGTGGGACTTGGCCTCATTAAATCGATTGATGACAGCCGTTTTCTCGTAAATATTTACAATTACAGTTCTGAGGAGGAAGGCTTTGAAGCCATTCACAATAAGGAGATAAAACTGTTTATTGTTGTCCCCGAAGCTTTCCTTGATAACCTGATGTACCAGCTGGGCAGTCACCATGTAAAACTTTACGCAGCCAGCTCAAAGGGCATCACAACCGTCATGATGGACGAAGTTGTCAACCTTTTGTCCGATGACCTTATTTTAACCAGCACAGGTCTGTATTCTCTGAAAGATGAACTTGGGCAATTATCCATATCTGATGAAGAAAAAAAAGCTCTGAATGACAAGTTGTTTATGAAATATATGAATTCTCTTCTTGCCAGAGGAGAACTCACAAGTATAAATGAAATTGGTCTTGGCGACGGCCTTTCATTTATGGGGTTTTTCTTCTGCGGAATGATCCTGTTTTATACGGTCATGCTTTCGTTTTGTTCAATATCATATTTCATAGGAGGCAGGACAGAGTTTTGCATGATATGCAGAGCGAAAGGCGTCAGCTCCGGGGCCCAGGTATTATGTGAATATATCTGTTTTTTTACATCAAACCTCATATGCGGAGGTTTTACTCTCATATGCGTATTCATGATTTTTAAGTCGGGGCTGCTAAAGATAGACGATTTTGCACATGATCTCATTCCGACATATCTTAGATTTTCACTTTTTTATTTATTTGTACTTATCGGACTTACTTCATTTGAATTTTTATTGTTTGAAGTAATCAGGGGAATAATAAATAAATTCCTTATGGCCTTTCTCGTACTGATCGGATTCAGCTTTTTATCCGGATATTTTTATCCGAGATCATTTCTGCCGGGACTTGCCAATGCTATTGGTAAGATACTGCCCACAGGTGTGGCATATGACGTGCTCTCATGTGGTATAACAGGGGCTCCCAATATGATCAATGTGATAAAAATGCTTATTTATATTGCGGTATTTTTAAGCTTTGTGGTACTTGCAAGAAGAGTGCTATATTCTGATGATGATATCAGTCTTTGTTTTCGTGCTTATCTTAAGAGGTGTATCCCTGCAGGACAGTTCCATGATCACCATTGCTGTGGGTATTGAAGATAATGCCGATGAGACAGCTCTTAATCTCTATAATGATTTTGAAAAAAACGGCGTGGTATTAAGCTATGACAAATATGATACGCCTGAAGAAGCCATTGATGCCGTGGCATCGGGTCTGGCCGATGAAGCTTGGATAATACCGGCAGATCTTTCAGATATTGTCAGAGAATTTGCCATAAACAATAAAGTATCCACGCCGATTCAGATATATGCAAGAGAGAGCAGTGTAGTCCAGTTTTTCTTAAGGGAACTGTTGGAAGCCCGTCTTTTTAAATATATCAGCAGGGAAGTCTTTGAGCAGTTTTCGTATGATAACCTGGGCGCCGTTACAGCAGACTATTCATCATATATCCGCGAAGAGAAAATCTTCAGGTTGTATGAGATGGGAGATGAGGAAGAGGAGATTCAGCCAAGTTATATCATGGCCCCTCTGCGCGGTCTCATCGCTCTGTGGATGATGATTGCTGCTATTGCGTCTGCCATGTATTACATTCATGATAAGAAAAACGGATTATTTATCTACTGGAAGACAAAGAGTGAATTTTTGTGATTATTTTTGATTCATCTGTCATTGCGCTGCTCAGTATTATCCTGGCGGGAATATTTACATTCCCGGTCAGCGAGATAGGAATAATGATCCTTTATGATATAATTCTCGCATTTTTTGCAATGCTGATCATCAGGATAATGAGAAATGAAGTGGTTATCGGCATATTTACGCCTGTTATGATAACCGTTGCCGCCGTATTTTCACCTGTGTTTATGGAACTGCGGGCTTTTGAGGTAATATGCAGGCTGGTACCGCCTTTTCATTATATTAAAAATGCCGCCGATCCGTTTTATATGCCCGGTATGCTGATGTATCTTTGCTGTATCGGGGGAGTTGTGATACTGGTGGATATTGTCTCCAAAATCAGCAAGCAAAAGTTCTTATAAGATATTTTGAACAAAATCCCACTTTGTGATAAAATCTATAATGTTTTGCATTTATAAATAAGATAGAATAAGTGTTTAGAAATGAAAGTACTCGATCATTTTAAGACAATTACACAGCATAAACTCCTGGTCATGAAAGGCTGTTTTCAGCTCGGACTTTATAAGCAGGGACTGTTACATGATCTGTCAAAATATACACCGGAGGAATTTTTTACCGGAGTAAAGTATTATCAGGGCACGAGGAGTCCCAATACTGCAGAACGTGAAGACAAAGGCTACTCGGCTGCATGGCTCCACCATAAAGGGCGAAACAAGCATCATTATGAATACTGGATCGATTTTAATGTACTTGATCCTGACCATATACTTTATCTGGCGCCCATGCCTGATAAATATATAGTAGAGATGTTTGTGGACAGAGTTGCCGCATGCAAGATATATAACGGAGAAAAGTTTACCTGTGCCGATCCCCTGGCCTATTACAACAGGGGCAATACAGGACAGTTTCTCCACCCGTATACGAAAAAAATGCTCGTAGGTCTCCTTAAGATGTATGAAGCAAAAGGTGAAGCATATACGTTTCACTATATAAGGAAAAAAATCCTTAAAAATATAAGAAAATAATTGAAGGCAGGATACAGAAATGATAGGCGATAAGAAAGTATTGTTCAGTGCCATGCAGGCCACGGGTAATCTTACCCTCGGTAATTATCTCGGGGCACTTAAAAACTGGGTCAACCTTTGCGATGAGTATGAATGCTTTTACTCAGTGGCAAATCTTCACTCAATAACAGTGAGACAGGACCCGACGGAATTCAGAAAAAAGAACAGGGAGATCCTGACACTGTTTCTCGCAGCAGGACTTGATCCCGAGAAAAACTGCATCTACTACCAGTCCCATGTAAGTGCTCATGCTGAGCTTTCGTGGATATTAAACTGTTTTACATACATGGGAGAACTCTCAAGGATGACACAGTTTAAGGATAAATCGGCAAAGCATGCAGACAACATAAATGC
>CADBFE010000143.1 GCA_902793845.1 uncultured Lachnospiraceae bacterium | reverse complement strand
AATTACGGATTACAAATCATACACACGTGGCAGTTCACAATATCATAAACAATACGCCAAACGGATGACACTGAAGGGAAAAATCAATAGTGCTTTACTGCGTGATTATTCAAACGAACGTCAAGTAGTGAATCACTTTTTTGATAGTGATCGTCCTATCCCTATATAGGCAATTTTTGAGTCGCTATCGCTAGGAGAATTTGGTACGTTTTTCTCTTGTGCAAGTTCAAATATAAAATTAGCCACTTCTTCTATACTTAAACTGCCGCGTAACCTAGATGCCGACGGAAAAATTACAGAGTACATTATTTACACCATTAAGGACTTGAGAAATGCAGTAGCACATAACAACACAATCTTCGACACAAGATTCCAAACCAATTCTATAAACCGTCGTCTTCTTTCCTTATTAGAAACAGAAATAGGAACTAACGGATTAGACTTTAAGTACATCGAAGCTTATGTTATTCTAATTACCTATGTATTGCGAAAAATGGGCGTGACCAAAACAGAGTGCAAGCAATTTATTAATTCTTTTGCTGATTGTACAAATGAACTTAGAGTACAAATGAGTCCCAATGTTTGTAACCAAATTCTTGGTACACAACAAAGGGCTCATCTACTTAAGCTTCAGGAATTCATCAGCAATTCTTGAAATGGCTTGCACTTAATCCCGGTCTGTGTTATATTAGCAATACGAATTGCGGTGGTCGTCTTCGGACAACACCTAGAGGGAGCCTGATGCGTCGGGCTCCTTTTTTTTGTTTACTTCTCCCTGAACATCGGCTTATCCAGAACCACCTGATACTCTTCCATCACCAGGGAGGCGTTGCCCTGCTCATCGAACCCTAGGGGGGGACGGACATTTTCTTGGACTGCCTAAGTAGCAATTCCAAGACTACGTCTGTACTCCAAAGGGCTCATGTTACCGAGTGATACCTTGATCCGTTTTTCATTATACCAAACGAGGTAATCATTTAAGATACTCATGAATTCTGGCAGGGTGATGTTTTCCCATTTCCGGCTATAAAACATTTCGTTCTTTAGTCTGCCAAACAATCCTTCACAAGCTGAATTATCAGGAGAGCACCCTTTCTTTGACATGGATCGTTTAAGACCTGCTCTGTTCATGCGTTCAATCCATCCCGGCCAACGATAGTGGCAGCCTCGATCACTGTGGATCAGAGGATACTCTTCCTTGGATAAAGTAGCAATAGCCTTATCCAGCATTTCATTTACCAGAGCTGCGTTTGGTGCTGTGCTTATCGTCCATACAGGAAGCATGCCATCAAAGCAATCAACAATAGAAGAAAGATATACTTTTCCTGCAGGAATTGCGAATTCTGTGATATCTGTCAGCCACTTCTGATTGGGACATTCTGCATGAAAATCCCGTTGTACAAGATTTGGCACTTCAGGAGATATTTCCCCTTTATAAGAATTGTATTTTTGTCTCGATTTGATTCTCAGAAACAGCCCTTCTTCCCGCATCAGTCGACGCACTATTTTTTCAGAGACTGTGAACCCATTCTTTTTGAGCACGGCGTGAATCCGCCTATAACCATAGCAAGCTTTGTTTCAAGTGATGGATGAAGGGTATGACAGAAGCGCACAGTCCTATACCATATACAAATGCATCATATCTTACCCACGCATCAGCAAAACAAAACCACATTTTCGCATATATCAGGTTAGCCCTTTTGTCGCCATGGAGAACGCAGCACTTCATTCAGCCCTACCCCCGTTCACATATCAGGAACGTCCTCTTGTCGCCATGGAGAACATCGATCAACATCAAAAAATGTCATTAAATATCTGATGCTATTTTATACTTCTATTTATGTATTTCCCTGTTTCAGAATGGCTTAAATAATTAACAGCATTAAAGCTGTAATGTCATATTTTAGGAGTTAAATGATTGATTTGGCGCAGTCAGAATATCTGAAATAATAAAGAAACGATGTAAGAAGTAATTAGGTCAGATATTGAAAAATGAAATAGATTGATATTAAAACGAAACGAATAATATTAAAACGGATAAACTTCTTCCAGATTTGGCATATTAAACTCTTAAATCGCCATATTAAAATTGAAGGTTTATTATATGTTTACGTAGAGAGGATTTTGCTTTTGAAGACTTCCGGGATAGACTTCCGGGGTAGACTTCCACCCCAAAATAACCATTATTACCGTCCAGCGAGAGCACGTTTAGAATAAAGAGCATTACATATATAATGACGTTTTCAAATAGAAACGCCTCGTATGACCTCGCCCGCTTTGTTCTATAGCTTTTAGCAGAGAACCCTATCCATACGCTGCATAGGCGCATGGGTGTGGTAGTTCATAAAACAAACCATATCGGGAGAAGGATTTACAATGCGTTTCTTCTGATGTGCGCGTTGGACGAAACGATACCCGACCCGAAGCTTTGCAGCGCGCTATTTCCGAAGTTTCTGGCGGATATGGAAAACGAGCTCCGACGCCTGCTTCTTGAAAGCCGTCTTCATCCGTCATGCATGGGGTTGAAAGACTTCCGGTATTTACTGGCTATGTAACATATAAACCATTACACCAGGGTTCGGCTGGATCCGCAGCCGTTAAACACGCCAGCGGGCGTGTTGGGCTGAA
>CADBFE010000142.1 GCA_902793845.1 uncultured Lachnospiraceae bacterium | reverse complement strand
CAGTGCTTATTATGCCTGGAAGAAATATCATCGGCTTTTACAGAAACAATATTGGAAAGAGCATACTTTGTGGTCAGACGGATATTTTGCGGCGTCTATTGGGCAGGTATCTGCAGAAACGATAAAACACTATATTGAAAATCAGGGCTGAGATAGTAAAACCGACCCTGAAGGGTCGTAGCTTCCACCGACTAAAAGATTTTTGTGAATATAATAAAATCTACCTTGCCTGCGGCTATACGGATCTCGGATTTGGCATAGACGGTCTCGCCCAGCTGGTACAGTGCGTCTTTGATCTGGATCCTTTTGATGAAGGAACGCTGTTTCTCTTCTGCGGCAGGAAGAAGGACCGGATCAAAGGACTTCTGTGGGAAGGAGACGGCTTCCTTATGTTATGCAAGAGACTGGGTGATGATTGACACACTAAATGGCGCTGAAGCCAGTACTGTGGTTTACAGTACTCTAGAGACTGCGAAGGCAAATAACCTGTACATATATAAATATCTTGACTATCTGCTTACTGAACTTCCAAAGTATATACATGATCTGGAGACGAAGATACCAGAGAAGTTATTCCCATGGTCTCCTGACTTCCAGGTTGAGTTAAGAAAATGAATCTGCTAAAGCCTCGCGGTTATAGCAGATTATTTTCGAAATGTCTTAGTACGTGTTATTTACCGCATACAGAGACCCTGCAATTACCAGCGTCGTTCTGCGTTTTTTGTTTTATCTGATGGCTGAAATTTTAACCGGAGGGGGGAGTGAATATGAAAATTATTGGGGGATTGGCATGTATGCGGTAAATAAGCCGATGTTCAGGGAAAAACGAGCATAAAAAAGGAGCCCGACGCATCAGGCTCCCTCTAGGTGTTGTCCGAAGACGGCCACCGCAATTCGTATTAATAATATAATGCAGACCGAGATTAAGTGCAAGCCATTTCAAGAATTGCTGATGAATTCCTGAAGCTTAAGTAGATGAGCCCTTTGTTGTGTGCCTAGAATTTGGTTACAAACATTGGGACTCATTTGTACTCTAAGTTCATCTGTACAATCAGCAAAAGAATTAATAAATTGCTTGCACTCTGTTTTGGTAACGCCCATTTTTCGCAATACATAGGTAATTAGAATGACATAAGCTTCGATGTACTTAAAGTCTAATCCGCTAATTCCTATTTCTGTTTCTAATAAGGAAAGAAGACGATGATTTATAGAATTGGTTTGGAATCTTGTGTCGAAGATCGTGTTGTTATGTGCCACTGCATTTCTCAAGTCCTTAATGGTGTAAATAATGTACTCTGTAATTTTTCCGTCGGCATCTAGGTTACGCGGCAGTTTAAGTATAGAAGAAGTGGATAATTTTATATTTGAACTTGCACAAGAGAAAAACGTACCAAATTCTCCTAGCGTTAGCGACTCAAAAATTGCCCATATAGGGATAGGACGATCACTATCAAAAAAGTGATTCACTACTTGCCGTTCGTTTGAATAATCACGCAGTAAAGCACTGTTGATTTTTCCCTTCAGTGTCATTCGCTTGGCGTATTGTTTATGATATTGTGAACTGCCGCGTGTGTATGATTTGTAATCCGTAATTGATTTCTCAACGTGTGTATGATTTGTAATCCGTAATTGATTTCTCAAAGATGGCATCAAGTGTTTCGGATTTGCTGTCTTTTAAAACCGCTTCGATCACATAGCTCTTTAATGCATTTTCAATAAACATTACTTTTGGATAAAAAATAGCCTTGAGTTGCATGTCAAATTTATTTAATGCGATGACCTCATCAAGGGAGGAAAAGGCTATGCGTTGATTCGGAGTTCGGATAAAACGATATCCCTTAAAGCCATGATAATATCCTATATTTCGAAGGGCCTGCGCCTGATTGCTTTTTACAGCAATATGATGATGGGCCCTTAAGTACTTCATGAGCTGATTGATTGACAGCATACTTTAACCTCCGAAACAAAACTATGTTTTTATTTTTGCACTTACAGGCAATATTTAGAAATGCTAATTAAGGAATTCACAAAGAAACTATTAGTGAATATTCCGCTTTTTTGGATGAGTTTCTTCCTATTATAGTCCATAATCAGACTCATAATCACGATAGGGCTGATTATGACTTATAGACTATAGTACCTATCTATCCCTTTTCTTAAAATCACCAATTTCCGGGCATTTCTGCTACTTCCCACGACCTTTCCCTCATCTTGGGGATATCGCCTTTATTTAGTACGTGTTATTTACCGCATACACTTAAATCATGACACTGATCGTGTCTGTTTCAGGACAAATCAGTCAGTCTGATTTCTGTCAACTAAGCACGTGCGCAGCATAAAGCAAAACGCAAGGTGATCT
>CADBFE010000141.1 GCA_902793845.1 uncultured Lachnospiraceae bacterium | reverse complement strand
AAAACGTACTACCTGCTCACGCTTTATGGAGCTGTCGCCGTATGCGATATTGCCGTCTATGGAATCGGAGTAAAGGAGGACCTCCTGGGTAGCCAGTCCTATATTTTCTCTTAAATATTTAAGTTTGTAATCCTCAACATTGACGCCATCGATCAGGATCTCACCCCCTGTCGCCTCATAAAATCTCGGTATCAGATGTATGAGGGACGTCTTGCCGCATCCCGTCTCTCCCATGATGGCTATGGTCTGACCGGGCTCTGCCGTAAATGAGATATGCTTAAGTACCGGCAGATTGCCGTCCTCATACTGGAAGCTGACATCCTTAAATTCCACTCTGCCTTTAAGGCGGGAATCGTTTGATATGGCATTTTCCTTATCCCTGATATGAGCCTTGGAATAATAGATATCCATAACCTTTTCTGATGCTGCCGCAAAACGCTGAAATTCGTTCATGATATTTCCGAGCTGGCGCATGGGGTTTGCGATGGCCCAGGTAAGTCCGGAAAAAGCCACAAACTCGCCCATGGTGATCTCGCCTTTTATGAGGAAGAGACCTCCTGCGAGGAGGAGTATTACTCTTAGGAGGTTTGCGGTAAATTCCACATAGGGATAAAAATCAAGCCATGTGTTTGCTGTCTTTATATTTGTATCCCTGTAATCTTTATTGCACTCATCGAATCTGTCTATCTCATATTTTTCTCTCGCAAATGCCTTTACCACCCGGTTTCCGGAGATATTTTCCTGAGCAACCGTATTCATCTCAGCCAGCTTCTCACGCAGGAGCGCATGCATGGGTGCGATCTTTTTATTAAACAATACGATGACGCCAAATAACAGCGGGCCTACTGCCAGAATACAAAGGGCCAGCTTTACATTCATATACATATAATAGATGGCTGTAGCCGATACGAGGGAAAAAGCTTCGAATATCATACGGATTACCCAGGCTAGCATATGACGGACCGCATCCAGATCGCCTGTCACTCTGGTCATGAGATCACCTGTCCTGTATGTATTGTAAAAGACCATATCCTGGCGCTGGATCTTGTCATACAGAATATTGCGGACTCTGTAGAGAACCTTCTGGGATACGACCTCATAGATCATACAGTCAAAATATACGATTAATACTCTCAGGATTGTAAAGCCGATCATGGCTGCGATGAGGGCATAGAAAATATCACGATGCAGTGCCATGTTGTCCACAGCGCTCTCACCTGTTAAGAAATCATCGATGATCCTGCTCGAAAAATAAGGTACCGTGAGCTGCATTCCGTTATAGATAAATGTACCCAGAATACCGATCAGATACAGGCTCTTGCAGCCTTTCATATTTGTGATGAGCCACTTTATCCTGCCGGGCCTTATAGTAGTACTCTCTGCCTGCTGCATTAAAGATCTCTCGATCTCTTTCTCTTTTTCACTCACTCTCTTCACGAAGAAAACCCTCCGCATACTGTACCAAAAAATGCTAAATCAACCGACCGAATCAATGGGTCTTGCGTCAACATTAAATGAAACGAATACAATATGCAAGGGGGTTTTTTAAAAAATTCAAAAATATTTTATTATGCGAAACCTATGGTCCCATTATCTCCAGTTCGGAATCCTTAAGAGTACAGTATGTGCATCCGTCCTCAATATATGTGGAGAAGGTACCTGTCACCATGATCTCCTGACCGTACTCCGGATAGTCATCCGGAAATACCGGATCTCCCGGAAGCTGAAACTCAAATCCCTGGGCACAGCATGCCGTAGCATCCTTTACGATACAGCCAAAGTAATAGTTGCCGGTCTGCTCATCATGATAATAGCTGAACTGACCCTGCATCCTGATGGTTTTGCCTATGAATTCTTCAGGGTATGTCAGCATATCAAATACCTGACCGTATACCATAGTGGATGTTAGGGCAGTTAAATCTAAAATCTATGTCGACTCCCTCAGTACCTGATAAAAGCGCATCAAGCTCGTCCTCATCCATGTTTTCCCCGTACGGATCATAGAGGGGATCGTTTGCAGATGCACTGTCATTTGAATTAACCTGGTCATCTGACGCAGTATCCTGATTATCTGTCTTGATCACGTCGGGACTGTAGAGCACTATTGCTTCTGAAGGTTCCGGATTCCTGGTCTCTCCTGCTATCCCGTCGTTTAACACATCTGCTACGGTAGGTGAACCGCTGCCCGTCATGTTATTAGCCGGCTGACCACCTCCGCATCCTGCTATGACAGATACAGATATTATGCTTATAAATATCAGATAAATCTTTTTCATATCTTACCCTCCAATGCCTATCCTCTCTAAACCTATCTTCTTTTTATGACAGCACCTGCTAATGCACAGATCATAAATGTGCCGGCATTTACGGCTACTATCGTGGATCCCACAGGTGTATTGGCCAG
>CADBFE010000140.1 GCA_902793845.1 uncultured Lachnospiraceae bacterium | reverse complement strand
TCTCTCTAATGTTATTTCCTCACGATCAAAATACCATCTTTTTCCAGCACTCCGCTTCCATCTTCACCCTTATTCCACTTGCGGGAATAAACAACTTCCGAGAACTCAGAGCACTCTATTGTTACATCCTCTTCCTCACAGTTGAGGTATACCCCGATTGTCTCATTCTCCCCGATCTTGAGATAAGAAATCACCCTGTCCCCGGGTACGTCGTTGGGGAAGTGGAAATTCCTGCTCTTGCAGGACTGCAGCTTGTGCCTCATTGCGATGAGGTTCTTCATCTCAGTGAGTTCATCAGCTCTTTTACCTGCATCAATCTCATCCCATGGCATGCATCTGCGGCAGTCCGGGTCAAAGGACCCGTCCATGGCAACTTCGGTTCCGTAATAGATGCAGGGGCTTCCAGGCATTGTGAAAAGAACTGCCAGCTGCTGGTAAAAAACATCTATGTTGTGCTGTGCCTTGTCCAGAAGCCTGTTGGTGTCGTGAGAATCCAGGAGGTTAAAGAGCACGTCGTTAACCTGTGAGTAGTACATGGTGAAGCACCTGTTTATATCGTATTCAAAGGTCTCTCTGCCGCGGTTTTTGTAGACCCAGAAATCCGCTATGGCAGTTGTCAGAGGATAGTTCATGACAGAGTCATACTCATCTCCCTGAAGCCACGAAATGGAGTCGTGCCAGATCTCGCCCAGAAGATAGAAATCATCCTTCATATGGCTTGTCATGTATCTGATGGCCTTGAGGAATGAGTGGGATACTTCGTTCCCCACGTCAAAGCGAAGTCCGTCAATGTCAAAGGTCTCGATCCAGAATCTGATGATATCAAGAAGGTAGTCCTGGACCGCAGGGTTGTTTGTGTTGAGCTTGGGCATGTACTCAGCAAAGGCAAAAGAATAGTATCTGCCGTCTCTGGTGTCGCGGCCGTGCTCAACAGGCCACTTGTTTATCATGTACCAGTCTGCATATTCAGATTCCTGTCCCTTCTCCCGGATATCGAGCCACATGGGATGATCTGCTCCTGTGTGGTTGAAGACCGCATCCAGCATCACTCTTATTCCGGCTGCATGTGCCTCGTCTACCAGGGCCCTAAGGTCCTCGTTGGTGCCAAAGTGAGGATCCACCTTCCTGTAATCTCTGGTGTTGTATTTGTGGTTACTGTGGGCCTCAAAAATGGGATTGAGATAAATTCCGGTGATGCCAAGTTCCTTAAGATAAGGAATCTTATCTCTTATTCCCCTTATATCTCCGCCGTAGTAGTCATGGAATCCAACCTCTCCTGTCTGCCATCCCATCACGCCTTCAGGATCTATGCTGTGATCCCCGTTGCAGAATCTCTCGGGAAAGATCTGATACCACACCGTATCATTTACCCAGGCAGGGGTTCTGCAGACGTCCGCCGAGTTCATCCAGGGCATTATAAAATATGAAAGAGTCTTGCCCTCCTGGTTCATCTCCTCTTCTGTGTAAAAACCATCCTCAAAGAAGTACATGCACTCATCGCCGCTCTGAATTTCGAAGTAATACTTGCATCTCTTGTACCGGGGCACTAAAGTTGTGGTCCACCATATGTGGTCCTTTAATCTCTTCTTAAAGCAGATTTCTTCTCTTTTTCCGCTCCAGCGCTCGTTTCCGCCCATAATCCCCGCCTCGTAGGGGTCGCCGTATATGATAAACACTTTATCGACATCATATCCTGTTTTGATGTTGATTATCAGGTGGTCATTATCCAGACAATAGCAGTACTGTTCTGACATTCTGTGGTATATGGCACTTCTGTTAATCATAATCCTCCTTTAGGAAAACGTTTTCCGTAACAAGCAAACTATAACCAAAACCCAATTTTTGGTCAATACCCTGTTTTCTTTTCAATACAAAATCTCTATTAATGCAAATTTAATAATTATATTGTGCGTTTATTAACGAGATTTTGTATAGAATACTCTTGATGTTTCTTGATGTTTTGGCTCAAATGGCAGACTCAAAACAGCTAACAAAAAACAGTATGGTTTGGAAAAAGGGAATGGAGCAATGGGAAAAAGCCGGAGATGTTAATGAACTCAAAGATTTGTTCATTGAGATGCCCCCTATTCCCGAATAATGACAGTCAAAAAATGTGCAGGTTAAGTTATTATGTTAATTTAACCTGCTCTATTTTCAGAAAAAACAATATCACAGTCCTAACTTCTTTTTTACGATTTCATAACTATCAATTTCCCTCCCGTTGAGAATCATATCGCCGTTACTCATTTTTGACAATTTGATCACACCTAGTGCTATATCAATGACAGATGGGCATTTGGTGTATACCCAATAAAGGTCATCAAATGAGTAGAAAGTGGGCGATGCAGCAGGTGCTTTTGTTGAAATCGTAAATCCGAGCGGTTCCTCCCCATGCTGTCCGTTAATTGTATTGAAAGTAATCACCATCTCCTCTTCCTTGAGCAGCATTAAGACTTCTTTCAATCTTTCCTGAAATTCTTTTCTTTCCATTTAGTCTTTCCTCCTTTTAAGACTACGTAGAGCCTTATAAATAGCTCCATTTTTTTGTTTCAAATAGTACATGTACGAAACTGAAACTGAAAAAAATAAAAAAGAAGGTGCTTTAATTTGCCCTTCTTTTTCATAAATATTGTTACTCACTTATACACTCTCGGTTTCCCAACTGAATGGTGTCAATACTATATGGGGCATTTGATAGAAAATGACATTTTAAAAAGATCTGATTTCAACGAT
>CADBFE010000139.1 GCA_902793845.1 uncultured Lachnospiraceae bacterium | reverse complement strand
TTATTCTGTGCTGCCGTTATTATCGCCGGAATCGTGGCAGGCGTGATAGGCGCGTAAAATAAGGATTTTAACTTAACATTTTCTTAACATCTTAGATATCACAAGTAATATAATCGGTATACATAAAATGACAAAAGCGTCAACCAAAACGCGAAAATCCCTATAAATAAAAGGTTTTGTGCGAAAGTTATAAGCACATTGTACAATTTATGTTAACCAATCCGTCAAATTTGACAAAAAATCCCCTTTTTGATATTATCAAAGGCGTAACAAATTTGTAATACATTTTACATTTTCAGTAATATTTGAAATTTCTACAAAAGAGTTTCGGATTATGAATATCAGAAAAATGCTATTAGCCGCAGGAGTTGCCATGATAGGCAGCATGGCGGTTGTTACAACTGAATCATATGCGGAAGATACCTACACCACAGATGAGGTTATAGGTTCTATCTGTGCAGGTATGGCTGTAGATATCGAGCTTGATACCATGCCCAGCCAGGAGCAGATCGATGCCATCATCGAGGAGAATTACGCATGGATGAATCCCGGCGCCCTCGTAATGGCTCATGCTACAGATGAGGTTAATATCAGAGAGAGTGCGACCACAGATTCGGAGATAGTTGGCAAGCTCTATTCCAACTGTGGAGGCTATATTATAGAATATACCGATACCTGGACCAAGATTAAGTCAGGCAATGCCGAGGGATGGGTTTGCAATGATTACCTTTACTTTGGCAGTGAAGCTCAGAATATCGCAGACGACATCGGCAACTACTGGGCTACGGTCACAGCATCAGAGCTCAATGTCCGCAGCGAATCAAATACAGAGAGCGACGTACTCGGTACGGTAAATACCGGCGATGTATTTGAGGTCGTTTCCAATGAGGACGGCTGGGTAGCAGTCGACTATGAAGGCAAGGACGGTTTTATATCCGCTGATTATGTATCGATAGAGTTCCATATCACCTACGGTGAGAGTATGGAAGAGATAGCAGCCAGAGAGGCAGCAGAAAAGCAGGCAGCCCTTGAGGCCGAGAGATATCAGTACTACGGAGTATATGCAGCATCTGCTACAGACGTGGAACTCCTCGCAGCCATTATCCAGTGCGAGGCCGGATATGAGTGTTATGAAGGTCAGGTTGCCGTAGGAGCCGTAGTCATGAACAGAGTCCGCAGCGCGGCATTCCCCAACACGATTTACGGTGTCATATATGCACCCGGACAGTTCACTCCTGCAGGAGCCGGACTGGTAGACAAGAGACTGGCAAACGGTCTCAGCGCATCATGTCTCCAGGCAGCCCAGGAAAGATTTTTTATAAGGGAAAGGTTACATGAATACAGGACATGTAACGACGGGAGGAATGACAGGAGAGGCTTTTTGCTTCTCCTGTTTTTCTTTTATAAATCGGCTAACTATGGTATGATTATCAGTGTGTGAACCATTTGTTCATACATGAAAGGAGGAATATATGGATCCGTATAAAATGATGGCAATAGGATGGTTTGCAGCGATAATTGTCCTGCTGATCATTGAGTTTTGTACACAGGCCCTCGTCACTATCTGGTTTGCTATAGGCTCGGTCCTCGGACTGTTCGGAGCGGCAATGGGTATCGATTTTTTATGGCAGCTCATACTGATGCTTATTTTGTCGGTTATCATGCTGATATTTACAAAGCCCATCCTGAATGAGTATGTAAACAAAAAGCTGATCAAGACCAATGTCGACACTCTGGAAGGTCAGATAGGTGTAGTCAAGGAGACTATCAACAACCTTGAGGCCCAGGGACTCGTACTGCTTAACGGTATGGACTGGACAGCCAGATCTGAGTCGGGAGAGACTATCGAGCCGGAGACAAGGGTAATAGTTAAAAAGGTAGAGGGCGTAAAGCTCATCGTAGCAAAAGTACAGTAATCATATTCAGGGAGGAAGATAAAATGCCTTATATTTTAATCGCATTAATTGTAGTAATAATTTTTATTCTGATCAGATGTATCGTCATCGTGCCCCAGGCTACAGCTTATGTAATGGAGCGTCTCGGTGCATATACAGGTACATTCAACGTAGGTGTACATATCAAGGTGCCCATCCTTGACCGTGTAGCCAAGAGAGTCAGCTTAAAGGAGCAGGTAGTGGACTTTGCTCCCCAGCCCGTTATTACCAAGGATAACGTTACGATGCGTATTGATACCGTCGTATTCTTCCAGATCACAGATCCGAGACTCTTCAGCTACGGTGTTGAGAATCCCATCATGGCTATCGAGAACCTGACAGCTACAACACTTCGTAATGTCATCGGTGAGATGGAGCTTGACCAGACACTTACTTCCCGTGAAGTGATCAATACAAAGATGAGATCAAATCTCGATGTGGCTACAGACCCCTGGGGTATCAAGGTAAACCGTGTGGAGCTTAAGAATATCATCCCTCCAGCAGCCATCCAGGATGCGATGGAGAAGCAGATGAAGGCAGAGCGAGAGAGACGAGAGGCCGTTACAAGGGCAGAAGGAGAAAAGACATCCCAGATCCTCGTTGCAGAAGGTAAGAAAGAGTCAGCCATCCTCGAGGCAGAGGCTGAGAAGCAGTCAGCAATCCTGAGAGCTGAAGCTCAGAAGGAAAAGACTATCCGCGAGGCAGAAGGTCAGGCAGAAGCTATCCTTAAAGTTCAGCAGGCCAATGCTGACGGTATCAGGATGATAAAGGAAGCCGGCGCTGACAATGCAGTCCTTCAGATCAAGAGCCTTGAAGCCCTCAAGGATGTGGCAAACGGCCAGTCCACAAAGATCATCATCCCTTCAGACCTTCAGGGTATTGCGGGCCTTGCAACTACATTTAAGGAAGTTGTATCTAAATAGTTTATAAGCTGATTAGATTAAAAGAGCTGCATGGCATGCAGCTCTTTTTGTATGTTCATTTCCGTATATTTTATATTTAAAATATGGTATAATTATTTTTTCTTATAAGAGCAAATAAGAAGTGAGGTAATGATATTATGGAATCATTTATTAAAGCATCAGACTTTTTTAAAGGCAATAAACCTGAGGACATTGTCGCTAAATACGGCACCCCCGTTTATGTGTACAACGAGGATATATTAAGAGACCGTATGAGGAGAGTCAGCAGGATCATTACAAAGTATGAGTTTCACTCCAATTATTCCATAAAGGCAAATACAAATATTAATATCTTAAAGATCGCTTTATCAGAGGGTCTTTACGCAGATGCCATGAGTATCGGAGAGATGAGGATGCTACTTGATGCAGGCTTCCCTTCTGAAAAGATATTCTTTGTATCAAACAACGTATCAAGAGAAGAGATGCAGTTTGCAATAGACAAAAATATTCTTGTCAGCAT
>CADBFE010000138.1 GCA_902793845.1 uncultured Lachnospiraceae bacterium | reverse complement strand
AAGATATAGCAAAGATAACCGGTATAGATATCTTCTTTATCGGCAAGATGAAAAATATCACCGATATGGAGAGCAGACTTGTCAAAAATATAAATGACACATCGATTCTGCGTGAAGCCAAGAAGATGGGCTTTTCCGACAGGGAGATCGGAGTGCTCTGGAACAAGAGCGCCCGGGAGATATTTGATATCCGAAAGGCAGAGAATATCTGGCCGGCATACAAGATGATTGATACATGCGCATCAGAGTTTGAGAGTTACATCCCTTATTTCTATTCAACATACGAGGATGAGAACGAGTCAATTATATCTGAGAAGAAAAAGATTATCGTGCTTGGTTCAGGACCTATCAGAATAGGACAGGGTGTTGAGTTTGACTACTCAACGGTTCATGCAGTCAAGACAATCAAAGCTTCCGGATATGAAGCTATCATCATAAACAATAACCCTGAGACAGTATCGACTGATTACACCACATCAGACAAGCTCTACTTTGAACCACTCTGTGTTGAGGATGTAATGAATATCGTTGAGATGGAAAAGCCTGAGGGCGTCATTGCCATCCTTGGCGGTCAGACAGCCATTAACCTTGCAGAGCCTTTAAAGGAATATGGCGTAAAGATTATCGGTACAGACTGCTCGGCTATTGAGAAAGCTGAGAACAGAGATGCGTTCGAAAAGCTTCTCCTTGAGCTTGATATACCTCAGCCCAAGGGTGTCGCTGTCACAAATATTGAGGACGGTGTAAATGCAGCCAAAGATATCGGATATCCTGTACTCGTTCGCCCCAGCTTTGTCCTTGGTGGAAGAGCCATGCAGATAGTCTCTAAAGAGGCAGACATGAGACATTACCTTAAGACTGCCGTTGAGATAGATGAAGACAAGCCCGTACTTGTAGATAAATACATCAGAGGTAAAGAGGTAGAGGTCGATGCAATCTGCGACGGCAGAGATGTATTTGTACCCGGTATCATGGAACTTGTTGAGAGGACAGGAGTTCACTCAGGAGATTCAATAAGCGTTTATCCTACATTCAGTATCTCTGACAAGGTAAAAGGCACAATACTCCAGTACACAAAGAAACTGGGACTCGGCATAGGTATAGTGGGACTTTACAATATCCAGTTTATCGTCGATCAGAATGATAATGTATTTATCATCGAGGTTAACCCCAGATCATCGAGAACTGTACCGTTCCTGTCTAAAGCAACAGGATACTCCCTTGCTGATATTGCAACACGCGCAATACTTGGCGTATCACTTAAGGAGCAGGGTATATTTGAGCTTTATCCAAAGGAACGTGACAGATGGTGTGTAAAGGCACCTGCATTCTCTTTTGCAAAGCTTAAGGGTATGGACGCATATCTCTCGCCTGAGATGAAGTCTACTGGTGAAGCAATCGGATATGACAAGACTCTTCACAGAGCTATGTATAAAGCCCTTATCGCATCAGGCATTAAACTTCAGAACTACGGTACAGTCATGGTTACTCTTGCTGATGAGGACAAGGAGGAAGCTCTGCCACTCATAAAGAGATTCTATGATATGGGATTCAATATCGAGGCAACAATAGGTACTGCGGAATTCTTAAAGGAGCATGGTATCAGGACCAGAATCCGTCACAAGTTAAGTGAAGGCAGCGAGGAGATCCTTGATTCAATCAGAGCGGGATATGTAAGCTATGTAATCAATACCAGAGCTATCCTTTCAGGCGTTCATTACGAGGACGGTGTGGCAATCAGAAGGTGTGCCATAGAGAATAATGTCACAATGTTTACGTCCCTTGATACCGTTACGGTTCTTCTCGATGTGCTTGAAGAGCAGACAATTAAGGTTGCGACAATATTCTGAACTCCATCAAAAATATTTTTTGAAAAAATTTTATAAAAGTTATTGACACAAAAATAAAATGAGAGTATAGTCAGAAACATGAAAGAGCGAAGGCGCTTTGGAATATGACCAAAGCGCCTTTTTCTTTTGCTTATGACATAGGCTTTTACCACAAAGGTTAAGGAGGAACAATTTAATGAACAGTCAGATTCCTGAACTTTTCGGAAGTCTT
>CADBFE010000137.1 GCA_902793845.1 uncultured Lachnospiraceae bacterium | reverse complement strand
AAGATATAGCAAAGATAACCGGTATAGATATCTTCTTTATCGGCAAGATGAAAAATATCACCGATATGGAGAGCAGACTTGTCAAAAATATAAATGACATATCGGTTCTTCGTGAAGCCAAGAAGATGGGCTTTTCTGACAGGGAGATCGGAGTGCTCTGGAACAAGAGCGCCCGGGAGATATTTGATATCCGAAAGGCAGAGAATATCTGGCCGGCATACAAGATGATCGATACATGCGCATCAGAGTTTGAGAGCTACATCCCGTATTTCTATTCAACGTACGAAGATGAAAACGAATCGATCATATCCGAAAAGAAAAAGATAATAGTACTCGGCTCCGGACCTATCAGGATCGGTCAGGGTGTTGAGTTTGACTACTCTACTGTCCACGCAGTCAAAACCATAAAGGCTTCCGGATATGAAGCAATCATCATAAACAATAATCCCGAGACGGTATCAACCGACTATACAACATCTGACAAACTCTATTTTGAGCCTCTCTGCGTTGAGGATGTCATGAATATCGTCGAGATGGAAAAGCCGGAGGGCGTCATCGCTATCCTTGGTGGTCAGACAGCCATAAATCTGGCCGAGCCTTTAAAGGAATATGGTGTAAAGATCATCGGTACTGACTGTCAGGCAATTGAGAGAGCAGAGAACAGAGATGCATTTGAAAAGCTTCTCCTTGAACTTGACATACCCCAGCCTAAGGGACTTGCTGTTACAAATATTGAGGACGGTGTAAATGCAGCCAAGGATATCGGATATCCTGTACTTGTTCGTCCCAGCTTTGTCCTTGGCGGAAGAGCCATGCAGATAGTCTCTAAAGAGGCAGACATGAGACATTATTTAAAGACTGCCGTTGAGATAGATGAGGACAAGCCTGTACTGGTCGATAAATACATAAGGGGTAAAGAGGTTGAGGTCGATGCAATCTGTGACGGCAGGGATGTATTTGTACCGGGTATCATGGAACTGGTTGAGAGGACCGGAGTCCATTCAGGCGATTCCATAAGCGTATATCCCACGTTCAGTATTTCCGATAAGGTCAAGGGAACCATACTTCAGTACACAAAGAAGCTGGGACTCGGCATAGGTATAGTGGGACTTTACAATATCCAGTTTATCGTTGATCAGAATGATAATGTATTTATTATTGAGGTAAATCCCAGGTCTTCGAGAACCGTGCCGTTCCTTTCAAAAGCGACAGGATATTCCCTTGCGGATATTGCCACCCTCGCTATACTTGGCGTATCCCTTAAGGAGCAGGGTATATTTGACCTGTATCCAAAGGAGCGTGACAGATGGTGTGTAAAGGCTCCCGCATTTTCTTTTGCAAAGCTTAAGGGTATGGATGCATACCTCTCGCCTGAGATGAAGTCTACAGGTGAGGCTATCGGATATGACAAGACTCTTCACAGAGCCATGTATAAAGCCCTTATCGCATCAGGCATTAAACTTCAGAATTACGGTACAGTTATGGTTACTCTTGCAGATGAGGACAAGGAGGAAGCTCTGCCACTCATAAAGAGATTCTATGATATGGGATTTAATATCGAGGCAACAATCGGTACGGCAGAGTTCTTAAAGGAGCATGGTATCAGAACCAGAATCCGTCACAAGTTAAGTGAAGGCAGCGAGGAAATACTCGAATCCATTAGAGCAGGATATGTGAGCTATGTGATCAATACGAGAGCCATACTCTCCGGTGTGCACTACGAGGACGGTGTGGCCATCAGAAGGTGTGCCATAGAGAATAATGTCACAATGTTTACATCCCTTGATACGGTTGCCGTACTTCTCGATGTGTTGGAAGAGCAGACAATAAAGGTTGCAACCATATTCTGAAAAACGTAAAAAAAAATTTTTTGAAAAAATTTTTAAAAAGTTATTGACACATAAAAAAATTGAGAGTATAGTCAGAAACATGAAAGAGCAAAGGCGCTTTGGAAATATCCAGAGCGCCTTTTTCTTTTGCTTATGACATAGGCTTTTACCACAAAGGTTAAGGAGGAACAATTTAATGAACAGTCAGATTCCTGAACTTTTCGGAAGTCTT
>CADBFE010000136.1:2101-3657 GCA_902793845.1 uncultured Lachnospiraceae bacterium | reverse complement strand
GAGCAGATTTAATAAGTTTACGAATCTGCCGGAGCTTATGAATATCTTCCGTGAGGTAGCAGATGTGCAGACCGCAGACATGCTTGACCTTGATGTGCCAGCTCTCCGTGGCGGCAAGCCTATTATAGTGGAGTCGGAGCCTGACTGGTATGTGAAGCAGGTCATGGAAGACTTTGTTGTGAGGGCAGAGCGTATCAGAGGCGGTGGAGTTGATCCAAGCGTGGATAACTTTCTAAAGATTACCCATGAGGCAAGACTTCTTGGAACGGATGCCAGACTGATTGATAAGGATGCGCCGAACAATCCGGATGGAAAACTCAATAAGGTAGCGGAGAATGTATGGAAAGAATATGAGAAAGGAAATGCTGATGGTCATATAGGCTGCCAGCTTATTTTTTCGGACATCGGCACACCGGGACCAGATAAGGACTTTACCATCTACGATTATCTGAAAGAAACACTGATCCAGTATGGTATTCCGGCAGATGAGATAGCTTTTATTCATGATGCCAAGACGGATGCACAAAGGGACGCACTTTTTAAGGAGATGAGGACAGGTAAAAAGAAGGTTCTTATCGGTTCAACGGACAAGTGTGGAACAGGTGTCAATGTGCAGACACACCTTGTTGCAATGCATCATGTGGATTGCCCTTGGAAGCCTTCTTCTATTGAACAGAGGGAAGGACGAGGCATACGACAGGGTAATGAAAATGAAGAGGTGGCAATCTACAGATATGTCACCAAAGGGACATTTGATGCATACAACTGGTCGCTTGTTGAAAATAAGCAGCGATTCATCAGTCAGGTCATGACAAGCAAGGCTGTAAGCCGAAGCTGTGAGGATATCGACGAGGCAACACTTTCCTATGCAGAGATTAAAGCGGTTGCCACAGGCAATCCTTTAATCAAGGAAAAGATGGAGATTGACAATGATGTCCAGAGATTAAAGCTCTTAAAGGCATCCTATGACAATCAGAGATATGGCTTGCAGGATAACTTTATGATTAAGTATCCGAAGCTGATTAAGACAGCAACAGAAAAGCTTGCCAATGTAAGAGAGGATGTAAAGGCAAGGGATAAAGAGCTGATTGATAATCCGGAATTTGCCATTACCATAGGCAAAGTAACTTACACAGAGCGTGTGGATGGCGGAACGATGATGCTTGAAGCAATCAGTAAATGTAAGACCGGAGAGACAACTGTAATCGGTAAATTCCACGGATTTGAGCTGCTTGTGGAAAAGAACTTCCTTGGCATCAATTATATGGTGCTTCGTGGAAAGACAGAGTATACAGCAGAGTTTTCCACAAGTCCTGTCGGCAGCATGGTGAAGCTGGAATACCTGTTCAATGGACTCCATGAGAACATTGATTTCTTTGAAAAGAAGATTGAGCAGTACCAGAATGACCTTGAAGCATCAAAGGCAGAGTATGACAAGCCATTTGCGTACAGCAAAGAACTGGAAGAAAAGCTGGCTAGGCAGTGTAAACTGAATGCCCAGCTTGACCTTGAGAACGCAAAGGCTGTGGATGCAGACCTGAGCGGACCGGAGGAAG
>CADBFE010000136.1:0-2083 GCA_902793845.1 uncultured Lachnospiraceae bacterium | reverse complement strand
ATAGATAATATGAAGTGACCCCACATTTGTAGCAACGTGGATTTACCTGTATACTAGAGTTTGATAAGAACAAAGGTAACAGGGATTACCGCATACAAAAGGAGATCACTCATATGAAAAGAATACTAAAAATCGGCATGGATGTCCATACCACAAATTACACATTATGCGCAATGGAACCAATCATCGGTGAGGATGACCGTGTATTTGCAACAATCAAGGTCACACCAGATTATAAAAATATCTTGTTGTTCATTGAAAATCTGAAAATGAAACTTGGACTGGACGATGAATACGATATTCAGTGTGGATATGAGGCAGGGTGTTTGGGATATTCGCTTTATAATCAGTTAACTGCCGCAGGCGTAAAATGTGTGATACTTGCACCAACAACGATGCTTACACCGCAAGGGGTGAGAATTAAGACAGATATGCGGGATGCATATATGATTGCCCAGTGCTTGTCATATGGTGGTTATCATGCTGTTTATATTCCAACAGAGGATGACGATTCTGTAAAAGAATATCTTCGCATGAGAAATGATCATAAGCTTGCTTTGAAGAAAATCAAACAGCAGATCAACGCATTCTGTATCAGACATGGATTTTGCTACGATGGGACAAAATGGACTCAGGCACATCTGAAATGGCTGAAGAAACTTGAAATCACAAATCAATTGTATCAAGAAACACTTGACGAATACATGGCATCATACGAAGAACAGGAAGCCAAGCTTGAGAGATACGATAAACGGATTGAGGAAATCGCAGAACAGACAAGATATCATGATAAAGTCAAAAAACTGGGATGTTTTCTTGGAATCAAGACGCATACAGCATTGTCATTGATTGTTGAAACCGGAGATTTTGAAAGATTTGCAAAAGGAAACCAGTATGCATCATATCTTGGGCTTGCTCCGGGAGAAAACTCAAGTTCAGACAATATACACCGTCTTGGAATAACAAAAGCAGGAAACAGTCATTTAAGACAGCTGCTGATAGAGGCATCTGGTGGAATCTGTAAGGGTGCTGTGGGGCATAAGTCAAAAGAATTAAGAGCAAGACAGAATGGTAATACGGCAGAGGTAATTGCGTATGCAGACAAAGCGAATACGAGATTACGGAGCCGATACTATAAATTTATAAGACATGGCAAGAAAAGAAATGTGGCAGTAGCTGCAATAGCAAGAGAACTGGCATGTTTTGTATGGGGCATGATGACAGATAATATCGAAATGAAAGCAGCGTAGATGTGTATCATAGTCATCTGCCAGTCAAGGGTGCAGGCACCGCTGTGGCGGCTAAGCCCTTGACAGCCAGCTGCCTATGATAAAAATGTAGTCAAGCAGAAAAAGCAGCAATGTGCAGCTGTTTCTGCCACAATGTAACAAGTAAACAATCTGACAGTATTAGAAAAGAGCTGTGGTCACTGTAAGGTCTGGGTTATCTGCGTTTCTCCTATGTGCGCACATGAAAGACTGTGATCCACGCGAATAGATCGTAGAACCCAACGGCGGACCATTAGCCTGTAGGTAACCAATCCACGTATAACAGAGTGGCCAACTGCCGGGGACTGTTAAACTAGGGCTCTTTTCCAATGCTGTCAGGAAAACAAATGTGACTGGGGTTAAGAAAAATTTCTTGAAATTAACTCTTGACAAAAGTCACTTCATAACAGGAGAGTGAATAATATGAGCATAAGAAAAGTGGTCGCAGGACTACTGATTGCAGCAGGGATTGCCATTATGGCAGTCCCTTTTTTCTGGCGGACAACCGGAGAAAAACAGACAGAACAGCTCATAAGTGAATTTGAGCAGACATTGGAGGATGATTACGATGAAGAAACAGATGTGGAGGAAGAGCAAACCTCCATTAGTAAAGAGGATGAAGCCATTCTTAAAGAAGGCGGTGTTATCGGCATCATTGAGATACCGGGCTTAGATATCAGGTATCCGGTAATGGAAGGAACCACAAGTAAAGTGCTTAATGCAGGGATTGGTCATATAGAAGAGACTGCAGGAATCGGAGAAAGTGGCAACTGTGTATTGTGCGGTCATAATGGCAGCAGATATGGCACATTTTT
>CADBFE010000135.1 GCA_902793845.1 uncultured Lachnospiraceae bacterium | reverse complement strand
TAATGAAAAGAAACAGGTTACTTATAATTCAAGCATAACCGGAGAAACGCAGGTGACATTTGATATCCAGCAGTATATGAATAACAGGGCAATGTTTATCGGTCTTATGTGTAATGAAGATGGATATGAGGAGCCTTTTGGGGATGTGACTGTGAATTTGTCGGTTGCAGCACCAAATTACTGCGGATATCTGAATGTGAATGACTTGCCGGATATTGAAAAGTTTATTACAGATAACGACCTTGGAGAGTTTACTGGATTCACGCAAAGGAGTGGGTTCTGTGAATATCCTCTTTATCTGTTCAATGTAGACAAGCTTAGGGAACTGTGTCCGGATGGAATGGATAAGTATGAGGCGAATATTGGAATGACAAGAAAGCCGGAGAAAAAGGATTTATCAAGATAGGAGGAAGCGACAATGGTAATCGAAGTAAACAAGGATATTGACCGCTATCAGGAATCGGTTGCGATGGGACTTACTGCAAGGCAGCTTATATTTTCCATTGCAAGTGTAGTGGTTGGTGGCGGTATTGTCCTTCTTCTTTACAAGTATATCGGTCTTACTGGTTCTGCTTATGTGGCAATTCCATGTGTGGCACCGATTGCTCTTGGCGGATTCTATTCCTTTAACGGGATGAATTTCTACGAGTATATGGGAAAGAAACTGCATTTTATGTTTGGTAACAGGGCACTTACCTATGTATCAACAGAGGGAGAGCCTGCAATAAAGCAGTTAGAAGCAGAACAGAATGAACAGGTAAAGAAGAAAGGCAGAAAGGCTGAACCGGAGACTGTAACAGCTGATTCGGCTGTAAAGAAGCAGGAGGAGTTTGAAGCAATGAAGAAAAAGACGAGAAACATGCTGTTTGGACTTGTCGCAGTCATTGTGGCGGCAGTAGCAGGCATTGCAGTATATAAGGCAATGCATTAGAAACGAATAGTATCTGACCGAAAGGTCGGGAACACAGCCCGCAGGGTGAAGTTCCCGGCGGGCTTTCATTATAAGAAAGCGAGGTTAGAGACATGGGTTTATTTACAGACGGATTTAAGTTATTAAAGAAGGCGAGTGAGCCTTTGTATAAGACACCTAAATCCATTCAGGAAACCATAGAGATTATGGCGGTGGCTGAAAACGGCATTTTTGAAGTAAGCAAAAATAAGTATTTCAAATGCTACCGCTTTCAGGACATCAATTACACGACAGCAACGGAGGATGAGCAGATCGGTATTTTCGAGAGGTATTGCAAGTTCCTAAATTCGCTGGACTGTAATTATAAGATTACGATCAACAATAAGAACAAAAACATGGATGAACTCCGTGACAAGGTTCTGATTGCTGAGAAAAACGATGGCTTCAATAATTATAGAAGAATCTACAATGACATCATTGAGGAGAAGATTATTGAGGGCAGACAGGGGATTGAGCAGGAGAGATACCTGACAATCACGATTGAGAGAAAGAACTTCGAGGAGGCAAAGGCACAGTTTGCAACCCTTGAGGCAACGATACACAAGGCTTTCATTGAGCTTGGTGCGGAGATTGTACCACTTAATGGCAATGAGAGACTGAAAGTGCTCTATGACTATTATCATCTTGGAGATGAGGGCAGCTTTGATTTTGATATCAAAAAGGCAAAGAAGGTCGGGGCAGATTTTAGAAATGATCTGTGCAATGGGATGGTGAAATATTTCCCAGACCATTTTGAGGATGAGAGTAAATTCTGCAAGGCACTTTTTATCAAAAAGTATCCGAGCAGTTTGTCAGACAGATTCATCAATGAGATTACTTCCCTTCCGGTTCATTCCATCACGAGCATTGATGTGGTGCCTGTTCCCAAGGATCTGACAACAAAGGTGCTTCAGAAGAAATACCTTGGTATTGAGTCGGATATCATTAAGCAGCAGAGAGTCCGTAATAAGAATAACGATTTTTCTACGGAAATCTCATATGCAAAGAGGATGATGTCCGTGAGAATGACCAGTGCCTTTTCTTTGTGGGAGTAACCATTATTCTTATGGCAGAAAGCAAGAAGGAGCTTGAGAGTGTATGTGAGACTGTGGAGACTATCGGAAAGCGTAACAGCTGCACGATTGATACACACTACTTAAAGCAGAGGGAAGCTCTCAACACAGCGCTTCCGATTGGTGTAAGACAGGTGGAGACAATGCGTACCCTTCTTACCCAGTCACTTGCTGTACTTATGCCATTTAATGTGCAGGAGCTTAATGATAGCACGGGCAATTACTATGGTATCAACCAGATCAGCAAGAATGTGAATATTGGCAACAGAAAGAAGCTCATCAACGGAAATGGCTTCGTATTCGGAGTGCCGGGTTCCGGTAAATCCTTTTTCTGCAAGATGGAGATGGGCAGCGTATTCTTGTCGGGAGATGATGAAATAATCGTCATAGATCCAATGAACGAATACTTTGATATTGCTGAGACCTATGGTGGAACAGTGGTAAATATGTCCACTTACACGGATAACTATGTGAATCCGCTGGAGATGGATGTATGGAGCCTTGATCCGAATGATTCCAAGGGA
>CADBFE010000134.1 GCA_902793845.1 uncultured Lachnospiraceae bacterium | reverse complement strand
TTTCGAGAGTGCGTACTGCTTTCTGTATATCAGGCGGTAATCGCTTAATTCTATCTCATACTCCTGGACAACCGGAACCTCAACAATATCAACGGATACAGACGTATCGCTGCCTTCATCGACGATCATGTCCTCTATCGGAGTCTCCACCAGATTCAGTTTCTCTCCGGAGCTTGTATCGATATCCACATCAGGCAGTTCATCCGATATCTCATCAGGTTCCGGCAGCACTATCTCCGTAAGGGCCTGCTGATTCTCTGATTCCTTTCTGAGCATCCTTCCAAGTACCGGCTCTATCAGGATAAATGTGAGGCAGGCGATCATACCGAATATCACCGCAGCTCCTGCAGTCTGGGTCATTTTTTTCAGGAGTTTTTTCTTATCTACCGGTCTGCCCTTTATCTTTTCCTGTATAAAGAGATAGTCGCTTATCTCTTCAGGCTCACCGCCGGGAATGTTGCTTTTGCGCAGCTCCATTATTTTTTCTTCCGACAGTTTGCTCCCGCCTTTTGATTCTGTATTTTTTTCAATGTTTTCTGATGAATTATTCATGACTTTTAGTATTAAAAAACCTCTTTATACTATATTAATCTTCCCTCATGTCTTTTGAGATGGGGAGTGAAAAGATAAACTCTGTTCCGACACCCTCGGTACTGATCACGTTTATATTTTCTCCGTGAGCACGGATTATCTCTTTAGTGATGGAGAGACCCAGTCCCGTGCCCCTCTTGTCTTTTCCTCTTGAAAGATCTGTTTTGTAGAATCTGTCAAAAACCAGGGCGACGCTTTCTTTCGGGATTCCTATACCACTGTCCTTTACCGATACAAACAGTTTGTCATGCTTTTCTGTTGTTTCTATTTTTATTACCGAATTGTTATTGCTGAATTTAATCGCATTATCTATGAGGTTGTATATCACCTGCTGGATCCTCGTCTTGTCAGCATGGACATACATCTCCTCCCCTGTCAGGGTAAGCTCTACCGCAATCTTTTTAGCCACGCATCTGCCTTCAAATGTCGATATGGTCTGACGGGTTACAGAGTTTATATCAAAATCTGTCAGCTCCAGGACCATGCCTTCCGTATTCAGGTTGTTCAGTGTCAAAAGATTATTTGTCAGTTTGATCAGACGGTCTGTCTCATTTAAAACAATGTTGATGTATTTTTCATGCATCTCTTCAGGAATAGTTCCGTCATTCATGGCTTCAAGATAGCCTTTTATTGATGTCAGAGGCGATCTGAAATCATGGGATACATTGGCCACCAGCTGCTTCTGGTTATCTTCTCCCTTGGCCAGCTCACCTGCCATATATGCAAGGGAGGCCGCCAGGTAGCCTATCTCATCATCACTTTCCACCTGGAGATTGTATCGGAGATTGCCTCCCGCATACTGCTCCGTAGCCTTTGTGATTTTCTTTAGAGGTATATATACGATCTCGGTAAAGAAAATCAGGATGATCATTGACAGCAGGAAAAGTACTGCCAGAAGGATATAGTCGATATTCAGATACTTGTTTACCTCGCTCTGAATCTTTGAATAATCATAATGAGCCACAACATAACCTACCACATTAAAACCTGATGTGATCGTGGCTGATACATTAAGGTACTTCTCACTGAAATATCCGTAATAGTTACCGACACTGTAATATGAGCCTGCATTTGCTGCAGGATCAAAGCCTTCTATGGTCACCGGATTTTCCACATCAAGAGGCGACGCGGAATCTACCACGATGAGTCCTGACGGGTTGACAATCCAAATAGCCGCATCGGTTATGATACTCACATTGTCCAGTTCATCCTTTATGGCAGTTAATGACATCTCATTATTGTAAAGGCTGGCTCCATATGTATCTGCTATGGTGGTCACTGTGGTATAAAAAAAATGAGCTTTGTCATCTGTTATCTCATCTCTCGTCAGCTGCTGCATAAAAGTTGAGATAATGACAAATCCGAATACCGCAAATATCCCGTATGCAATTAGGAATTTCAGATAAAGTGTTTTCTTCATATTCTGATCTTTGACAGATGATTAAAGGAGTTCAAATTTATATCCGATACCCCAGATAGTTGAGATACGCCACTCCGGTGTATCATT
>CADBFE010000133.1 GCA_902793845.1 uncultured Lachnospiraceae bacterium | reverse complement strand
GACCTGGGGTACACTCAGTCCCGCTTCTTTAAGTATATCCCGCTCCTTAAATACGTCCCCGGTTATTCCGTCCAGAACTTTCCTGCCTTTATTTAAGACGATCATCCTGTCTGTATATTCCGCAATATCATCCATGTTGTGGGAAACGAGTACTATAGTGATCTTTTTCTCTTCATGGAGTTTCTTTATTATACCCAATATGCTCTGCTGGGCTCCTGGGTCGAGGCCAGCTGTGGGCTCATCGAGTATGAGTACCTCAGGTTTCATCGCAAGTATTCCTGCAAGAGCGGCCCGTCTCATCTGGCCGCCTGACATATTAAACGGCGACTGGTAAAAAAGGTCATCAGGCATACCGACGGATTTCAGGGCATCATATGCACTGAGCTCTGCCGCTTTCCTGTCAAAACCTATATTAAGGGGACCAAAGCATACATCCTCAAAAACAGTTTCCGCAAAAAGCTGATGCTCGGGATACTGAAACAGAAGTCCTACTTTACCCCTGAGTGTTTTCTTGTCATAACGCTTTTCAAAGATGTCCTCGCCTTCAAAATACACATTACCTTTTGATGGTTTAATGAGTCCGTTCATCAACTGGATCAGTGTAGACTTGCCTGAACCTGTATGGCCGGCAATCCCCAGAAAATCTCCTTCATTGATTACCAGGCTTATATCATCAAGGGCCTTTGAGTAATTTGGAAGGTTTTTATCATATTCAACTGTCACGTGATTAATGATGATTTTCATTTTATTAAATCGTGTAATAACTCTATTGAATATATTTATTATTAATTAAATATCAGTGTAATGTACGCTTTAATTTTTCAAATGCTCAAAATAGTGTGTTATTTATTTAATTTGAATTTAATTTTACCCTGATTAGTTCACCGGCTAATGATTCCATATCCAGGATACCTCTGTTAAGTGGTACCCCCTCTTTTATGAGGTCATAAGAGAGTCTCGTAGCGAGCGGAACCCTCAGTCCGATATTGGTCAGCATCTCTACCTGGGAGAAAACGGCATTGGGTTTACCGGAGAGAACAATCCTGCCTGAGTCCATTACAAATACGGCATCGCTGTCTATTGCCTCCTCCATAAAGTGAGTGATCCAGATAACCGTGATATGCTGTTTACGGTTTAGTTCACGGACAAATGAGAGGATTTCAGCCCTGCCCCCAGGATCAAGCATGGCAGTTGCTTCATCAAATATGATGCACTTAGGGTGCATGGCGAGGACACCGGCAATCGAGAGGCGTTGTTTCTGACCTCCGGACAGAGCAGACGTTGATTTATGCTTAAAAGCATCCATGCCGGTCAGAGCGAGGCTCCCGTTTACTCTCTTAAAGATTTCACCGGATGCAAGCCCTAAATTTTCAGGACCGAATGCGACATCTTCCTCAACTATAGAACCGACTATCTGATTATCGGGATTCTGAAATACCATCCCGGCAGTCCTTCTGATATCCCAGGATTTGCTCCCATCAGTTATATCCATACCGTCAACAGTCACGGTACCTTCCGTAGGATGAAGCAGAGAATTGAGATGAAGCGCAAGAGTAGACTTGCCGGACCCGTTGGCACCAAGTATGGAGATAAAGCTGCCCTGCTCCACAGAAAGATTCACACCGTCAACGGCCCTGGTGATGCCCTCAACGTTGCCCTCTTCATCCCGTCTGATATATTCAAATGCGAGTTTTTTTGTCTCTATAAATGCCATTATGTGTCCTGTATATATTTCAAAATAACAAAATCTGTTATTATTTCATTCTATGAAAAAAGCGTACATTTCTGTACGCTTTTTAAAAATTATCATGTTTAAGATTAAACTAACTCAATGATAACCATCATGGCAGCATCACCTTTACGCTGTCCGATCTTAACGATTCTGGTATATCCACCGTTTCTGTCAGCATACTTGGGAGCGATCTCATCAAATAACTTTGCTGTGAGGTCAACTGTCTTTGTAGCCTTCTTCTTGCCCTGGTTCTCTGTAGGAACATCCTTTACAGAGTAAAGAGTCTTGAGCATCTGTCTTCTTGCATGAAGTCTTGAAGGTCTGTCCTTCTTGATTGTCTTGTCAACTTCATCGAAAACAGTTACTTTCTTGCC
>CADBFE010000132.1 GCA_902793845.1 uncultured Lachnospiraceae bacterium | reverse complement strand
CTGTCCGATAGCAGCTCTTGCTTCCTTGATGTTGTTGTACTGCGTCAGATAGGCTTCCTCATACTTGAAGCTACGGAACCAACGCTCAATCATGATGTTGTCTGCCCAGCGACTTTTTCCATCCATGCTTTGGCGGATGCCATTTTCCTTTACAAAGTCAATGTATTGCTGACTTGTAAACTGACAGCCCTGGTCTGAGTTCAGAATCTGAGGTTTTGCCACTTTGAAGGCTTTTTTCAAGGCGTTGATAACCATTCTGGTATCAAGTGTGTCATCTACTTCCCAGCCGACAATACAACGGCTATACCAGTCGATCACGGCAGTCAGATACAGAAATCCGCGCTTGATCGGAATATATGTAATGTCAATAGACCATGCCTGATTTGGTTTGTCTATGACTGCATTGCGGAGAAGATAGGGACATACCTTGGCCTGCTGCATACGCTTGGAAAGATTCATCTTTGGGTAGATGGGGTAAATATCCATCTCATTCATGTAGCGTCTTGCCTTGCGACGTCCAACATGATAACCACGGGCTTTCAATTGTGCAGACATTTGTCTTGCTCCCCAGGTGGGATTGTCAGTATGAAGATGGTCAATGATCTCTTTGCAGGATAGTTCTTCTTCTGATACAGGAGTGCCCTTGTAATAAATGCTTGTACGATTGATATCAAGCAGTTTGGCACCCACAGAAGCCGGTATTTCCTTAGTCGTCAAAAGGTTTTGGACTAAACTTACTCTCGTAGTCAGGTCCGCAAATTTCTTCAGATTTTTTTTTGAGCCAGTCAACCTGCATAGTTAACTGACCAACCTTTTTGGCATACTCCGCTTTCTCTTTTCGCTCTTCGGCAAGCTTTTCTTTGAGATTCTCCTCACGCTTGTCGTCGAACACAACAGCCGCTTTGCTTAGGAATTCCTTTTTCCAGTTGCGGAGCAGATTGGGTTGGATGTTATTTTCAGTTGCAAGAGTATTGAGATCTTTCTCTCCTTTTAGCAACTCGATTACAAGGTCTGATTTAAATTTTGCACTAAAATTTCTTCTTTGTCTGGACATGATAATGAATCCTTTCTCTCATACTGGTTTAAGTATATCAGATTCATTAAAATCTGTCCGAAAAAGTGTCTTAATTTATGAGACCATTATAGATAACAAGGTTGCATCCGAAATCATAAAATACGTATGCTTCACTCTTCCGAGATTGTCCCATGTCGGATCATCCCATGTGGCATCCATGTGATACCACTGATTGTTCAGATATACGGCATTCCACGCATGATTTGCAGCATTGCTTGAAACATAGCCACACACAACATTCTGGCGTTTCATCAGATACATGAACGTCAGTGCATATCCCTGGCAAACCGCTTTCTTCTTAACAAGTGTGCCATAGATATTATAATCATCGCTCGACAAAGAATTTGATAAATAATTCTCATAATCATACGTTACATCTGTCACAAGGTAATCATGATATGCAAGCGCAATCTCCACATCACTCAACCCGGTTGTATCAATCGCAGCTTCCATCTTCGCAACTTCTGCATCAATCTCCGCTTTCATAGAAGTAATCTGGGTTTTCGTATAATTGTATGTACTGATCAATTCTTTAACATTACTTTGGTTATCCAGATAATAACTAAATCCACCCGATACATAAAACAACTGTGGATTCATGTTCAAAATACCGTGTATAACATCTCCCACATTGGTTCTTGTCAGTCCATAGCCTGTCACATCTATGGTATCCTGCAGCTTCTCCATCGCAGCCACAATCGCTGCGTCATGCGAATGGTCATAACTGCTGTCCGCAACCGCGTCGCTTGCTTCCAGCAAACCACCTTCCGACAGCAGTCCGCTTCCATCCTCATGAACAATCTGCGTTGCCTCCTGCAACGGCTCGTCCAGCTCCGCGGCAACTCCTGTCACAGTATTTGCCAGCAGCATCACGAGCACAAGCAAATACGTGAATAGTTTCTTTCCTCTTTTCATGCAACCCTCTCCTTTTCTACACCCTGTTTTCAATTTTACCCATACATTCATTACAGTTCTCACTAATAAAACATTAACATATATTGGGGGTTATGCAAAGAGAAAGTTTTGAAGATTTTTGAGATGGAAAATCATATGAATGCAAAAAAACAGGAGCGGCAACACCTATTAAATATAGGATATGTCACTCCTTCCATTCACACGCAAGCATCTTCAATATACTGAAAAGATTGTGGTGCATTACTTATTCCATATTCTTTTAATTCTTTAGGCGAAGCATACTTTACAACATTTTTTAACTTATATGCTACTGCTTGATCCCGGTT
>CADBFE010000131.1 GCA_902793845.1 uncultured Lachnospiraceae bacterium | reverse complement strand
CATTGCGAAGCGATTTCCGAAAGGGGTACACCCTCGTCTATGCTTTGCAGGATGCCACGTTCCCTGCTTGTCAACGCTTCGTGCTCTGTCTGTCTTTCCTCGCCAGGAAGCCGGCACAGAGCCTGCAGAATGCGCTGGCGAATCCACCAGACAGCGTAACTCATAAAGCTATATCCGGCAGTTTCGTCGAAGCGTTTGGCTGCTTCCTCGAGTCCTTTCTTGCCTTCTTCTTCAAGTTGCTGTAAAGTAAGTCCTTGGCCTCGATATCGCTTCGCCAGCATCGTAACGCAATGTTCGCCCTGCTTATACAGTTCGACTTTTCCGTCTTGATTTGTAAATAAAAAATTTGTGCCCATAAACGACTTTAATTGGTTTACGAGCACAAAAGTATGACGAGGGTGTGAAAAAAGAGTTCACACAGGGTTTAAATCTTCCATTCTTCCAGCTCTCCATCCGGTTTAGATTGATATGCCTCTATATTTGGCAAAAATATTTTACATACTATTTTATAACGCTCCCTCTGTTCAGATGAAATAGTATTATTTTCTCCTACGATCAAATATGCCTTTATTGCTCCGCTCAATTTTGAAGGCAAAGTCTGTCCGTCCGGTATCTTTATCATTCCAAGACTTATCTTTTGCTCAATCATGATTCGGATATTTTTATAGATTGACATATAATCATTTTCTTTGTCCTCTTCAAGAAACTTTTTAAACTGCCTGTAATATGAGCCTAATTGGATAGGAGAGAATGCAGTTTTAGAAGGATCATTTTGCTTAAGTTCCATAATAATAATATCCCCATCCCAATTTAGAGCAAGAAAATCGACTTCATCATAATGATCCGTTTGCCTTTCTCTTATTTCCCTCGGAAGCCTTCCGTTGTACTCCTTAACAAAAGCAGAGAGACATTTTTGAATTTCCTTTTTTATTTCCTTATTCCAATCGTCCTTTGCCTCTTGATTTACAAATCCCAGTACAAATTCTTTATCAAATATAAAAAAAGGATCGCCATCTTTAGACTCAAAAGAATATCTGCGTGAGATTAAATTTTGATAATAGCCTTCCTTCTTCTCACCGCTGCTAGTTACATAATATCGACCAAAAATATCCTTACTATCATCTATTCTTTTTAAATACTCATCAAGAGCTTTTTTTAGCTCGTCCTCTCTTTTTTCAGTATTAAATTTCTCTATCAGTTCTTTTCCTCCAGCCTTTTCTTTATATGTTTTATCAGCATCATAACTTATTATCCCATTATTACTGCATCTAATCTTCAAAATCCTAGAGGTCCCTTTATATACAGAGAACCATGAATTCCCATTCTTATCTGAACCCGTCTGAAAATCGAGTTCTTTATGTTCAATAACATAATTAATTAGCCATTTGAAGTCTTTTTTTAATTTTTGTGCCAAATTTTCATTCATGACTCTTTGATAATAAGTCACATTACTCATAACTTTTACTTTTTATAATTATTAAACATTTTCCTTATAATATCCTTCATTTCCTTTCTTAGTGAAGCTGGTTCCAGCACTTCAGCCCTGTCACCCATAGCCAATATGGTGGAGATGAAGTCGCTGCTGATATTAATCTGATAGGTGAATTCGCTGTAGTCATTCCCTGTCAGTGTCTCCCTTTGTGACGCATGGATTGGCTGCTGGCGCACCTGTAGGGCCTGGGGGCCATATATCCGCAGGACAACCCGCTCAGTTGGTAGCAGAGCCTCGCGAGATGACTCTATCATCCGCTGACGAGTATGGTCTTTCCTGAGGAAATCTCTTGGGATATAGTAGCGATAGCCATTAGACGCGTCACACAGTATCCTCACAGAAAAAAGCTCTTCTACAGCATGGCGATGCAGATGAAAAGTGCGTTTGTTCAAGGGGATTCCGTCGCTAAGATGACTTTCCTGCCACCTTTCGTTGATTTCCTCGAAGGTGAGACGCCTGTCTCCGCTGAGCGTATCAAAAAGCCACATATAATGTTTGTAAGTGTTGCTTGCCATACGAATTTCGCATATTCTGGGTGCAAATATAGAAAAAAGACATGAAAAATCTCTTCATAGGCGGAGAAAAAATACAGTATTTCCGACCGAAAGGTCAAAGTTACATCATTTATCAGAACCGCTCGTACACCAGAGAAAAAATTTTCTCTCACGTGGGCGGAAAAAATGGAGGTTACTCACTTACTCACTTACTCACTTCGGACATTTGCATTTTGCACTTTACATAGACGGAAAACACCTTATTAGTATATATTATATATATAATATATATTAATAATATATATATTCTTATAATTTAAATATACAATCCGGATATCCCCCTCCGCGTGCAGAAATGAAAAACATCAAATGTCCGAAGTGAGCCTCACGTCTCCGCCGCTTGGCCTTTAGTGCAAAGAATCCGATAATCCCTCGCTCGGCTTCTTCAACACCTGCTGCGGCAGGCAGAAGCGACCAAAGGTCGAGCGCGCCTTTTAGTGCGAAGAATTGCTGAAAAGCGTTACCCCTAAATAACTTCACTCGAGTCAAGTGTCTGGAGGGCTCCAGCCACTGTTGTTTAACCAAGCAGCCCCCCGTTCCCATTACCCAAGTCCTAAAGCCGTACCAACATCGCTCTGCCCAAGCTCTACCCAAGCTCCCGAGCTTGGCTACACCTTGGCTACACCTTGGGTAGAGCTTGGGTAGAGTATGTGAAATCTGTAGCGAACACTACACTTG
>CADBFE010000130.1 GCA_902793845.1 uncultured Lachnospiraceae bacterium | reverse complement strand
GCATTTTCCACGCTGTAATCAATTTTTTCAAATATCACTTCATAATCAGGCATTTCACTTCGAATCTCAGACATCCTGTCTTCACATGCTTTTAGCGTATCGGTATTTCCTGACTTTTCATATATTTCCTTAAAGAAAAGTAAATCGGCATATTCTCCCAGTCTGTAATAGTCAAGGTCAACGTCAGCGACTTTCGCTCCGCCCCTGACTGAATGAGCAGCCCTTGCAGCAACACCGTAGTTTTCCCATTCAAGATAATCATACATGGAGTCTGTCGCAGTTGAACTACCAAAATATGTATACTTTAGCCCGTGAATTGCCTCGCTTAAAAGAAATATCACAATTAAGGCAAGGAATACATTTATCACTATTGATATACCAAAAATAATTTTCTTATTCATCAAGGAGCACCCCCTCAATATATGCATAACGGGCATTGTCAGAGCCTGCGAAAAACTCTGCTCTGCCTGCTTCATCAAGACCAAAGTATATTTCAAGTATCAGATCGGCCTGGTTTTTAATGTCATAAATATATTCTTTGTAAGGATCGTCCTCTATTTCATCCTCCAAATAACTATATTGATTATAGAAGTCTTCTATACATCTGGCACATGATTTGATACTCATATCCTGGCTATATACTTTTGCCTCGGGGCCGTACATAACGACTTCCTCTACCATTGAAACCATGGCCGTAAAATTACCTGCAATCGCTGTCACATTCTTCAAATCTTCATACGGACCCTGATGTGTCCAAATACAATGATTGTTAACAAAAGAATAAAATCCAATATAATCTGCTGCATCGAGATACTCCTGTATAATTACGGAATACTCGTCATGTTTTTTTTCTGCTTCCTTACGAATCATTTCACTTCTTAATGTGTATGCATTATCTTCAAGATAAGCCGCAATGATTAAAGCTATGATAAGGAATATCATTACCACTACACTGATTACTATCGGCAGGTTGGAAGATACAATACTATCTGCTTCACCCTTTATTTTCTTATTTTTGTCTTTATATTTTTTAAGGTCCCTCCGGTGAGATGCGTTCTCTGTAATCTCCCGGCCACAATACGGGCACTTTCCTTCGGTGAGGCCTACCTCCGCACCGCAACTAATACATTTCATAATTTATGTACCTTTCTGATTTATAAACTCCGGGGTTCATTTTACCATAAATTCATCAAAATATCCCGACACACAAAAGAGCCCCCGATTTTCATCGAAGACTCTCCCTGTAATTTTTCGTTTACAATTTGTTAAAGGTGACATGCACCAGATCTTATTTCACGTAATCGGGATCGATTCGAATCATCTCGGCCAGGGCTTTGTTTCTGTAATTAAGATCCTCGCGAAGTTCAAATCCCTGAGATTCCCAGAATGCATTTCCACCTACATTCTTTTTAAAGGCAACAAGGAGAACCTTGTTTATCCCCTCTTCTTTAAGTGCGTCGACAGCAAGGTCCACAAGTTTTTTGCCGATACCCATTCTCCTGCAATCAGGCGATACACAGGCATGCTGAACTATTCCTCTCCTGCCGTCATGACCGCAGAGAATGACTCCGACTACTCTTCCGTCAAGCACTGCAACAAAGGAAGTATTCGGATTTCTCTTAAGATATTTCTCAATGCCTTCCCGGGAATCATCTTTATTATTAAGTCCGTTTCCGCATTTGATCCAGAGATCGTATGCTTCCTTATAATCATCAATTGTCATCAGTCTGTAATCAAGCATTTTAATATCATCCCTCTCGCTATATGTTTGCTTCGTTATTGATATTATTATATATGATTAAGTGACCCAAAGATAGCAGGAGCGAGCTTATCAAGAATTCCCGGGAGATATGATGTAATATAATCATCTGTTTCTGTATCCGCACTTTTCCAGAATCTGTAATTGAGCATTACCTTAACGGATATGTTAAATCCGTCGCCCTCTGTCAGGCAGATACGCGGCGTATATAGTGTCCCGGGATCGTACCATTTGTTGTCAGCAAAATCTGATTTTGCGAAGCCTTCTGTATTCAAATGATTCAAAAGATTAAGCAGTTCATTTCTATTTATACTGTTTCTGCAAATCTCAGAACCCATCTTATTATATGACACAACCGCCTCCGCACCTTTATCAAAAAAGTTTACACATCCTTCAACAAAACCACCCGGTGCGTTGTCACACATAAATACATATTTTAGTTTAGAAATCCCGTTTTCTGTTTCTGCTTTATATGGCACAGAGGCGCTTTTCATGTAGCTTTCCAGCCAGTACCATAAAGTGTCCGCATCCGGTTTGTTTTTTTCATTAATATTGTTTATCTTCACGGGGAAATGTGTGACAGGAAGTTTTTCCGGTACCTCATCAGTGCCGGGTCCGTAAGTGATCATCTCATACTTATAATCTGCCAGTTCTGAGGTTTCCGGAATCCTGATATGATTCTTATTAAGGAGTTCCTCTACC
>CADBFE010000129.1 GCA_902793845.1 uncultured Lachnospiraceae bacterium | reverse complement strand
ACGCTTCGCTGATTCAGGAGATTAAAGCTCTGAAAGATCATTGCTATCTCCCGTCTTACCTTCCTTATCTTTGAAGGGCTGCACGTTGCCAGATCCGTATCATAAAAGCTGACCGAACCGGAAGATATATCCTCAAGCCTGTTAAGGGTTCTGACCAGTGTGGATTTTCCGGCACCGCTCATTCCGATGATTCCGAATATCTCTCCCTCCTCTATCTCAAGACTCACGTCTTTAAGTGCAAGAAATTCTTTTCCGTCGTTTTTATAAATTTTGGATACATTATCAAGTGTAAATACATTTGCCATATCCGTAACCTTTAATTAATCAAATAATCCTTTACTTAAATATCTGTCGCCTCTGTCAGGGAATATCACAACTATATTTCCCGACTCAATCTCGTCTGCGAGTTTTAATGCTGCCGCAAGTGCTGCTCCGGATGATGATCCTGCGAGGATTCCCTCTTTTGATGCCAGAAGTTTTGATGCATTAAATGCTTCATCATCTGTTATCTTGATCGCTTTGTCCATCAGTGTGATATCCATGGTATCTGCGATGAAATCATTTCCGATTCCTTCGATATCATAGTCGGCATGTTCGCCTCCACCGATGATGGAGCCTACAGGGTCAGCCAGGACTCCTTTAATATTGCTGTTTTGTTCTTTTAAATACTTAACGGCTCCCGAAAATGTTCCGCCGCTTCCTGCGCCCGCTACCAGGTAATCGATATTACCATCAAGTTGTCTGTATATCTCCGGTCCCGTTGTCTCGTAATGAGCCAGTGGATTTGCCATATTGTGGAACTGTCCCAGTGATATGGCCCCGGGTATATCTTTCTTAATCTCCTCAGCTTTTCTCTCAGCTCCCAGCATTCCTTCTTCCCTGCTTGTATGAACGATTTCTGCTCCGAGAGCCTTCATGACTTTCTGTTTTTCTATGGAGAATTTTTCAGGTACGGTAAATATTACTCTGTATCCTTTATTGAGTGCCGCAATCGCTATACCGATTCCTGTATTTCCTGCTGTTGCTTCCACGATTGTGCCGCCGGGTTTAAGCAGTCCCTTTTCCTCTGCATCCCGTAGCATATATACTCCGATTCTGTCCTTGACGCTGCCTGCGGGATTCATGAGCTCAAGCTTTGCGTATATGTTTACTCCTTCTTTCACACCAAGGTGTGTCAGCTTTAGTACCGGTGTCCTGCCTATCATTTCCTGGACATTCATATATACTTCCATAACGATTACCCCCTCTTTGATCCTTCAATAGCCTGCTTAAGATCTTCTATCAGATCGTCTGCATCCTCAATACCTACGGAAAATCTGATCAGTTCATCTACTATTCCGACTTTCTTTCTGATGTCTGCAGGTATTGCCGCGTGAGTCATCGTAGCAGGATGGCATACAAGTGATTCCACTCCTCCGAGACTTTCCGCAAGGGTTATCAGTTTCAGGTTTTCAAAGAACTTTTTGTAATCATATTTTTCATCAAGTACAAATGAGATCATTGCGCCTGCACCGTCAGCCTGTTTTTTCTGCACTTCGTATCCGGGATCCGACTCAAGTCCGGGATAGTAAACTTTGCTGACATACTCACTGTTTTCGAGCCACTTTGCGATCTTACCTGCGTTTGCAACATGTCTGTCCATCCTGACTCCAAGAGTTTTAATACCTCTTATTACGAGGAAGCTGTCCCAAGGACCGAGGACTCCGCCGATGGCATTCTGGAGATAATAAAGTCTGTCCGCAAGTGCCTTGTCATTTACAACTACCTGGCCGGAAACCGTATCACTGTGACCTCCGAGATATTTTGTACCGCTGTGGATGACTATGTCTGCTCCAAGAGTAAGCGGTCTTTGAAGATATGGTGTGAGGAATGTATTATCCACAATCAGTAGCTTGTTATGTTTATGGGCAATTTTTGCAACCGCTTCAATATCAGTGACTGTGAGGAGCGGATTTGCAGGGCTCTCTACATAGACTGCTTTTACATCATCTGTGATTGCCTTTTCTGTTTTCTCCAAATCAGAAGTATTTACTATCTCGTATGTGATGCCAAAGCTTTTAAATACGTTGTCGAGTATTCTGAATGTACCGCCGTATATGTTGTCAGATACAACCAGCTTGTCCCCTGATTTAAACAGTGATAAAACTGTGCTGATTGCTGCCAGTCCCGATGCAAATGCCAGTCCGTACTTACCTTTTTCAAGATCTGCAATCAGTTTTTCAAGAGCGGCTCTTGTCGGATTTCCTGTTCTTGAATATTCCCATCCCCTGTCTTTTCCGAGTCCGTCCTGTTTATATGTTGATGTCTGATAAACCGGTACATTTACCGCTCCTGTTGTCTCATCTCCGTCTATTCCGCCATGTATGAGTAATGAATTGATATTTAAAGCCATTGTCTTATCCTTCTTTCTGTTTATATATTTTTTCTATGTTTTTCTATAATTTTTATTTATACCGGGAGGTAATAAAAAACCCGGAAACT
>CADBFE010000128.1 GCA_902793845.1 uncultured Lachnospiraceae bacterium | reverse complement strand
GGCAGAGTCTCCCTCTACAATAAATATCTCGCATTTTGAAGCATCACGGCTTCCGCAGTTTGCAAGCTTACCGTTAGAATCAAATGAATACTTCTGCTTTGTAAGCATGTTTGTCTTGGCTTTTTCTTCTGTCTTTCTGATCTTGGCAGATTTCTCGGCGCAGCTGATAACATTCTTAAGCTCTTCAAGATTTCTGTCAAAATAATGAACAAGCTCATCGCCGGATACCTTTGAAACAGACTTTGCAGCATCCTGGTTATCAAGCTTTGTCTTGGTCTGTCCCTCAAATCTGGGGTCGGGATGCTTGATGGATATGATGGCTGTCATACCGTTTCGCACATCGGGACCTGTATAGTTTGCATCCTTATCCTTAAGGGAACCGATCTGACGGGCATAGTTATTAATGACGGTGGTAAACATCGTCTTAAATCCGGTAATATGAGTACCACCTTCAGCATTATAAATATTGTTACAGAATCCAAGAACTATCTCTCTGAATTCATTTACATACTGAAATGCAGCCTCAACAGCTATACCGTCAACCTCGCCGTTAAAATATACAATATCAGTCAGCGTCTCTTTGCCCTTATTAAGAGCTTTAATAAAGCCCCTGATACCCTCTTCCTCATGGAACTCGATCTTTTCAACTTCATCTCCGCGCCTGTCCTCAAAATAAATGGTCAGGTTGGGATTAAGGTATGCGGTCTCGTGGAGACGGCTCTTGATATCCTCTGCCTTAAATACAGTCTTTTCAAAGATCGTATCATCAGGGGTAAAATTGATCATCGTACCTGTCTGCTTTGTATTTTTAACAACAGGCAGGAGACCGTCAACAAGTTCCAGGGTAGGTATACCTCTCTCATACTCATCTTCATACATATGACCGTTTCTCATGACGGTTACTTTAAGGTGGGTAGAAAGAGCATTAACAACAGATGAACCCACACCATGGAGTCCGCCTGATGTCTTATATGCACTGTCATCAAACTTACCGCCGGCATGAAGTGTGGTAAATACAAGACGCTCGGCTGATATACCCTTTTCATGCATCTCTACCGGGATGCCTCGGCCATTATCGGAAATGGTTGCCGAGCCATCCTTCTCAAGATAGACGCATATCTTGTCACAGAATCCCGCAAGATGCTCGTCTACCGAGTTATCTACTATCTCATAAATCAAATGATTGAGACCCTTTGTCGTAAGGCTGCCGATATACATACCGGGACGCATTCTGACTGCTTCAAGGCCCTCTAAAACTGTAATATTTTCAGCACCGTAACTGCTCTGCTGTGCCATATTCCTTAAAACTCCTTATTGCAAAAACTTATATCGAACTTTTGTTCACACGGTTAACATAATAGCATATAACCACAAAATTATCAACCTGATATATATAAATGCATCAATATGTTGTGTTAATATCCTTTCAAAAGTAGTCAGGAAACAAAAATAAGCCTTAGAATATTGTTCCAAAGCTTATTTTGCAAATATTATTATTTATTTACCCCAATTAATATATTTCAACGGTTTTTAACGTACCATCATTTATAATTGTATGTTCCACATTGCCCTCAGCATCGACAGTCCACTCATCGTAGTAAAGATTTACTTCGTCTGACATTCCGTAGTCACCATAGCATACCCACACATAATATTTCCTGAATACCCACGTATCATCTTCCTCATATAAATATTCTCCGATACAAAATTCCGAAGATAATAATTCATTCATATTCTGATACGAAAAAAATTCTCTAAGATTCTCTTCATTTAATTCGAATTTAGCAGTATTAGTTTCGTCTCCGTAATATGTAGTGACATCATAATATGATTTATCATAAACAATCATGGTATCTGTAAAGTTGTATTCATCATTATAATAAAAATCTGCTGAAAACAGCCAGAACTGTCCATTATAATCAAGGAGCGTGAAATTATCATAATATCCGACAGTGCTTTCTCTTGTGTACCACTGATTCATGGCAATGTCCATGGCCATGTCTTCGTCAGAAGCTGATTCGTAAGCATATTTACCGACATAATAATATCCATCATCGAACGAAAGTCCGTAATCAGTTCTTAAAGGATTTGGAGTCGAAGCATCTTCGACAGACTGGGTTCTTACATATTTCCCGATGGTCGCCAGCTGTTCATCACTCATATTTAGGATTTCGTCTTCGGTAAAATTCGGGACATATATACCTGAATCATCTATGTTTCCGTAAATATAATCAAAAAATTTTGTAAAGTCCTCTTCGGAATCATAATATTCATAGTTGAAAATATTAACGCCATCTGCATAAACTCTAATTTCTCCACAATATGTCGCAATCACATATACCGTATCATCATATTCGTATTTATAAAAATCTAAATAATATACATAATCTGTACTTCCTGCTTCTTTAATACCAGATATAGTATCAAGCTCATCATAATCAAGGATTTCGTATGAAATAAGATCGGTAATAAAAATAGTATCGTTGTATCCGCATTCTCCTCCATCGTATAGATGTACATCGGCAACAACTTTAGCAATCTCACCATCTTTTATATCCGGATAATCATC
>CADBFE010000127.1 GCA_902793845.1 uncultured Lachnospiraceae bacterium | reverse complement strand
TATACGGCCAAACAGGGGTATCTCTTCACCTTTAAGACCGTCGGGATAGCCCTTGCCGTCATATCTCTCATGATGAAATCTGGTTCCGTCCTGTACATGATCTACGAGAGTAAAGTCCTTAAGTATCTCGGCACCGCTGATTACATGGGATTTCATCTGGGCATATTCTTCATCAGTAAGTCGTCCCACTTTGTTTAATACACTGTCCGGCACGGCTATCTTGCCGATATCATGGAGCTGGGCTGCTTTCTTTAAATTTGAAAGGTCCTTATTTCTCCTCCACCATTTAAATACATTCATCTCCTCTGCAATCAGCACTGCATATTCCGCAACTCTGGTTGAGTGCTGATGAGTACGCACATCCTTTGCATCGACTGCATTAGCGATAGCCATAACTGTCTCATTGGCCATGTTGATCTTTATCTGCTGGGCATTGAGTCTTCTCTGTACTACCAGCCAAGTGAGCCATACACTGAAAAGTGACAGCAGCAGGAGCATGTATACGATGAATCCCGGCTGTTCATAAAACTCGCCTTCTTTTATGATCTCAAATGTTCTCTCCTCCAGGATATGCTCTCCGGCACTGTCATAAATCGCCAGATGGAATATATAATCTCCCGCCGGAAGGTTTGTATAAATAATATTATTAAGATTATTCTGGGGTATGATAGTCCACTGGGAATCATATCCCTCAAGAAAATATCCTACGTTAGGTTCCTGAATAGTGTAGTTAAGTATCTCAGGGGCAAGCTCTACTCTCTCAACGCCCTGGCCTATCGTGATGGCTCCCATCCGAACCGGAGGCTGGATCACTCCGTCAAGCTTAACTGATGCCAGCTGCATTCTGTAAAGTCTCACGTCGCTGTTGTACTTTTCAACATCAATACTGTATACACCCGTATCACAAGGGAGCAGCAGCTCTCCGGTGCTGTCGTTATAGCAGTTCCATGAGTTTGCGGTAAGGGATGTACCGAGTCCTCTTCTGGCATCAAGTAGTTCCCATGCCATATCTCCATCCTCCAACAGTTCATCTCTCTCAACCACATAAATACCTGCACTGGACATGACAAATAACGTATCCTCATCCTTTACCCAGATATCATAGTTATTAAAATACGGGAATTTATCAAGTATCCTGATACTGCCGTCACCACCCAGATAGCAAAGGCTGTTACTGGTGACAATAAATACGCCATCTGATTTTGGATCCCTGACTGTACGCAGGATTACATCAGAGCTTAATCCGTCTGCATTTGTGAGCATCTTTTCAACTTTACCGTCTTTTAAAACAGCTATGCCGTCTCCATCCGTACCGGCTAAAATGGTGCCGTCATCCATCTCTGTCAGAGTGAGGATCATGGAGTTGATGGCACCCTCCTGATTCTTTATGGTCTGAATGATCTCGTGATCTTTTATATAGCAGATACCGTTATCACCGGCAGCAATAATGGTTCCGTCTGATAATCCCGTGACCATTCTCGCCCGGTTTCCAAAGCTTCCGTTATCGGCATTGTATTCCCATATATCACCATCGGGAGATATCTCATAGAGTCCGCTTCCGTATGTACATACCCAGAGATAATTATTATCATCCACATACATACATCTTATTCTTTTTCCGGAAAGATCATCTGTCAGATTGTTTTCGATTTCTTCTTTAAAATCATCATCAACAATATCAAGACCTTCATCTGTACCGATATAATAGCAGCCATTCCAGGCTACAATGGTATTCACAACCTGTCTGGCCATTCCTATCGAACCGTATATATCTTTAAAAGGGGATTTTGCAAGGCGCAGGAGTCCCAGTCTCGACGATGTAAACCAGAGATTACCCTGGTAATCATAGAGCATATGGTCGATGGAATTGTTAAAATCGTTTGTATTGATCCGGTTATAACCGGTTTCATCTATATATGACACACCGCTGTCAGTGGATATAAACAGTGTTCCGTCATTAATGAAATTAAGATTATTTATACATGCCACATTTTCGCATGTCCTGATATCGATTTTCTTAAAATCATCATCCGATACGTCATAGCTGTATATATGATTTGTAGACGTACCGACAAGGAGTGTTCCGTCAGGAGAAAATGTACAGCAGTTAAACTTCTCCTCTCCCTCAGGGAGGTATAACGCCTTTAAAATATCACCGTTTTTAAGCAGAAAGAGACTGCCGTCAGCTCCGATTGCAGCCACATGGCCGTCCCGGTCAGCCGTTATACTGTCTGCATATGTAATCTGGTCGAGAGTATTTACGACTTTCAGACCGTTGTTCATCATGAGGACCTGCATACTGGATGTGGTTCCCACATAATAATATCCGTCAGATGAGCTGATTATACATCTCACTGAATTAGAGGGCAGTCCGCTCGACTCATCGAGTATGTTTACAACCTCTTCCCTGATCACAATAGAAAGTCCGCTGTCGTTTGTACCGATCCACATACGGCCTTCTTCATCAACGTAGAGACAGTTAACATTTTTTACGGATTCATACTCATCTATCCAGCGAAACTCTCTGCCGTTATATCTGTACAGACCTGCGTATGTACCGATCCAGAGTACACCGTCATT
>CADBFE010000126.1 GCA_902793845.1 uncultured Lachnospiraceae bacterium | reverse complement strand
CAGGCCAGGAGTAAAAAGGACCTTAGAAATGCAAAAGCCCTGATGGAGGCAACCCAGGCTGCTTTTGTAGAGCTTTATGCCCAAAATCCAGACGTGAAGCCGGGGGAGCAGATTGTGCCGAATGAAAAATCTTTTGTAAAAGATAAAGACGGTAATATGGTACCTAATGGAAATGGTGATCAGGATCTATCCGGTTCAAAATTTGCTAAAGACATCTTAAAACTTGTAGATTTCCCCAAAGATAAAAAGGGCGAGTATAAAAAACCATATATATTCTTTGTCGCAGCGGGCAGCAATGCTTCCGGTTCAACCATGGAACAGTATGATAAGTTTACTCTTTATTATGCAATGTACATGGAAACAAAGGATTCAAAGCCCTGGTATTATTATAACGGAGAGTGGACAACTGTTAATCCAACAAATGGAACTAAGGTTATTGATAATGGCAAAGGGAAACTGAATGAAGTGTTGTCGGGTCCACTTAAAGGCAAACAATTACAGTATTATATTATTGTGAATAATTCCCCCAAAAGTGCAATGTCGGGTGGTTTTTGGACCGAACTTAGGAACCTCAGTGACTAACAAACTAACATATATCATTTAAAGCGTTGAAAAGCTCAACGCTTTTTGCCTTTAATTAGGAAACGTAATATTTATGACTTTTAAACAGATCATAAAATCAAATAAGGGAACGAGTCTTGTGCTTGTGGCAGCTTTAACCGTAGTGATAGTAGCTCTTACGGTTGCTCTGCGTGTTGCTGCAGGAGTCATCATGGCATCTGCCAACCAGCAGCTCAATCAGGATCAGGCGTACGAACTCGCCACGAGTCTCGGGGATTCTCTTGAGGAAAAAATATTAAATCCCTCAGGTACGGATAAGACAGGGCTTGAACTGATAGACAACACAAAACTCGTGGATATGTCAGGCTTTGACGGTATGCCTAAAGCAAGTGTTATAGCAATGGTTTCAAAAGATACCGAGGGCAGGTTTGTACTGACGGTTACATCCAATGTCGGCAAAGCCTCGTATATATGGAAGGCTACATATAAAGGCAGCAAGAATGAAGGTAATGTCGGCAAAGCCTCGTATATATGGAAGGCTACATATAAAGGCAGCAAGAATGAAGGTTATAAGAAAATTAATCTCTAAAATTAAAGATAACAGAGGCGAGACCATGGTCGAGGTCATGGTTGCTTTTATCGTGCTACTCCTCATACTTGCCGTTTTTGGAAACTCCATATCTGCAACGGGAGAGGCGGAGAGGTTTGCCAACGAAAAGAGACAGGAAGCTGATGAAGGCATGAAGCAGCTCCATGGTAAACTCAGCAAAGATGAAAATACAGCCACAAAGACCTCGAATGAAAAGACGGCAACTGTAACAGGCACATCCGTAACAGTAAAGGCGGTACAGTATAAAACGTCAGGCGATGGCCTGATCTACTGGGTATTTGAATAAGGTATTTAGTATTGACAAAAATATTTGTGTCAAAAAAGCATATATTAAATAACAGGGCATTTACTCTTGTGGAGCTCGTTGTATGCATGGCCCTCACAGCCATACTTGCAACTGCCGTGGTGACGGTGATGTTCCCGGCCACAAATGTATTTATGAAGATGCAGAAGCTCACAAGGGCCCAGATGATAGCAGACCTGGTGACAGATTCTCTCCGCAAGGAATGTGCAGATACATATATTTCATCATATGCAGATGCGAGAGTCATTTCTGTTAATAACGCAACTAATTATAAAAAAGGAGACGATGCCATCTTCTCAAAACTGACCGGTGTAACGGGTCAGAGCGATGACAGCGGCAACGTACTCGTGATCAGAAAGAGTGATAAGATCCTGGAGGCCATCTACTGGAATCTGTATATCACAGGGGATGATTATAAAGAGGCTACCGGCAGCGATATGGTCACCGGTGCCAACACTGTCACGACTAAGGCTGTATACAGGCTGTTTCCAAACAGCCTGACCATAGATGCGAGCAATGTTCCTAAAGAGACTATACCGGGATATCTTCACTTTGGATATTACAGCACAAAGAGCAACACTTTAAATATAGGCGGCAAAGACATAAAGCTGCTCACTCCTGACAAGGCATACGATTATACAAATCCGTTTCCTGTCAGCTCATATAACGGGTATACGGTTTCGGTGACTTTCTCCGATTTCACTTACGAGATCATCGAGGGTGGCTCCGATACTAGTCTGGCAGACAAGCGCCCGGCATACGTATATGCCGATATAAAGGTTTACGACAGCAATTTTACAGGTCAGTCCGAGGATTCGCTCCTTTACAAGCGCTCGACTGTACTCTGCTTTTCAAATGACAATATTAACGAATAAATACACAGGTTAAAGATGAGAGATTTAAGGATGCGTAAAAAAACATACGGAAACAAGGGCTTCACTCTGGTGGAGCTTATTGTCGTGCTCATTGTTATGTGCATCCTCGCATCTGTAGCCGTATTATCGATCGTCGGATATATAGACAGATCACGTTACAACAAAAATGAGCAGAATGCCCAGAGCATCTATCAGGCTGCCCAGCAGGCTATCAACAGATATGCATATACGGGAGAGCAGGAGAGCTGGATCATTAAAGAGCTTATTCCCAAAGCAACACCCAATCCGTACGTCGATGTCAATCCTGTAAAGGATGCAGCAGGCAACGTGGTTGATAACTGCTTTAACAAGATTGATTATGATAATTTCTCTCTTCAGAGTAATAATGTCGGCGAGTCCGTACATATGAGATATGTTCTCACAAATACCAAGAACGGTACGGATACCCAGAGCGAGGCATTGAAAGCGCTTCTTGGCGAATATATTTATGACACATCTATATACGCAGCGGCATTCTCTGTCGAGTTTGATGTGGAAAAGACTATCGGAAGCGATAATGCCTATCATTACAGTGTAAATGTATATTCTGTATTTTATGATGAAGGCAGGGAAAACTGGGATCCTGTTGCAAAAAAAATTTCATCATTGGTTGTGCCTTACAGAGATGAAGCATACAGAGAAGATACCAGTCTGGTTGGATATTACAACGGATTTAACCCTGCATCGGTAGATACTGTTATCCTCCCTCAGGATGAGGACAGGATAGAGTTTAATGAACTGGCCCTTAAAAATGATGAGACCCTTGACCTGGTACTGAGTGCATACTGCGGCGATGAGCAGATCACAGGATCGGGTAAATACAAGGTTCATTACACAGCATCGATTTATGATAACGACAAGAGCGAGAAACTGGCTGATCTGGTAATCAGTGAAGCTGCTCTCACAAAGGGTATGCCTACGTCCGGTGCCCTGGTTGATTATTACAATAATCTTTATATAAGCAATACATCATCATTTACCGACGGTGCGACTGACACAAAGAACATCGGCGGTGTTAATTATAATGTCCTCTATACAAAAGAGACTGTATATGATAAAGACGGCAGAAAACTTGACAGATATAAAGCGACCATAGAATCTACAGCCCTTGTTTATGTCCATAAGGGAAGCGGCGATTTTGATTATAATTCACTTGCGTACGGCGATTTAAGCGCCGAAGCAGACTTCTACAGATTCCCTGTAGCAATTTCATATGTAATGAATGTCGACACGGCAGGCAATCAGAAAGGGTATGTCACATATACCCTCTCTCTTGATGCCATGATGTCGAGAGAGGCTCTTTACTATCTTGATCAGAACAAGACTACAGAAAATTACGGTAAGACAAAGAGTGCCAGCATCAC
>CADBFE010000125.1 GCA_902793845.1 uncultured Lachnospiraceae bacterium | reverse complement strand
TGCCATGCAGTTTAAGCGTGATATTTCTTCCATGGGAGGTATGGATGCCGAGAATCTCTTTGAGCAAAAGGCAGTATATTCATCAGATGACAGTGTGGTAAGTGCTTCATTTCTCCCCGGCAAAGCCATAGGAGAGGAATCAGGCAATCTAGAGATAGAGGTTAAGAGCCTGGCTCAGAAACAGATCAACCAGGGTGCTTTTCTGCCTCCTGATTCACTGGATATAGAGCCCGGATCATATTCATTTGATGTATCGACCAATGTGTCCAACTACGAGCTACAGTTTAATATCAGTGAGACTGATACCAATCATACGGTTCAGGCAAGACTTTCGAGACTGATCAACAATGCCGGTATCGGCATGCATGCATCCCTTTCATATGATGAAAAGGGTAGCAGCGCTCTGGTCATCTCATCTGTATCAACGGGCCCGGGACCTGACGGCGAGCCACCCTTTACCGTATCCGATGAGGATACGAGCCAGAAGAGAGGTATCATCGATTACCTCGGCATCAGGGAACCGACTCAGCAGGCCACATGGGCGAGATATCTGATAAACGGCGAGGAGAAGACGTCTCCCGTAAATACTTTTGAGTATGACAAGACATATTCTCTTGAACTAAAGAGTGTTTCGGACCAGCCGGTTACCATATCTTCAAAGGCAGATTTTGAGTCATTAAAGCAGAATATCATCGGCGTAGCCGGAGCATATAATAATTTTATAAAGACAGCATCCGAGTATCTGGAAAAGTATCCGAGGACCACGGTTTTGGTGGATACCATGAAGCGTATGTCGTCATTTTATGGCAAGGCCATGGACAACCTGGGTATAGAGCGTAAGAGCGACGGTAGCCTGTCCGTAAACGAAGAGGACCTGTCAAAATCCCTTTATGAGACTGCTACATCGGATGATGTAAATTCTCTTAAGGATTTCACAAAGTCGGCTCTCAGAAAGATATCGAGGGTCCAGCTTAATCCCATGGATTATGCAGACAAAAGGATCGTGGCTTACAAAAATCCGACCAAGACTCATTATGCAAATCCGTACATTACGAGCGCCTATAGCGGTATGATGTTTAACTCATACATGTAATTTCAAAAATCATATAGATAATTGCATATAGCAGCCTTTCTGCTAAAGTATAATAGGGAGAAAAGAAAAAAGGTATTCATGCATTGAGCAGCGGAGCGTGCTCGCAGCGTGAATACCTTTTTCTTTTCTCCAAACTGACCCTGACTTATTTGTACGAATCAGCCAGTCCTTTAAGCTTGTTTATAAAAGGAACGATATCGTTTTCAAGAATCTCTCCGACAGCATTACCGTCATGATTTCTGTATGCTCTGCCGAGATCCTCAACTTTTGATGATACATCCTTGTTATCAATGATGCCGTCTGGATTAAGGATTGATGAGGTACCGTTGTATGCCTCGATTACCCAGTTGAATCCGTCGATGATCATGCGGAGGTATTCCCAGGTATCCTCTTTTTCATCACCCTTTACCTCGGGTATGACATTATTTATACCCCTTATGAGCTCGGGGAGATACTCTTTGATGGAATCAATGGTCTCTTCCTGAATAGCCTTTATATCTTCGGGTTTATCATTATTTGAAGCAGCATTTAAATCAATTATCATCACTTGGCTCCTTTATATACTCAGAATTATATGGGCACATTAAAATGCACTCCATTGTATATATCGTCACATCAATACAAAAATATTATATCATATGGCAAAAAATATTATTTTTCTATGCTTTTATGTTTGCCATCTCCCTGCATTCCCTTGCTTTTTCTTCAAAATCACAGTATGCCGGAGCATTTTCATCTTTCGAAAGGGTATCATATATATCTGCCAGCAGGAGATATGCTTTCTCACCGCCGGCCCTTGCATCCAGGATGGGAGAGTATCTGTTTATGGCATTTTCGCAGTGATCGATGGCTTCAAACAAATCCCCCTTATCGTAATAATATATGGCCATCTCAAGGGATATTTCGGAGCAGGGCTCACTTGTCATATTCCGCATGGTCCATTTTAAGAATCCTGCATCGTCGCCGTTTAATCTGGCAATCCTAGCCATGACGCAACAGCAGTCCTGCTGCATGCCATCGTAATGAACCGTGTCATACCATGCATTTTCAAAGAAGTCTCCGGCGAGATTCAGGTCATCGCCTGTCCCTGAGATGATGAGCTCCCTGGCGTACATTCCCATAAGTCTCTTTGACATAACACCCTCTTCGTTAAAAGCTTTTCTGAATACTCCGAGGTCTCTGCTGCTGTGGAGAGAGGTGGGCATATGAAAGATCTCTATATCGCTGTCGTAGATTACAGGGTTTATATTAACCATCTCATGTATGGGCTCAATCCATGTAAAGGTTCTGAGTCTCTTAAATAATTTCGGGCGGTATTCTTTTTCAAAGTTCTCTGTTGTGGAAAATTCATGCCTGTTTACATAGAGCATCTGAACCATTTCAATCTCCTTCAGGAGATTGGCTTTCAGCATCATGAATTTTTGACGGTTTTCCTCGTCCAGAACCTCGTCTGCGTCGGCGCTGTAGATATATTCCATGGAGCAGCGCTCAAATGCATAGTTTCTCGCTGCGGAAAAGTCATCTACCCACTTAAAATCGTATATTTTTGCATTATAGCCTGCTGCGATTTCTTTTGTCCTGTCTGTCGACCCTGTATCAACTATGACGAGCTCATCGTAGAGACCGGCCAGGCTGTCAAGACATCTTTTGAGCACCTGTTCTTCGTTTTTAACAATCATACAGAGCGATACTGTGATCATTTGTAATCCCCCTTTGCGGACAGTGATTTATTTACCTTCTTTTGCTGCTTCCGCCTTTGTATGTCTTATGACCATCTCTCCGATTCCTATGATGATAAAGATCGTCGGAGTACATATACACTGCTGATAGCAGAAA
>CADBFE010000124.1 GCA_902793845.1 uncultured Lachnospiraceae bacterium | reverse complement strand
CCCTCCTTTGGATTATTGGTTTCGCAACTTAAATCCTAACACAGGATCCAGGTGCTTTCTTTCATTATTTAATTTTTCCTACAAAAACTTTACCCTACGAAAAATTATTACCAGATCTTGATCCTGTCCTCCGGCGCAAGATACATCAGATCTCCTTCTGTTATTCCATAGGTTTCATAGAATTCATCAAACTGCTGTAAAACAGTGTTGACTCTTAAATAAACTGCAGGATGAGGCTCGTTTATATCACCCTGTTCCCTTACGAGTGTGGATTGCTTAAACCACATTACCGCACGGGCTTTAAAGAAAGCGTCATAATCAAAATCCTCATATTTTTCTGCCATCTTTAGCAGTATTGATTCTCCTCCGATATCGGCAGTTGCCTCACCCCAGAGAATTTCTCCAGTACATGCCATGTAGGGTACCGAAACTATATTGTCAAAATACTCCGAAACTGCATTTGCCCTTTCCATAAATGCTTCATAATCCTCTTCCGGCAGCCATCCGGAAGGATTTTCGTCTGTACCGACTTTTACTCCGTCCTTGTCATACATTATACCCATAGGATCAAAACCATGAGTAAGCTCATGGGCTATTATGCCGCCAAACATTCCAAGTTTTTCTTCTATGGTCATATCGGTCCTGAAAGTATCATCCGTAATAAATCCCGCCAATATAAAGAACTGATTAAGAGAACCGTTGTAGTAAGCGTTATCTATGGACGTAGACATTCCGGGCAACAGGTCGTATCTCCAGTCTCCCGGTATTCTCTCCTCACCTACAAAAGCAAGATTGTGAAGCATTGTATTTACTTTTAAGGTTGCATATATATCAAGGAAAGACCGGTCTTTATCAAATTCCAAAAATGATGAATCTATGAGGGTATCCGGCGACAATACGGAAAATGTCATGGCATCAAGCTTCTCTAATGCAGCAGTTTTACCTTCGTCCGAAAGCCAGTCCTCGTTTTCGATTATCTCTCTGTACGCTTCTCTAGTTTCAACACAGATATCCGTCAGCTGTTCCCTAACATCCTGATCAACATAATAAGTCATATAAGCATTCTCTTCAGCAACACCGAGTATACCCCTGCTGTCAAGGACTTCAACACATACCTGCTGGTCAAGTACATCTCTGTATTCCTCATCAGAATCATAGAAATTGCCGAGACAGTTTGAAGTATCAAAATCAAGATAATATGCTGATGAGAATAACAAATGTGTCAGCAGATAATCCTTTATTATCTCCACATTTTCTTCTGTATACATTTCATCAAGTGTCGGAAGATATGCGCCGTAGATAAGATTTATCTTACCGTCATCCACATTGTATGCATTCAAAAGCTTTTCGATGGGGAAATTCTCACATGCATCAACCACATCTTCATAAGATACAAATCCGGTTAAATATCCTTCGGAATTATCCTCATCGGGCCATGCAGCTTCAAGAAGTCTGTCTTCGAGTATGTCCGAATTTTCAAGTATCTTATCTATCTCTTCATCTGTGTAGTTAAGTCTGCCAAGAATATATCTGACAGTTTCATAAAAATCCGTCCTTACGGCTTCAATTTCTTCCTCTTCAGAATTATGATAAATTCTCGGTAATACAGAGAAATTATCCTCCTGTATCGTAAGAGCCCATTCTGATGTATCATCAAGATCAAGTGTCACCTCAAATCCCATAAATCTGTTGAAGGGATTATTCTCTGTATCAGTAAGATATTCTGTCACATCATCAAGAGTACTGATCTCATTTACTGCATCAATATATTTAATAAGAGGATCGAGCCCATCCTCATCTCTTTTATCCCAGTCGGTAGCCGCATCATAATAATCTCTGAGTAACTGTATATCATCTCCCTTGTAATTATCTGTATCAAAGAGCATATCCTCTTTTTGTTTTTTTATATATTCCTTCAGATCAATGGGATTATACTCATCCCCGGGATTCTGAACATTTTTTTCAAGCAACGAATCATAATTGACAGACATATAAAAATCCGTCTCAAGTCCCGGATCTCCGATGATATCAGCAACACCGACAATATTTGAATCAACCCATTCATTATCGCTTGCCCATACGAGTACATCAATGTCATATGTGACATCCTCCGTAAGAAGAGCGCAATTTTCCGTTTCATCGTATTTATAAACACCGATTTTCTCTTCATCGCCGTTTGTTACAGCAACAAACAATTCTGATATATAATCTCCGTCCGTATCATATAAAGAAAATTTTTTATCATCATCATATTTTGTGAGAGTAATACCCGCGAGATACATTATCTCCTCAGGGTTGTAGGTGTATCCGTTCTCCTCAATGGTGACCTGTGATACAAATTCATAATTTTCATTATCATCAGTCGTTCCCGTACCATTGCCTGATACAGTCTGATCACCTGCAACTGTTCCGCAGCCGGCAAGCACTCCGGCGCCAAGCAATGCGGCGAGGGTGATTCCTTTAATACCATATAATTTTTTCATACTGTTTTTCCTCCTAAAAACAAGCCCCTTGTTACTTAAGGGGCTTGTCTATTATATAATATATTTTATTCTGTTACCACCTTTGATACTGCAACAGCCAATGCACCGGGGCCGATATGACATGAAACCGAGAGGGACAGCGCATTGATCTCAAAGACACAGTTTACTCCATCCTCGCAGGTAAATTTTGGCAGCTTTGAATCAACCATCGCATTTACAACCAGATTTTCCTCTTCCAAGACGATACTTTAACCTTTTCATTTCATCTCCTTATTTTTATTATCTGTTTTTACACTTCGATAAAATAATAAAGTAATTAACCATAGAAAATTCGATATTACTGCCAGAATTGAAGCGTACAAAGGTGCCGTCTTAACTGCTGAAACAAGTAAATCAAGACCGGTTAAAGCAAGATATGATTCGGCACCAATAAATATTGTAACCAATGAACATAATACAGTTAGAACTAACAA
>CADBFE010000123.1 GCA_902793845.1 uncultured Lachnospiraceae bacterium | reverse complement strand
AGGGCGAGGTCAAAACTGATGATGGTGTTTCTTTTGGCGCAAAAATGGGGATCTGGATATCCGCGGCACTTCTATACGCTCTCCAGACTTCACCGGTGACCTTTGGTCTCATGAACCATAGAACCGCTGATGCTTTAATCATTATCGGGCTTCTGATCTCTGTCTGCGGTCTGACTCTTGAGACTACTGCTGACCTTCAGAAAAACAAGGCAAAGAAAAAGGCTCCGGGACGCTTTGTTGATACCGGACTGTTCCGCCTGGTACGCTGCCCTAACTATTTCGGAGAGATGATTTTCTGGACCGGTGTATTCATTTCTGGAATAAATGTATATCACAATGCCGTCGAATGGATCTGCGCCATTGCCGGCTTTGCAGGTATCATCTATGTCATGTTTGGCGGCGCGAGAAGGCTTGAAATCCGCCAGGATAAAAACTATGGAGATAATCCGGAATATCAGAAATACAAATCTTCGACTCCGATCATGATCCCATTTATCCCTCTCTACTCAGTAAAAGATCACAAATGGCTGGTGGCATAATGAAAAAGAAGCATCCATTTCGTCCCATCTGCACAACGTCTTTTTCTTTATAAAATGCCCTCAAATAAGCTGTGACTGTCTTTCCATCCTCGTAATAATATGATTTCTTCCAAAAAAGGCGGATTCAATTATTAAGATTGATGAGAATTTACTTTACCGGCTTGCATAAAAGTATAAATGAGTATAAAAAATATACAAAAGTATAAACGAGTATAAAAAGAATAAAGCAGTATAAATCATATACGAAAGCCAGGTGCTATGCACCTGGCTCTTGTTTTTCCAGTAAATCAATCACATATTTTTCTTTAGATATCTACCTTCTTTTCCAGTAGATATGCTGATGCTGCGAAGGCTGCAGCTGAGCACCCGAGTTCAAAGATAATCGATGCTCCTGCTTCATTGAAGTTTTCAAACAGCTTTAACTCAAGTCCATTGGTTCCCATGCCAAGACTAACAGCATCTGCAATGTTTGAAATCTTTGAAGAAATATATACTACAAGAATAAACAGGGCTAAAAACAGCACTACACTGATCAGCTTTTCTCCCTTTTTTCCACGAAGAACGGAAGCACTGATAGTAGAAGCCAGGTATGCCAGACACAATAAATAGGTCACAAGACAAATGATGCAAATAAGCAGCTTAATTAGCGTTATTACAGTGTCACCACTGTAGAGACTGTCTAAAAGCTTTGCGATTGCAGGCACTAACGATGATGTCGGATCATCCCTCTTCATAGCGCTTGCAATCAGATGAATATCCGCAAATCCTAAGAAACAGTATCCAATAAAAAGTGCACTGCCCACTATGAGAATTACGGTTATTTTTCCAAGGAGAATCTGCCATGAAGGAAGCGGAGTCATAAAAAGCATGTAGCCTGATTTCTCACGCAAATCCCTGTTATACATGGCTATGCCTTCAAATATAACTATTAAAAGCGTGCCCAAGCCAGCCAGAATCAATATCACACTCATCCCTGATGAAATCCTGTAACTGACAGCATTGCTGATCAAAAATGCAACCTCGACTATTATCATGATTGCAATCATTACCAGATAACGGAATCTGTTTTTTATAAACTCATATTTCATTATTCTTGCCATATCACACCTCACTATAAATCTCGCGGTACTTGTCCGCAATTGACTTGTTCTCTTTTATGCGAAGCCCTTCGACATCGCTCATCTCAGCGATTCTGCCATTTTTCATAAAAATAGCCGTATCTACTAAACTCTCAAGCTCCTCGACCATATGCGATGAAATCACAAGCGAAGAGCCCTCACTCATTTCTCCGATTATTGTCTTAGCCAACGCATCCCGCGACAGCAGGTCTATCCCATTAAATGGCTCGTCAAGAAGGATCAGCTTTGAACGTCTGGCCATAGCAGCGGCTATTTTTACCTTTGCCAGCATTCCTGAAGAAAGTGACCTGACCTTCATATCCGGAGTTAGCTCCATATCCTTTATCAGGTCGTAAAATCTCGCTCTGTCAAAATCCTTGAAAAAATCATCGTAATATGCTGCCACATCACTGACCTTCATATAGCTGTAAAAAAATGGTTCTGTCGGGGTATATGATATATCCTCTCTTGCTCTCCAATCTAATTGTTTTCCATCCACAGAGATGCTGCCCTCGCTCTTTTTCACAAGTCCCGAAAGGAGCTTCATCAGGGTTGACTTTCCTGAGCCGTTCGGCCCTAACAGGGCGTATATGTGCCCGCCGGTAAGCTCGAGATTCACCTGATCTACTGCTCTCTTCGCGAAGTATCTTTTAGTAAGTCCCTCACACTGTATTTTCATTCTAGTTCCTTTCTTTTAAGTATGCCGATAACTCTGCCTCTATCTCTTTGTCATTTAATCCGAGGCCTCTCATAGTTTCTACAAATTCTCCTACGGCCTTCGTTATTTTTTCGTGTTTTAAGTCCGAGACATTTCCGTCACTGACAAAGGTCCCTATGCCTCTTTTGGTGAAAACAATACCCCGCCTATCAAGCTCTGCATAGACACGGGATGCTGTATTGGGGTTTATCCTGTAGGTCACAGCGAGTTCCCTCGAGGATGGAAGCTTTTCCCCGACGGCAATCTCTCCAGATACAATTCTCGACGTTATATCTTCAATCACCTGCAGATATATAGGCTTATCGTTTGTAAAGTCCATTTTGCCTCCTGTTAAAGTTATTGTATTAGTGCACTAGTTATATAGTACACTATAACTATAGATTTGTAAAGAGGAAATTTTTATTTTTACAAAAAAACACTGAGAGCCTTGTAATTTCTTGGCTTTCAGTGCTTTATGGATTATTGATCCTCTTCTTTAAGATAATCCGTTAGTCCTAATTCTTTCATATAACCAATATACTCATCCTCTGTGATTTCTTCTTTTTTATAATAAAATTCACAGTCTTCGTCATAAACATCATGTGATTCATAAGAATCTTCTG
>CADBFE010000122.1 GCA_902793845.1 uncultured Lachnospiraceae bacterium | reverse complement strand
GCCAGAGAGATAATAAATCCCACTGATGTAGGCGGCAATCATGTATTTCTCGGTAGAGAAAAGGTTAAAGCCAATGTGGGCATGAATGTGATCAGGGATGGGGCAGAAGTATATATGGCACTCCTTGATGCGGGAAAAAACTGGTACGATACGAGACACGAGTGTGATCTGATCCTCGACAGAGAGGAAGTACTCACATTTGTGATAACACCACTCAACGGCAAGAATGTCAGGACGGCCCAGATGTATCTAACGGGCATACCGCTCAGAAACGGCAAATCGGTCAGAATACATTTAACGCTCTACATGAAATCGGAGCGAAAACTGATAGTTACTGCAGAGGACAGGGGCTTTGGAGAATTTTTTGAATCAAGCGGCCTTGTCTGGAATACGGAAATAATGATGGAGTAAAAGCATGGGAAAAGTTTATGCCTGTGTCGGCAGATACAGTGCCAATCCCTATACAATTAAAAAAACAGGAATGCGGGTATACTGCGTTGAGGAGCTGTGTTATTACATCCGTAATAATGCATATTTTATCGATGACGATTTTTTTGGTCCGGATCTCTATTCATGGCTTGATGAAGAGTGCAATTTAAAGGGGCTGGCCAAGATTCTCCGTGCCAGATCCCGTCAGGATGGCCGTATAGAGACACTTGTGCGTACACTGTTTGAGGAAGTGCATTACTGCTCACCGGAGGAACTGGCAGAGACAGAGGGACTCCTTAAGACAAACAGGAGTATACCCGGCAAGCAGAAACTCAAGATTAGAGCCGATTATTTCCTCGGAAACGGCAAACTCAGTATGGCAATGCAGACATATGAAGATCTCCTGTCGAGACTGGATGAGAAAAAAGATTCAAGACTGGCAGGCAGTGTATATCACAATATCGGTGTCATTTATGCCAGGATGTTCATATACGGTGAAGCTGCGTCATTTTTTGAGAAAGCATATGCGGTGGATGGTCTTAAGGAACACAGGGTATGCTATCTGGCGGCCCAGCGTATGAGGATGAGTGATTCGTCATATCTGAAATTCATCAGTGGCGGCGATTATCCCGAAAGTGAGATTGTCGAGGCTGAAATAAAAAATGCCATGGACGAGCTGAAGGCTTCTGATGAGTTTATTAAGTTAAAGGGTTTAAAACAGCTTAAGTCCGAGGGGGAGACAAAAGAACTTGAAAATGGTATAGAGCGCGAGATGGAAAATATAAAAGAAAATTACCGCGCACTGCTTGAGTAGTTCGGAGGATAAAAGGTGGGACTGCTTAAGTTTATTAAGAAAAAATGGGATGACTGGTATTACCATGACATAGACAGGGAAGCAGACGAGGAATGGGATGACGCGATTGATTCCGACTGGGGAGATCCGTCGGAGCATTCCGATGCATATTTCTCCGATGCGGACCAGCGTACGGTTTATGTACTGGAGTGCCTCGGGCAGATGGCTGAGGCAGCAGAAAAGACCGAACAGTACACGGCCGAGTATGACGCAGTGACCAGTCTGCTGATAGATATGGAGCAGATAGAGGGACTGCCTGCCGATGTGCGCAGTGAGATCATGGATTATGCCCAGCGTATAGAGAGCGTGGAGAAGGAACGTCACCGCATATATGGCAAGACGACCCAGCTCACTCCGTCGGAAGTAGCTGTTATGGAACAGTACGAGGACGAGATACCCGAGGGCATCAAAAAAATCCGGGAAGCTGAGAAATACAGAAAACTCATAAAACATGATCTGAAAAAGCTGAACAACGAGCGCAAATCATTTCATATCAGAAAGCGCAATCTGTTGGAGACCATAAACAATTCAAGAGGAGTAGCGGTAATTACGGCAGTGGCTGTTGTGATGTGTATACTGCTGATGCTTGTGCTTCAGATCAGTTTTGAGATGGATGTCCGTATAGGATACATACTGGCAGCAGGACTGGGTGCGATAGCACTGACCATCATTTATGTCAGATATCTTGATGCGATTAAAGAGCTGACGAGACTGTCCAAATCCATCAACAGGCTGATAACCATTCACAATACAGTCAAGATCAGATATATAAACAATACAAACCTGCTTCAGTATCTGTACCTTAAATTTGATGTTGAGTCTGCAGCTGACCTTGAGGAATGCTGGAACATCTACATGGATGAGCGTGCCGCCAGAGAGAAAGATGAAAAGCTTAAGCAGGACCAGGAATACTATTACGAGAAGCTCACAAGACTGCTCTCAGTAACCGGCATCAGAGATCCTGAGATATGGACAAGACAGCCGAGAGCTCTGTATGACAGACGGGAGACTGTGGAGGCGAGACATTCGCTGATCGCAAGGAGACAGAAGCTCAGGGAACAGATTGAATATAATAAAAAAATAGCAACAGAGGGCAAGGACAAGATAGCATCCCTGGCCAAGAGATATCCCAAGTATGCTTCCGAGATATCTCATATAGTTTCACAGTACGAAGGTGTATAAATAAAAATATTTGGAGGACTTAAAAATGGCAACAGACAGATACGAGAGCCCGCTTTCACAGAGATACGCAAGTGAGGATATGCAGTACATATTTTCACAGGACATGAAGTTCCGTACATGGAGACGTCTCTGGATAGCCCTTGCTGAGACAGAGAAGGAGCTTGGTCTCACTCAGATTACAGATGAGATGATTGAAGAACTCAAAGCTCACAAGGACGACATCAACTACGATGTGGCAAGAGAGCAGGAGAAGAAAGTACGTCATGATGTAATGAGTCATGTACATGCATTCGGCGTTCAGTGCCCCAAGGCAAAAGGTATCATTCATCTGGGAGCTACCAGCTGCTATGTAGGTGACAACACGGATATCATCGTGATGAATGACGCCCTGTCACTCGTAAAGAAAAAACTCGTCAATGTAATCGACAAGCTCGGCAAGTTTGCGGAGAATTATAAATCACAGCCAACACTTGCATTTACTCATTTTCAGCCTGCCCAGCCTACAACAGTAGGTAAGAGAGCAACCCTCTGGATAAATGAATTCATGATGGACCTTGAGGACCTT
>CADBFE010000121.1:3151-4946 GCA_902793845.1 uncultured Lachnospiraceae bacterium | reverse complement strand
ACGTATCCTTCACTCTATGTCAGAGCTGAATAATACACCTGACAAGCCTCACCGTAAATGTGCCCGTATCGTCGGTGATACAATGGGTAAATACCATCCTCACGGCGACAGCTCTATTTACGGAGCCCTCGTTAATATGGCACAGGACTGGAACTTCAGAAATCCTCTCGTTGACGGTCACGGTAACTTCGGATCAGTCGATGGTGACGGCGCAGCTGCCATGCGATATACAGAGGCAAGACTTTCTAAAATCTCAATGGAGATGATTGCCGATATCGACAAGGATACTGTTGATTTCATTCCTAACTTCGATGAGACAGAGAAAGAGCCTACAGTACTTCCTGCGAGATTTCCAAACCTTCTCGTAAACGGTACTACAGGTATTGCGGTAGGTATGGCTACAAACATACCTCCTCACAATCTCCGTGAGACAATAGGCGCTGTAGTAAAGATTATAGATAACCGTATCAATGAAGACAGAGATACTGATATAGAGGAAGTAATGGAGATAATCAAAGGACCCGACTTCCCTACTGGTGCCCAGATACTTGGTACAAGAGGTATTGAGGAAGCATACCGTACAGGACGAGGCAAGATTAAAGTCCGTGGTATCTCTACTATCGAGACTCTCGAAAACGGCAAGAGCCAGATAGTTATTACCGAGCTTCCTTATATGGTTAACAAGGCAAACTTTACATTAAAGATTTCAGAACTTGTTAAGACCAAGAAGATTGACGGTATCGTTGACCTTCGTGATGAGACAAACAGAGAAGGAACCCGTGTAGTAGTAGAGCTCAGACGTGATGCTAATGCAAATGTTATCTTAAATCAGCTCTATAAGCATACACAGCTTCAGGATACATTTGGTGTAATCATGCTGGCCCTGGTTAACGGGGAGCCCAAGGTACTTAACCTCCTTGAAGTACTCACAGAGTACTTAAATCATCAGAAGGATGTAGTAACCAGAAGAACAAAATACGATCTTGATAAAGCACTTAAGAGAGACCATATTTTACAGGGACTCTTAAAGGCTCTCGACAATATCGATGAGATAATCTCAATAATCAGAAGCAGTCAGACAACTGCTGAAGCAAAAGAGAGATTAATGGAGAGATTTGAGTTCTCACAGGAACAGGCAGATGCCATCGTTGAGATGAGACTCCGTGCTCTTACAGGTCTCGAGAGAAACAAGCTTGAGGAAGAGCATGCAAACCTCGTAAAACTTATCGAGGAATACAGAGCTATCCTTGCTGATGAGAAATTACTCCTTGGCGTAATCAAGAAAGAGATTTCAATTACAGCAGAGAAATTCGGTGATGACAGAAGAACAAGCATCGGATATGATGACAGCGATATTGATATAGAGGATATGATTGCCAATGAGAATACTATTCTCACCATGACACACCTTGGATATATCAAGCGTATGTCCATAGAGAATTTCAAAGCCCAGAACAGAGGCGGCCGTGGTATCAAGGGTATGCAGACCATCGAGAATGACTTCATAGAAGACATCCTCATGACTACAACCAAGCATTATGTACTCTTCTTTACAAACCTCGGAAGAGTATACAGACTCAAGGCTTACCAGATACCTGAGGCAGGACGTACAGCGAGAGGTACAGCGATGGTTAACCTCCTCCAGCTGGCTCCGGGCGAGCATGTATCGGCAGTCATCCCTGTCAAGGAATATGAAGAAAACAAAAATATCTTTATCGTAACCAAGAAGGGATACGTAAAGAAAACACCTATAATGCAGTATGCAAATATCAGAAAGACAGGACTCATCGGTATC
>CADBFE010000121.1:0-3067 GCA_902793845.1 uncultured Lachnospiraceae bacterium | reverse complement strand
ATTCGTTGAGACAGAGGTACGTCCTATGGGCCGTGATACCATGGGTGTAATCGGTATGAGTCTCCGTGAAGACGATGAGGTAGTCGGCATGCAGCTCGATCACCAGGGCGGATCCCTCCTCGTAGTTACATCAAACGGTATCGGTAAGAGAACAGCTATTTCAGAATTCCCTGTTCATCACCGAGGCAGCAAGGGTATCAAGTGCTACAAGATAACAGAAAAGACCGGCGATATCATCGGCGTAAAGGCAGTTAATGACGATCATGAGATAATGATGATCACATCTGCCGGAATCATCATCCAGATCAGGATGGCTGATGTCAGAGTGATGGGCCGTGATACATCAGGTGTGAAACTGATCAACCTTGATGAAGGCACTACAGTATCCCAGATTGCAAAGGTCCGTGAGAAGATAAGCGACGAAAACGGAGCAGAGGAATCCATAGACGAAGTATTAGATGAAGTATTGGATGAAGTACCTGATGAGGAGCTTCCGGAAGATAATGAGTAAAGGAGAGATATCATGATGAAGAAAACATTCGCAATTTTAGTTATCGTACTTGCAGCACTGTTTGGCGTAGCATCATTTGGCGGATGCAGTTCGTCATCATCGGGTGGCGGCAACAGCAGTTACGACGATCCTGTTGATTACTACGGATGCCCCAACTCAAAGAGGATCAGAAAGCTTAATCTGAAGAAAAGTAAGAGATAGACTTTCTTTATATTGTTTATAACAAAAAATACCGGTTTCATGCTGAGCTGACCGCAATGTATGAAACCGGTATTTTTATTATTTTAACTAATTGTTAAAGAAGGACTGATAAAATACATTTAAAGTGAACAATATTTAGATAGATTTATTTTTAAAAGATGCTATAATCATTATCTGCGTAAAGAAATATACGGAGTAAAAATCATGGAAACATATTCAATTTTAAAAGATCTGGCAATAATCCTCGTAGTAGCAAAGACATTCGGACTGATCGCACGTAAGTGCAAGGCTCCGATGGTAGTGGGAGAGATAATCGCAGGACTTGTACTCGGTCCTGTCCTTCATATCCTCGAGCAGACTGATTTCCTCACATATATGTCTGAGATAGGTGTCATCCTGATCATGTTTTCGGCAGGACTTGAGACCAACCTGGATGAACTTAAAAAATCAGGTTTTCAGGCATTTATGATAGCATGTGTCGGAGTAGCAGTACCGTTTATCGGAGGTACAGTGCTCTATCTGCTCTTCCACGGTTTTGACGGATTTGGCACAGAAAACTTTTTTAAGGGTCTGTTTATCGGCAGTATCATGACAGCCACCAGTGTAGGTATCACCGTAGAGACTCTCAGGGAGCTGGGATTCTTAAAAGGCAAAGTGGGACAGATAATACTCTCGTCTGCAATTATAGATGATGTCATCGGTATCATCGTCCTCACCCTTGTCATAGGACTTAAGGATACAGAGACAAAGCCTACAACCGTACTCTTACATACAGTATTATTCTTTGTATTTGCCATACTTGGCGGAATACTTATATATAAACTGTTTAAGAGATTTGATGCGAGATATCCTCACTCGAGACGTATCCCCATCATAGGATTTGCACTCTGCTTTGGTATGGCATATCTTGCAGAAGAGTTCTTTGGTATAGCTGATATCACCGGTGCATACGTAGCAGGGATCATCCTCTGCAACAGCCAGGACGCAGGCTATATTGACAGAAAGGTTTCTGTCAGCAACTACATGATATTCGCTCCCATATTCTTTGTACTGATAGGATTAAAGACAGACCTCTCATCACTTACCATGGATATGCTATGGTTCTCACTGGCATTTGTGGCAGTGGCACTCCTGTCCAAAGTCATCGGTTGTGGTCTCTGCGCAGCATGCTTTAAACATAAATTTATGGAGTGTTTAAAGATAGGTGTCGGTATGATGACCCGTGGCGAGGTTGCCCTTATCATTACACAGAAGGGTATAAGCCTAGGATTTATTGATACGACATACTTTTCTGCAGTAATTTTGCTGATAATCATCTCAAGTATATCCGTACCAATACTGTTAAAGCTATTGTATGCAAAGTCACCGGATACAGATGTGGTGGCGTAGTATACGTTGTTTACTGACATGGATAATATTCTCCCGGAACGGACGCCTGTTCGCCAACAGTCTCAGCCATTCGAATTAGAGTGGCAATTTTGAGAAAAACTCGACGCTTCGCGTCTCAAACAGCTTTCTCAAAATTGCCAATTCGAATGACGAGACTCTAAGGCTCTCGGCTAATTGTTCCGGGAGAATATGTATCCATGTTTTCAATAATATATAGGATAGAAAAGAAAAAGTACCACGTGTAGTGGTATTTTTTAAGTTTAAGAGAGAAAATGAATGTGTGATATAATTTTGTAAAAATACAAATGAATTTTATGAAGTGTTTATATATAAGGGATTAGGGATATGAAAAAAGGAACTATTAATAAAATATGTAAAATATCTGCTTGTATGTTAGCTACGATAGCAATATGTACCGCAGTATTAACAGGAAATACAAAGGATGTATACGCCACAGACGGTGTAGCGATAAATGAAACAAACTTTCCCGATGCCAACTTCAGGGCAGTAATATCAGGACCAGATTATGACAGGGACGGAAACGGTATTCTTGATGCATCGGAGATAGCACTTACCATAAACATATACTGTGAAGGTATGGGCATTACATCATTAAAGGGTGTTGAGTATTTCACTGCTCTCCAGGGATTATGGTGCAAGGACAATGCCATATCGACCATGGACCTCAGTAATAACTAGGATCTCCACGGAGTATGGTGCTCAGGCAATCTCTTTACGTCCCTTGATTTTTCCGGCAATCCCGAGCTTGAGTGGGTATACTGCTACGACTGCAATCTGACATATCTTAATGTATCAAATAATCCCAAGATGGCATTTATAGAATGTAATACCAACCCTCTGTCATCCCTTGATGTATCAAACTGTCCGCTCCTTGAGCACCTGACATGCGGTACCTGGAATTTAACGAGCCTGGATTTAAGCAACAATCCTGAGCTCTCACATCTT
>CADBFE010000120.1 GCA_902793845.1 uncultured Lachnospiraceae bacterium | reverse complement strand
TGCCAGATTATTTACATGTCTGTCTTCATTAAGAATAATTGCATCCAGTGTAAAAATCTTTCGAAGATAATCTGTATAATCCAGATTACAGATCTTTTTTACAAAATTAATTACATACTCTATACGGTCCTCCATTGTATCCAGACTGGCCAGATATTCTGCCAGATCCTCTCCTTTTTCATTTCTGTACATCCGATAGAGTGTAATTATTTCTCCATGCTTTTTACCGATAAAATCTTTGCTTCTGCAGCCAGGAGTGTCATTAATCATTCCCTGCTCGTACATAATAAATTCGTCCTTTGAAAGCGATGTAAAAGAAAGAAACTTAGAAGCCAGATATTCACATAATCCCTCTTTTCCCCTGTTATCCAGTTTGTACCAGTACCCGCCTTTTTTATACTTAATCTGCGTTCCCTCTGATGTGCCAACAGTTTCAACTATATACTCACTGTTAAGTTTTACATTAAACATGCTCTCACATCCTTTCTCTTACAAGAACATCTTCAGCTCTTAAATTCTCTCCGGGGAATCTTATCCAGATATAATCATTATATGAAACTCCATGAGTTTTTCTGACAATCTCCAACGGATTATATGAATTGAGACCCCTGTATTTAAGCCATTCATTTATATCAGGACGTCCTTCTTCAAGACAGCGCAATTTTAGTGCTTCCATCAACTGATTTCTCGTAATTTCATCAGCATGAAAAATCTGTCTGACTGGATGAATAATATATCTCGATACATAAACTTTATTTTTTCTTACACTTACTCTTGCAGAAAGCTCATTTTTCCAAAAAACTTCGAATGTAAAATTCTCTTCTATTTCAGGTTCAAGAGCAAATTTTCTTAATTCCTCGATTTCAGTGCTAAGTATTTTTAATAGAATTTTTAATTCTTTCTCTCTTTTTTCAAGATACTTTCTTTCTATAATTTCTTTTTCTGTATCTGCAGCTGCCCCTGGTTCAACCTTTCCGATAAGCTCCGAATGTATTTTTTTATCATCACGCCACTGTTTATAATAATATTTATTGCCATTTATTGTTTTCACAATAACAGATGACAGCCCATCCCTGTATGCTTTGAGTCTTTTTTCTACTACCTCAAGCTCGGCCAAATTCGAATCATATTTATTTTTCTGCTCTATATATAAATCCTTTATTTCGCTCATATTTTTCACCTTATTGGGCATCTTTTTTATAACATTATCTTAACATACATTTTTATTATTCTCAAATACTGTATGTTAATAACTGAATAAAATAAAAAATGACCATACCATAGTATAGCCATTTTTTCATATGATTCATTTTTAATAACGCAGATTTACGTATTATTTCATAAGTTTTGCAACTGCCTCGTTTATGACTTTGCCATCTGCTTTGCCCTTAAGCTCTGCCATAACGGCTTTCATTATCTGACCCTTGTTTCCTGTTGCGATTACATCGGCAAACTTCTCTTTAAGAATTGACATAACCTCATCTCCTGAGAGCATCTTGGGAGCGTACTCCTCAAATACTTTGAGTCTGGTCTCGTACTCAGCTTTAAGGTCTGCCCTTGAATCAGGGCATGTCTCGATCTGCTCTTTTACGCTCTTTATCTCCTTGAGGATCGCCTGGTCTGTCATATCATCGGGGATGTTGTCTCTGCATCCTGCATCTATGGCAAGCTTCTTTGCTGCCGAAACAAGGGTGGAGATCGCATCCTTTCTGGCCTTGTCATGATCCTTCATGGCCTGCATCATGTCTTTCTGTAATGTTGTAAACTGCATATCTGTTACCTCCATATTTTTACGGTGTATATAACCGGTATTTTCATATTCATTATACTCTTCTTTATCAAACAGATGAAGATTACTCCCGGTTTTATTTATAGAACAAATATTATAAAAAAATCTCCCACCTGATCATATCCGGCGAGAGATTTCAGAATTACTCTTTATTATTTAATGCTTTGAATCCTTAATATGCGCAGGGGATTTCCTCGCCTGCTGTGTTGACTACTTTGATATCCTTTGGTGTTCCGCTTGTGCCATATTCAAATTTAACTGTCACATTAGGTGTTACTATCTCTTCTGTAGTTCTATCCCCAGGTTCAGGAGCAGTCTCTGCTACAGTGATCACAATAGTTCCATCCTCCTCAGAAATATCCACAACGCCGATATCATATCCGCCGTGGGACTTTTCACCTGATGAGATAATGATCCAGATCGGGGCATTTGGCTCATCTAATGTATCTCCAAACCAGCAGCGGTTCTCAAGATCATCTTCATAATACTTCTTACCCTCAGCAAAATTTTTCTCTATTGTGTATGTGTAATCGCCTACTGTACCCTCTGTGATATATGTAACCTCGTCGTCCACATCAGATGCAGAGCTTCCGGCATCCTGTTTATCAGCGGGGGCTTCCTGAGCAACAGGATCTTCGTTTCTTACTTCGTTCTCTTCGCCGCTTCCTTTACCACAGCCTGTAAATACAAGGCATGCCATTAATGCAAGTACTGTTAATTTCTTAAATTTCATAATGTTAATTCCTCCGTTTATTGTTTTTTACGCTTCTGTTTATTATACGTCTCAGGAATTATGATTTTATGGTTAAATTTGAAACATTATATTTTTTCATTTGTCACCTCTTGATGTCGCATTAATATCAAGCCCCAAAAGATTTGCCAAAAAAATAGCTTTTCCAAGTTCTGCTGTACTCTTTCCATTTTCCAAATCAGATATAAAACTAATGCTAAAACCAGTATATTCGGATATATATTTCTGCGTATATCCCATTTCCTTTCTTCGATTTTTAATAGCTTCACCAAATGTTTGAGAATCTGTAATTTTCATATGATGTCCTCTACGCCGTTCGGCGTAGTCAAGTTAAAAGTACGCTAAACAATTATTCTTTTATTGCTTATCTTTATTAGGATTTCAAAAACTACTTATTTTTTCCTCCTTGTTGCCCGTTTTCTTGTAATCAGGTTAAGGTCCTGCATTTGTCTGCCCATCTTATCATCTCGGGCAACCAATTCAAGATCTGTATCCATTCCACCAAGTGCATGAAGTACTGCTGCATATATTCCAATTGCTACTGCAGGATTACCTGACTCAACTTTCCACCTCTCTGCCACCAATGTTGCTGAAAGGTCTCTTCTGAGTCTCGCCAGTTTAATCTGCTCACCCATATTTTTTAATATTTCTTCAGTTGTCGGCACTATATTATATGCTGCTTTTCTCATGTGTTTACTCCTCTTAATGTTTATTATTATAAACATTATTGAGTGTTTCGTCAATAATAGTAAACATTAAATGATTCACGCACCTATCTGTGATTTGGATACTGTGTCAGAAACTATTATGTCATCGATGTGTACGCCAAATACTACTGCCAGTACGAGCAGGTTGTCTACTGTAGGCATGGCTGTTCCGTGCTGCCATTTGTAGATAGCCTGAGGCGTCGTAAAACCAAACATTATCTGCAGGTCCTTTACTGAGAGTCCTGCATCTTTACGAAGCTTTATAATATTTTGTCCGGTTGCCATCATATCTATTGACGGTATCGTTATCATATCTTTTTCCTCCTGAATAAAAGTACAAAAAAACCGCTTACCCTTTTCATTTAAGGTAAGCGGCTGTAAATATGTTATATATGCAGGACTTAAGGCTCTACTCCGGCCTTTTCCATGTATCAACAACATTTTCTCGCATATGCTTACACTTAAATGAATACACGAAATAATATCTCATCTCAGATGGTCTCTGGATGGGTCTCTTATAATCTTTTCTGTTAAAGCCATAATTACGATTCATTGTTGTTGACATATTTCTTTCCTTTCCGGGAGCATAAACTTTGCTCCTCAAATTTATTATTTAAATGGTATGATAACACATAATTTTGCAGAATGCATTATACCTGTAGTATAAATTTAATCTGCTGCCTTAAAATTATAGATTGGTTTCATCACATCAACTATATCCACGGACTCTTTGATCACATCGATGATGTCATCAAGTGACTTGTACGCCATGGGAGCCTCATCAAGTGTAGCCTCGCAGACTGATGATGTATATATTCCCTTCATGGTCTCTCTGTACTCCTCCATAGAGAGGTTATTTTTAGCAGCTGTTCTTGACATAAGTCTGCCTGCGCCGTGAGGAGCTGAGTAGTTCCACTCAGGATTGCCCTTGCCGATCGCAATGACAGAACCGTCCCGCATGTTTATGGGTATGAGGACTTTCTCACCCTTATGGGCAGCGATTGAGCCCTTTCTTAAAATCATCTCATCTGTATCAATATAGTTATGGATGGTATGGAAAGCCTCGCCGCCGGCAAGACCTGTTTTCTCCATAAGTATCTCTGCCATCTTCTCACGGCTTCTCTTTGCAAATGCCTGGCATATCTCAACATCATGAAGATAATCATCAAGATATCTGCCAGATAAGAAGCACAGCTCATCAGGCATGGTTAGTGCACCTTCATGATACTTCTTCTCATAAAGCTCCTTAAGTGCAGTCTGAATCTCAGAGCGTCTGCCCTGCTCCTTGTATGTTCTGATCAGTTCCTCTCTTGCCTCAAGATACTCGCCTATTCCCTTATCAAGATCTACAGCCAATGACTGATAATACTCTGCCACCTGCTTGCCGAGATTTCTTGAACCTGAATGAATGATAAGATACTGTGTTCCATCGGCGGCGCGGTCTACCTCTATGAAATGATTACCGCCGCCAAGTGTGCCAAGCGATCTCTCAAGGAACTTCTCTACTCTGCCCTCCCATACATCACGGCCGGAGGGGATATAAAAAGCTGCCATATCAAGCTTCTCTAAATCGATAGCCTGCTTTCCTAAATTTACGGTATACATACCGCATCCTATATCAACACCTACTACATTGGGAACTGCCTTGTCCTTAATAGTCATGGTTGTTCCTATTGTGCATCCCTTTCCCGCATGGACATCAGGCATGATTCTGATCTTACACCCCTCTGTCATGGGATAATCGCACATTCTCCTGATCTGCTCTATCGCCTCATCCTCGACGACTTTTGCGTAGCAGATTGCTGTATTAATTTTTCCTTTTATCTCTATTGTATTCATAATAATCATTTCCTTTCAGACCGGGAGTCTTACATTCTCCCGGCCGGTTACTTTTATATCATGCAGCTATCCTTTTATAACGCATGGATGAAAGGACGCTCATCATGAATTTGTATGGTTCCAAATTGCCGGATTTAAGCATTGAAAATATCTGAGGATTGCAGCCTGATACAAGGGCAACGCCCTGTTCGTTTATCTTTACCGGCTGCTGACGATTACGACTGTTTACATTCCAGAATATTATCTGGGGCAGTCTGTATCCGTACTTTTCATATTCTGCCTTTGCATACTCAAAGTTTGTGACGTCTGCATTTCCGGCGCAGCAGTCAAATTCCATATCTGAGATAATGTATAATCTCTCAGGCATGTCCTTTTGAGAGAAATTATTTTTTACTGCAGTATTTAAGATCAGATCAAATGTCTTCTTTATGTCAGTATTTGCACATTCATTAAATCCCATGCAGTAACGTACTTTCTCTACTATATCTCTACCCTTGATCTCAACGAGTCTGGGATTTGCAGAAAAAGTGATAAAGTTGTTGCGAAACATGCCTTTATTTCTCTCTGCAAAATATATAGCAAGTGACTGGGCCACTGCAGCCGGACACGGACTGGTATTCCAGTACATTGATGCCGAACCATCAACTACTACAAGAGAATTATCAGAACCGGCATAGTTTTCAAGTGCATTCCAGGTCACATCCATTGCACGTCTCTCGTCCTCGCCTATTTCAGCTCTGCTTATTACGGGAGCTATGACATCATAGGGTGTGAGTGTTGACGTATTTAATACTGCAGGTCTTTTCTCTGCCCTGTCCAAAAAAGCCTGATATCTCTCATTATCATTTCTAAGGAATGCTTTTCTGTATTTATAAAGAGCCTTTGATGACTGAAGCATATAATCAAAGGTGTAATCTTTTTCGCGAAGATTATTCTCGATTATCCTTATCTGTGCCCTGAGGGCAGACAATGCCCTGCGGTACTCTTTTTCAGACATATTTAATGCTCCTGCTATCTTCTTACCGTTTCTGACAGCATCCTTGTTGCTGGTATTTACAGAAGGGAGCCACTTTGCAAGAAGAGTGATTTTTGCATTTGAACCTTCTCTCTTTAACTCAGCAAGATCCTCTTCCAGGGTCTTCTTTATATAAGACATTACTTCCTTTTCTACAGGTGTACCTAAAAGAGAAAGGAGATCGTCGTATCTGCCGTACTCTGCGACATTTACGATATTTTTCTTTACAGACTCAGGCTCATTTACTGCAAGATATTTAAGGATAGTCTTAAATACCTTTCTCTCGCCAAGGCCGCCTCTGATATCTCTTGCAAAGAAAAGTGTCTTCATCGCAAGGTCAGGATTTTCAGCATAGGCTCTTTGAAATCTTGCTATAACATCTTCCGCAATAGCATTTCTGAGTGCGCCTATTGTTGCGAATAAATCAAGGCAGTCTGACTCTGTAGTAAGATAAGTAACTGCTCCGTTTTCTGTATATGTTTTATTTGCTTCTTCTCTTAATAAGTTAAGAGTTTTGTTTGTTTCTTTTCTTAGAAATCCGAACATTTTGTTTTCCTCCTTAATCAAGGTGCCCCCGGGAGACGGCCCGGGTTCCGCTCCTGCTTTTGCAGGTCATGTTTAACAGACATGTGATCTTCATCAAAACCTTTGCTGTATGCACCTTTATCCAAGACACGTTTTTTATGGTACGGGATTCGAACCCGCATAATCCGAAA
>CADBFE010000119.1 GCA_902793845.1 uncultured Lachnospiraceae bacterium | reverse complement strand
AACTGCAATAACTTTCCTGGCCCGCTCTGCCAGATACTGGGTCATGGTACCGATACCGGGACCTATCTCAAGGACACAGTCATCCTCTCCGACCAGGGCTGCATCAACTATTTTTTCCAGCATGCTCTTATCGATCAGAAAGTTCTGACCGAATTTCTTTTTAAAATTAAAATTATATTTGTTTATGATCGCCGCTGTCTGCGACGGTGAACCGAGAGTTGCCATATATACTCCTATCTGTCTATTCCATACATCCTGAGCGCATTTTCATAGCATGCACTCTCTATCTCATTTACTGTCTGGCCCCTTAGGGATGCCACTTCTTCTATTACATATTTAATGAGAGAAGAGTCGTTTCTCGTACCTCTAAACGGCTCCGGCGCCAGGTACGGACAGTCCGTCTCCAGTACCAGCTTATCAAGAGGTATCATCTGTACAGTCTCCTTTAATTTCTTTGAGTTCTTAAAGGTAACCACACCGCCTACTCCGATATAATATCCCATTTTTATGAGCTCTGCTGCCGTTTCTTTTGCATACGAGTAGCAATGCATCACACCTTTAACGTCAGGATATTTTCGCAGTATCTCCATGGTATCCTCACAGGCTTCTCTCGAGTGGATGATTACGGGCTTTTTAACCCTGGCTGCCATTTTCATTTGCTCCTCAAACCATTTGATCTGTATATCCTTTGTCGGCTCATCATAATGATAATCGAGGCCTATCTCACCTACGGCCACCATCTTTGGATCGTTTACGAGGAGATCCTCCATCTCTTTCATTATCCTGTCCCCGTCCTGTTCAAGGGCCATTATACCCTCGGGGTGGAGACCCACCGATCCGTATATGAAATCATACTTTTTTGTGAGAGCCTTAATATCTTCCATGGAATCCCATGTGGCACATACATCTACCACCATTCCCACATTTTTATCACGGAGGGATTCTATCAGCTCGAACCTGTCTTCATCATATCTGTCGTCGTCATAATGGGTATGTGTATCAAAAATCATCTTTTTTCTCTTTCTTTTTTATCCTTAAATATTATAATCTGAAAATTTTTAAAAAAAGTAGTTGCACAATTATTTGCATTGTGTTATAGTAACATTTGTTCGCGGTAAGCACCGCTAGCTCAGCTGGTAGAGCACCTGACTCTTAATCAGGGTGTCCAGGGTTCGAGCCCCTGGCGGTGCACTCAAAGTTCGGTTCAAATGGATTTCCATTCGGGTCGGACTTTTTTTGTACCCTTTTTATTTTCCCTTAAGCTTCTTTGATATCTGCTTTAGTTTATATATGAAGAAAAACCATCCCGTATTCTTTAGCTGCAGGTCGATAAGATCCCTCTCATATTTGTTTACTTCTTTAATATAGTAGGGATTGTTCCTGAAATCAGGAAACAGGTCCGTCATCTCCCTTCCAAGATTCTCCACAAATGATATTTCCTTTTTCATATTGCCCTGCATATATGTAAAGAGAGTATTGCGGTAAAACATGTTTGCAAACTGATATTCTATGGCTTCCTTATATTCCGTGAGTGAGCCGTTTTCCTTTGAGTGATTATACATAATGCGCATAGCCTCCATACGCTCCTCACACTTTTTCTTTGTGATGCTGTGCGTCGTAGAGCTGCCGTGCTGATAATAGAAATAGTCAGCCTCGGCGATAAACTCAAAATGCTTTATCCTCATGACGATATCTGTCATCGTCGCATTGTCTTCATACGAGATATGTTCCGGAAATGCAAAAGGCCTGTCAAAAAATACCTCTCTTGCGTATATCTTCGTGACAAGAGGTCCGGGCTTAAGTAAAAACCTCTCTCTCGTCTCATGATCTAATATGCCTGTCTGGCCGGAATTATTGCACTCGGCCTTTACCCCCGGTGTCATGGTATGCTCACTGACAAGGCTCATGTCGACGCCTACAGCATCTGCTCCTGTCTCCACGGCCAGGTTAAACATCTTTTCATAAGCATCCTCTTTCATCCAGTCATCGGAATCCATAAATCCGATAAACCTGCCGCCGGCTTCCTTTAGGCCCAGGTTCTTGGCACCACCCTGCCGCCTGTTTTCGGGAGAAGCGATGACCCTGACCCTGCCGGGATACCTTTTCTCATAATCTTTAAGGATATCAAGGGAATTGTCCGTGGATTTATCGTCTACGGCGATGATCTCCATATTTCTCATGGTCTGATTAACCAGGGAATCAAGGCTGTAATTCAGTTTTCCGTCTCCTGCCATGTTGTAGACAGGTACTATCACACTCAGATCTATCATTTTTTCTGTAAATAAACAGGGCCGCTTATCGGTTAATTATTTCCGATTTATGTTAACTGTTCCGTATTATGATAACAAAGACACGGATTTTAATCAACAAAAGCCCTTTATTTAAAAGGCTTCCCAGCTAAAAGAACGAAAACACAAAAAATTCACATATTTTGTTAGCACTCGCACTTGACGAGTGCTAACAATCGTGATATAACGTAATCATCAGGAGGGAAACAAAGAAATTTCCCCGGTGACATTATCAATTATAAATGAAGATAAAGATTGGAGGAATGACTTATGATGACAATGCCCAGTATTTTCAATGACAATTTATTTGACTTTTTTGATGATTTTGCACCGAGCATACCTTACACAAAGAGCTCTGCCAATCAGACAGGCATCATGAAGACCGATATCAGCGAAGATGATAACGGCTATGAGATCAAGATCGACCTCCCGGGATATGCCAAGGAAAATATCTCTGCCGAGCTTAAGGACGGCTACATGACCATCAAGGCTTCCCAGAATGAAAATAAAGAGGAGAAGGACAAATCCGGCAAGGTGATACGCCGCGAGCGTTACACCGGTTCATGCAGCAGGTCCTTCTATGTTGGTGAGGATGTTACACAGGAGGATATCAAGGCAAAATTTGAAAACGGTGTCCTGACAATGTGCGTACCTAAAAAGGATCCGACACCAAAGGTTGAGGAATCAAAATATATCGCTATTGAGGGATAATTAAAATCCTTCACATAAATTTTTACTCCCTATTTCCCTTATAAATACCCTCCTCGCCGGACGAGCCGGTGGGGAGGGTATTTCGATTATTTTGTTTTCGTAAAAATAACCCATCCCACGCTAAGGGTCTGCTCCGCGCCCCGCCCCAATGCGTGGGATGGGTTATTTTTACTGAACTACAACGTTATCGGAAGTTGTATCATTATCTGAAATACTTTCCTCGGCCGGTGCCATCTCCTCGTATGGTGTATAGAGGAGGGTCACTCCCAGACTGTTGTCTATCTCATATACCATGTTTGAATCAGGGAATCTCGCACAGAGAGAGAGACCGTCAAGTGTACCTACATCCAGGGCAAATGTACCACCGTCATATTCTACAGTGATCGTAAAATACGGCCTGTCCAGCTTGTAATTATACAGATCAAGAGAATCTGCGTAGTAATCCTTACAGCTTAAAAACTTAAGGTCAGTTACATTTGACATAAATGTGGTGGCTTTTGCCGAGTCGAGGGGCTTGTATTCACCGTCTACCTTCATATACCAGTCATATGTACTGTCTGCAAATTCGGGAAGCTCTGACTTATTCAGGATCTCTACATCCGCATTTTCACCCTGGACTGTAAAGGACTTTATACCGGTCATATCGGGTATCTCTTCCATCTGTACCAGATCGGACCATGAAACCGCAAATGTATTGTAAACACCTGATCCGACCAGGCATACCCTGCCGTCCCCTGATGTCATGTAATACTCTTCTGACATCGCAGATTTGTTGCCAAATGAGAGGACATATGCTCCGTCATTAAAACTTACTGTAAGACCGGGTGCTGACAATCCGTACTCTGACATATCTGCCGGTGTATCTATAATCTTCTCACTCTTTATATCTGAAGCTGTTGTAATCATTGCTTCTACCATTGATACATTAAGAGGGAAGTTTACATCATCAGTGTTGGTCCATGTTTCACCTGATTTGGCAAGGTTTGTTGTATCCATGCCGTTTACTATTTTGACACTGCTTATCTCGTTCTGGCTTACGGTGAAATATGATTCTCCTAAAGATGTCTCTTCCTGCAGAGCCATATTGCCATCGTTTGCTGTCTTTGACTTAACAAAGAGCAGAGCGATGACGGCTAACAGCAGCACGCTTCCCAGTATCAGCAGTTTGTTTATTCTGTTCATTACTGACGTCTCCTTTTAACTGTGATGACGATACCGAATGCAAGGAACAGGATAGGTACAAGACCAATCATTACTATCTTGAGGAGTCCGCCTGCTTTTTCACTGACTGTTAAGTACTCACTCTCAAGTGCCTTTGCATGAATTGTATAATCACCAACACCGTTTTCTCCGGCGCTCATCCACTCGATTGTATTTAAGAAGAAATCTTCATTTCCGCCTGATACCATCTGGTTTGCGCTCTCATCAAGGATTGTTGATGTACCGATTACCATCATCTTTGATGACTGGAGATCGTTTGTAACTGCTACGGCAAGAGTGATTGCTCCTGTCTCGTCTCCGTCCTCATACTCAAGGGTCATTGCTTCAGGGTCCTTGATATAACCGTGAACAGATGATGTTAAGAGAGGTGTGACTGTCACGCCCTCAGGCAGTGTCTCGTCTATGCCGATACCCTGAGCAAGAGCAAGGAGTACATAATATCCGTTATCTGCAATTACCGAAGTGATATCATGGGATGCCAGCTCGGGAAGGAGATAATAAGGTGTACCAAATGCATAATGTGATGAATCTCCGTCACATACAAAACCTGTCTTTAAGTAAATACCGTATGATGCGATAAGGCTCTCAAGATTTGTGAGTTTCTCGCCGTTCTGAACTACATCAGTTAAGAGGATAATGTTTCCTCCGTTATTCATATACTCTGTAAGCATATCCTTCTCATTTTCAGAGATATCGCTTAAAGGTGAATCAATGAGGATAATGTCTGCATCTTCCGGAACAGCCTCCATTGTGATAAGTGATATCTCCTCAAAATCAATGTTCTGCTTTGAGATGGAATCCTTAAATGAGTCAGCTACCGTCACCTCTCCGTGACCTGTGAGGGCATACATCTTGGGCAGAACATCCTTGTTGCAGAAA
>CADBFE010000118.1:7034-7647 GCA_902793845.1 uncultured Lachnospiraceae bacterium | reverse complement strand
TCTCCTATAATCCTTAATATCACATCCTTTGAGGTTACATTACCGGGGAGTTTTCCGTTTATGTTTACCCTGATGGTCTCCGGAACCTTTATCCAGAGCTGACCGGTACCGAGGATACCTGCCATCTCCGTATATCCGATACCTGTGGAGAATGCACCTACGCATCCGTAAGTCACCGTATGGCTGTCAGTACCAAATGCTATATCGCCGGGCTTAACATATCCTGCCTCAGTCATGAGCTGGTGGCATATTCCGTCTGTTCTGTGGACATTCTTTATGCCATATTTATCAGCGAATGCATCTGCCTCTCTGAAATGTCTTGAGTCATCTGTCTGGGTAGCAGGGAGAAAGTGATCGTAAATGAGTACGATCTTGTCCGGGTCCCATACTTTCGAAAAGCCCATCTCCTCAAACTTCTTTATCGTAAATGGGGCCATGATATCGTCGACCATGCACCAGTCCACATTTACCGTCACGATATTTCCGGGCTTTACGTCCTTATTTACATTATTACCTATTATCTTTTCTATTAATGTATGTGCCATTTTATGCCTCCGATTTACAGACCGTTTTTCTTTCTCATGGCGTTTACCAGTCCGCCTGCGTCAAGGAT
>CADBFE010000118.1:0-6999 GCA_902793845.1 uncultured Lachnospiraceae bacterium | reverse complement strand
TTATACTCAATCTGCTCACCCGGAGTAACCTTTGCCGTGTCGCCTTCTGTCACGGCATCGTGGAGCTCACTGTTTTCTATGAGGAGCAGTCCGTTGTTAATCGCATTTCTGAAAAAGATACGTGCATATGACTTTGCTACAATGCATGATATGCCGAGGGCTTTTACTACCTCGGGAGCCTGTTCCCTGGATGATCCGCATCCAAAGTTTTTGCCTGCCACGATCATGTCTCCCGGCTTAATCATACCTGCTAGTTCCGGGCGAAGTGGCGAAAAAGCGTACGGCTTCATATCGTCCACAGTTTTTAATGCGAGATATTCGGTGGGCAGGATGATATCCGTATCGATATCATCGCCGAGGACCCATATTTTAGCGTCAAATGTCTGATTCATCTCATACCTCCAAATACTACAGCATATCTGCTGTGGTTATCTCACCCTTTATAGCCGATGCTGTGACGGTAGCCGCACTTGCAAGATATACAAACGAGTCTTTATGTCCCGCTCTGCCCTTAAAGTTTCTGGTACCTGTCGAAATCAGGGTCTCGCCCTCACCGATGACTCCCTGGCATGCTCCCCAGCATACGGAGCAGTTGGGGTTCATGATGATGGCACCTGCCTCCATAAATGTCTCAAGGATTCCCTCCTGCAGGGCCTGCTTATATACGGCACGGCTTGCGGGAACCACAAGGAATCTCACTTTGGGAGCGACCTTTTTACCTTTTATGATTGCAGCTCCTGCCCTCAGATCCTCGATACGTCCGTTGTTGCACGAACCTAAAAATGCTTCGTCAATATGAATTCCGAGGCACTCCTTTGCAGGTACGACAGAGTCTACAAAGTGGGGCTTTGCCACAACAGGCGTAACCTCTGACAAATCAATATCAATAACCTCAGAATATACTGCGTCATCATCTGATTTAACTATGGCCTTGGGCTCTCTGCCATGCTCCTTAAGATATTCAAGGGCGATATCATCCACTTCCATAAGGGCTGTCTTGGCACCTGCTTCAACACAGAGGTTGCAGACCGATATCCTGTCAGCCATGTTTAATGTCTTAAGTCCCTCACCGCCAAATTCCATCGCTTTGTAGTTGGCACCGTTAGCACTTATCCTGCCTATTATCCAGAGGATAAGGTCTCTCGCGTATACGCCGTCATTAAGCCTTCCCTTTAAGTTAAACCTGATCGTCTCGGGTACCAGGAGCCATGACTGGCCTGTAACCATAGCATAAAGATAATCTGTACAGCCAACGCCTGTACCGAAAGCTCCGAGAGCACCGTATGCACATGTATGGGAGTCAGCTCCGAATATGAGCTCTCCGGGGCGGACATGATTTTCCATCATTACCTGATGGCATACACCCTCGCCCTCATAAAATTTAATGCCGTGCTCTTTTGCAAAATCCCTCATCTTTTTCTGGGATGCGGCGGTCTTTGGGCTGTCTGCCGGTATATTATGATCCACTATCCAGATGAGTTTCCCGGGATCTGCTATCCGGGGATTCTTTATTTTATTGTTAAACATGTCAATCGTTAAATGGGTCGTACCGTCATTACTCATGAGCTTATCAAGAGTTACGGTCTCTATATCTCCCGCTCTTGTCTCCTTTACACCGGCTGCAAGGGCGATGATTTTCTCTGCCATTGTCATTCCCATTGTTTAATCCTCCCTGTTAAGCGAAGCTATCAGTCCGCCCTGATCAAGTATGGCCTGCATCTTTGCAGGAAGCTTTGTGCAGGCATATTCCCTGCCGCCTGCCTTTATGATGCCATTATCCAGATCGAGTTCCATCTCGTCTCCGTCATTTACAGCATCGTAGAGTTCCTTGCTGACTATTACGGGCATACCTATATTGATGGAGTTACGATAAAAAATACGTGCAAATGATTTAGCAATCACTGCCTTTACCCCGAGAGCCTTTAGGACAGACGGTGCCTGCTCTCTCGAAGATCCGCAACCGAAGTTTTCATCAGCCACAACAAAATCACCTGGTTTTACGGATGATGCAAAATCGCCGTTTAATGATTCGAAGGTATGAGCCTTCATCTCGTCGATGGTAGGATAAAGCAGATACTGGGATGCTATGATCTGATCGGTATCCACATCCTTGTTAAATTTAAAAATCTTTCCCATATGATTATCCTCCAAAATAATGCAATATATATGATACAAGAAATCCGAGGCTCTGTTCAACATAATTTAGTCACAAAATTACCCATATATTGACAATTGGTTTATACTGATACCTATGAACGAAAATATAACAGATCAAAAAAAGGATAACGGAAACCGAAGTTCAAAAGTTAAAGCCATTTTATGCATAATGCTGGCTGCATTCGGATTCTCACTGATGACATTTTTTGTGCGTATATCCGGCGATGTGCCCACCATGCAGAAAGCTTTTTTCCGCAATGCATTTGCGGCCATTGTGGCTTTCTTTCCCCTTATGAAGAGTGAAGAAAAATTTCGCATAAAGAAAGGATGCTTTGGCGACATCGCGTGCCGGTGCATATTCGGAACCAGCGGACTGATCTGCAATTTTTATGCCATAGACCGTCTGGGCATAGCAGACTCAAATATGCTAAACAAGCTCTCACCGTTTTTTGCCATAATACTCTCCATATTTATATTAAAGGAGATACCCACAGCGGTTGATATCATCGCGACCATAATCGCCTTTATCGGTGCCCTGTTTATAATCAGGCCCGGCGGCAGTATGTCTGTAGTCCCGGCCCTCGTCGGACTCTACGGCGGATTCGGTGCCGGTACGGCATATGTGTTTGTCAGAAAACTGGGTGGCAAAGGGGAGAGAACCCCTGTCATAGTTATGTGCTTTTCGTTATTTTCATGTCTCGTGACCGCACCCTACCTGATACTGCACTTTCATCCCATGACAGTACGCCAGTGGGCATGTCTCATACTCGCCGGTCTCTCTGCAAGCCTTGGACAGTTTTCCATCACCACGGCATACAAGTATGCCCCGGCTAAAGAACTGTCTGTATTTGACTATATGCAAGTCATTTTTGCGGCGCTCCTTGGCATCATATTCCTAAACGAGACCCCGGTCCCGCTCAGCCAGCATCATCGGATACGTGATAATCATAGGCACGGCAATTGTCAGATGGCGGCTCACGTTAAAACCTATTGACATGGTAGGTAAATGATTTTATAATTTCTTCATATCTTATTTTTTTATGAAAGGAAGGTATTTTTATGTCAAACATTTATAAGGGTACACTGGAATTAATCGGAAACACTCCTTTAGTAGAGCTCGTTAATATCGAGAAAGAGCTCGGATTAAAGGCTACAATCCTTGCAAAACTTGAGTATTTCAATCCGGCAGGCAGCGTCAAGGACCGTATCGCAAAAGCCATGATCGAGGACGCTGAGGAGAAAGGTCTCCTGAAGGAGGGCTCAGTAATCATCGAGCCTACAAGCGGCAACACAGGTATCGGCCTTGCATCCATCGCAGCTGCAAAGGGATACCGCATCATCCTCACAATGCCTGAGACAATGAGTGTGGAGCGCAGAAATATACTTAAAGCATACGGTGCAGAGATCGTACTTACCGAGGGAGCCAAAGGTATGAAGGGCGCCATCGCAAAAGCTGATGAGCTCGCAAAAGAGACTCCCGGAAGCTTTATCCCCGGTCAGTTTGTAAACCCTGCAAACCCTGCAGTACATAAAGCGACAACGGGTCCGGAGATCTGGAAAGATACAGACGGAAAAGTTGATATATTTATCGCCGGCGTAGGTACAGGCGGTACTGTTACAGGTACAGGAGAATATCTGAAAGAGCAGAATGCAAATGTGAAGGTAGTGGCACTTGAGCCCGATGATTCTCCGGTTCTCTCTGAGGGTAAGGCAGGCGCTCACAAGATCCAGGGAATCGGCGCAGGATTCGTGCCTGATGTCCTTAATACAAAGGTATATGATGAAGTATTCAGAGCCAAAAATGAGGATGCATTTGCCGCAGCAAAGCTCCTTGCAAGAAAAGAAGGCATCTCTGTAGGTATCTCTTCCGGAGCAGCTCTCCACGCAGCCATCGAGTATGCAAAGAAGCCCGAGAATGAAGGCAAAGTGATCGTAGCTCTCCTCCCTGACAGCGGAGACAGATACTACTCTACACCTTTATTTACAGAGTAATCACTTACCATCATCATCAATCAGACTACCGGCCAGAGTGGGATATGACGCAATTATTTCTTCCTTGCGCTTTTCCATTCTGGCTATTTCTTTTTTTAATCTGGGATAGGTGAGCATATCCTTGATAAAGAAATATACAGCACTGATAAGGAGAAATACAGCCAGACATGTACTGAACATCCGGGATACGCCTATGGCCGGAAGGCCCATATATATGGTAGCCGAGCTGCCGAGCAGTGATACCACCGTTCTGAGAAATGATAAATGGGTCTGCTCCACAGAGAGCTTTGTATTATTAAACGAAAGGTCTGTTCTTATGATAGACAGTCCCGTTCTCTCATGGGAGAGTTCAGTCCTCTCTATTGCCAGTTTCTGTTCTGTTGATGTTTTCTCTTCAGACATATATATTCCTCCGTATGGATAAAACTGTGACGCGTCAGTATGCATATAGTATAACATGTTTTATCGTTTGTAAGAATCGTGTACATAATATATAATTTTAACCGTAATAATATATTTTCAGAGGTTTATTATCATGTCATCAAAAGGAAAGAGGCCTTCAGGGTCAGGAAAGAAAAATACAAAAGAGACGGCTTTTAAGCAGACAACCGATTATCTGATAAAAATGGTTGTCAGTGTATATGTATTTGCCATGCTTGTGATTTATCCTCTCTATATGGAGAAGAAATATCTCAATATGGGAGATGCAAAATATCACTTCTTTTTCTACCTCGGATGGACAGTTATGGCGCTGCTTCTCATCCTCTTTATCCTGTATCTGTGTGCCCACATGGATGAAGATATATTCGGAAAATATATCACCCATGCATCCTCAACAGATGTGGCTGTCATGGCTTTTATGATGATCTCGTTTATCTCATTTCTCTTTGCCCATGACAAATCAATGGCATCTATGGGTTACGGCGGATGGTATATGGGCTTTGCCAGTCAGTTGCTGTTTATATTTGCATATTTCTTTGTATCGAAATTCTGGGACTGGAATCCGACAACAATGATCTGTGCCATGTTTGCAGGCGGCATCGTATATCTGATCGCCGTACTCCAGCGATTCGATATCGATTTTTTAAGGCTTTATGAAAACATACAGGAGGACGGATCATACATAAAGCTGGCAGATGAATATATTGAGAAGTTCGTATCAACCCTCGGCCAGACCACATGGTATTCAAGTTATGCCGTGCTCATCCTGCCCTTTGGCATGTTCTGGTACTACAATGATGACAGAAAGGTCTCAAGGATACTGTCAGGTATATTTGTGGCACTGGGCGCCGCATCACTCTGTACCGTAAACAGCGACAGTGCTTACGTGGCTATCATGCTCATCATGATGGTATTTTTCTGGTTTGCAATTGAGAGCAATCAGGGATTCAAGAGATTTTTGGAACTGTCACTCATATTCCTCCTGACATTCAGATTTATCGGCATACTCCAGACAATGTTTCCGGAGCGCATGATCACACTGATCACCGGCGAGGAAAAGATCACTAATTTCGTAAATAAATCCACGTTTATGCTCATCGCCCTGTTAGCCGTACTGGCTCTCTACATTGTCTATGACATAGTACTGTTAAAGACAACAGACGAAAAAACAGGCAGATGTTCGTTTGATATCAAAAAATTTAAATTTCTCAGAGTCGTGATGGTTGTAGCAGCATGTCTTGTGATAACAGTGACAGTCATACTCATTGTGATGGTCACAAACCGCATGTTCCCTGCATCATCGGCTCTCTACAACATATCATTCCTTGATTTCAATATAGACTGGGGTAACTGCCGAGGCTTTAACTGGCGTATGGCCGTGAAAGCCTTTTCACACTCTTCGCTCAAGGACTTCTTTATCGGTGTGGGTCCTGACTGTTTTGCATACAGTATGGATACATACTGTGCCGAGGAGGTTGCATCCTATTACCACGGTCTCCAGCTTGCATGTGCCCATAATGAATGGCTCAATATGCTGGTTGCTGAGGGAGTCCTTGGTCTGTTCACATACACAGCCATTTCTGCTATCAGCAGTGTATATGTACTCCGACGATCTTTATCATCATAGGAATCGGAGAGATGGTCATAAGACATACAAAGGCGGAAGCAGCAAAAGAGGTTAAATAGTTCACTGTCCGCAAAGGGGGATTACAAATGATCACAGTATCGCTCTGCATGATTGTTAAAAATGAAGAACAGGTACTTAAAAGGTGTCTTGACAGCCTGGCCGGTCTGTACGATGAGCTGGTCATAGTTGATACGGGGTCGACAGACAGGACAAAAGAAATCGCAGCAGGCTATAATGCAAAAATATACGATTTTAAGTGGGGGGACGACTTTTCCGCAGCGAGAAACTACGCATTTGAGCGTTGCACAATGGAATATATCTACAGTGCTGACGCAGACGAAGTGCTTGACGAGGAAAACCGTCAAAAATTCATGATGCTGAAAGCCAATCTCCTGAAGGAGATTGAAATGGTCCAGATGCTCTATGTAAACAGGCATGAATTTCCCACAACAGAGAACTTTGAAAAGGAATACCGTCCCAAATTATTTAAGCGACTCAGGACCTTTACGTGGATAGAGCCCATACATGAGATGGTTAATATAAACCCTGTGATCTATGACAGCGACATAGAAATCTTTCATATGCCCACCTCCCTCCACAGCAGCAGAGACCTCGGAGTATTTCGAAAAGCTGTTAACGAAGAGGGCGTGATGTCAAAGAGGCTCATGGGAATGTACGCAAGAGAGCTCATCATCTCAGGGACAGACGATGACCTGAATCTCGCCGGAGACTTTTTTGAAAATGCATGGTATGACACTGTTCACTATGACGGCATGCAGCAG
>CADBFE010000117.1 GCA_902793845.1 uncultured Lachnospiraceae bacterium | reverse complement strand
AGACTGTTGCATGCGCAGTCGAGATATACGAGTTTTGGATTGCCTGATAAATCAAGGCTGGTGAGATTGTTGTAGCTGCATATGAGTTTATTCAGCTCCGGGTTGTTGCTCACATCTATTGTATATGCATCGTTGTATGCACAGTTGTAATACTGGAGTCCCGGATTATTGCTGACATCTATACTGCCAAGTCCCTGGTTATTCCATATATCAAGTCTTTTTAACTTTGGATTATGTGATACATCGAGACTCGTCAGGCTGTTTGAAAATGCATCAAGATGTGAGAGCTCAGGATTGTTGCTTAAATCCAGGCTCGTTAAATTACAGGTACCGCATGTCAGGTGCTCAAGGAGCGGACAGTTTGATACATCAAGGGATGACAGGGGATTTGTATTACATTCTATAAATGCCATCTTGGGATTATTTGATACATTAAGATATGTCAGATTGCAGTCATAGCAGTATACCCACTCAAGCTCCGGATTGGCTGAGAAATCAAGGGATGTAAATAAATTGCCTGAGCACCATACTCCGTGAAGATTCTTGTTGCTACTAAGGTCCATGGTCGATATGGCATTGTCCTTGCACCATAGTCCCTGAAGCGCAGTGAAATACTCAACACCCTTTAATGATGTAATGCCCATACCTTCACAGTAAATGTTTATTGTCAGCGCAATCTCACTTGCGTCAAGGATACCGTTGCCATCTCTGTCATAATCAGGTCCCGAAATTACCGCCCTGAAGTTGGCATCGGGAAAGTTTGTTTCATTTATCGCTACACCGTCTGTGGCATATACATCCTTTGTATTTACAGTGAATATTGTAGTACATATTGCTATCGTAGCTAACATACAAGCAGATATTTTACATATTATTTTCGTAATTCTGATTTTCATATCCTTATCCCTTATATATAAACACTTCATAAAATACATTTGTATTTTTACAAAATTATATCACACATTCATTTTCTCTCTTAAATTAAAAAATACCATTATTGATGGTATTTTCTTCTCTATCCCATATGTAGTTTATATACATGGATACATATTCTCCCGGAACAATTAGCCGAGAGCCGAAGAGTCTCGTCATTCGAATTGGCAATTTTGAGAAAGCTGTTTGAGACGCGAAGCGTTGAGTTTTTCTCAAAATTGCCACTCTAATTCGAATGGCTGAGACTGTCGGCGAACAGGCGACCGTTCCGGGGGAATATTATCCATGTCATTAAATATCATATATTACGCCACCACATCCGTATCCGGTGACTTTGCATATAAAAGCTTTAGCAGTATAGGCACTGAAATACTTGAGATAATTATCAGCAAAATAACCGCTGAAAAATAAGTCGTATCAATAAATCCGAGGCTTATACCCTTCTGTGTAATGATAAGAGCAACCTCACCTCTTGTCATCATACCGACACCTATCTTTAAACACTCCATGAATTTATGCTTAAAGCATGCTGCGCATAGACCGCATCCGATGACTTTGGAGATGAGTGCCACTGCCACAAATGCCAGTGAGAACCAGAGCATATCCATGGTAAGTGATGAGAGGTCAGTCTTTATACCGATCAGCACAAAGAATATTGGACCGAAGATCATATAATTGCTGACAGAAACCTTTCTGTCAATATAGTCCGCATCCTTGCTGTTGCAGAGGATGATACCGGCAACATAAGCTCCCGTGATATCCGCTATTCCGAAATACTGCTCAGCAAGATATGCCATACCAAAGCAAAGTGCAAAGCCTAAAATAGGTATACGCCTTGAGTGAGGATATCTCGCATCGAATTTTTTAAAGAGTTTGTATATAAGGATTCCTCCAAGTGATGCAAATACAAAGAAAAGCAGAGTATGTAAAAGTACCGTCGACGGCTTTGTCTCAGTATCCTTAAGTCCTATGACGAGGGTGAGCACCACAATACCGATGACATCATCGATTATAGCCGCTGATAATATGATCTGGCCTACACTTCCCTTCAGATAGCCAAGCTCTCTTAAGGTTTCCACGGTAATTCCGACACTTGTTGCCGTCATGATACTTCCTATAAACAAGGCTCTGAAAAAGTTTTCGGTTCCGAATCCGTCAAATCCGTGAAATGCTATATATAATAAGGCTCCGCCGACAAAGGGTACCGCGACTCCCACACATGCTATCATGAATGCCTGAAAACCGGATTTTTTAAGCTCCTCAAGATTTGTCTCAAGTCCTGCCGAAAACATGATCAGTATGACACCTATCTCAGACATATATGTGAGGAAATCAGTCTGCTCGAGGATATGAAGGACAGGACCAAGTACGAGTCCTGCGATTATCTCTCCCACTACCATCGGAGCCTTGCACTTTCGTGCGATTAGACCAAATGTCTTTGCTACTACAAGTATTATTGCCAGATCTTTTAAAATTGAATATGTTTCCATGATTTTTACTCCGTTTATTTCTTTACGCAAATAATGATTATAACACCTTTTAAAAATAAATCTATTGATATATTGTTTACAAAATCAAATTTGCAGAGTAATTTTATCAAATCTTCTTAACAATATATTAAATGCAAAAAAATACCGGTTTCACGCATTGCGGTCAGCTCAGCGTGGAACCGGTATTTTTTGTTTATCACAAATATAAATTATCTTCTGCTCTTCTTAAGATTAAGCTTCTTAATTCTCTTTGAGTTAGGGCATCCGTAGTAATCAACAGGATCATCGTAACTGCTACCGCCACCGTTGTCTGATGCGGAGCATCCGCCAAATGAGGCAACTCCAAAGAGTGCTGCAAGTAAAATTATTATAAGTGCAAATGATTTTTTCATAGGCGTTTCTCCTTTCAGGACGTCATTTTATTCTTCAGAAGTATCCTCAGGATTTTCTATCGGTGTCTCATCACTGATTACTTCATCTAACACTTCGTCTATGGATTCCTCTGTTCCGTTTTCATCGCTTATCTTCTCACGGACTTTTGCAATCTGGGATACTGTAGTACCCTCATCGAGGTTGATCAGTTTCACACCTGAAGTATCACGGCCCATTACTCTGACATCAGCCATCCTGATCTGGATGATTATTCCGGCAGATGTGATCATCATTATCTCATGATCATCATTAACTGCCTTTACGCCGATGATATCGCCGGTCTTCTCGGTTATTTTGTAGCACTTGATACCCTTGCTGCCTCTGTGGTGAGTAGGGAATTCAGAAATTGCTGTTCTCTTACCAATACCGTTTGATGTAACTACGAGGAGTGAACCACCCTGATGGTCGAGCTGCATGCCGACTACCTCATCGTCTTCACGGAGACTCATACCGATTACACCCATGGTATCACGGCCCATAGGACGTACCTCTGTCTCAACGAAT
>CADBFE010000116.1 GCA_902793845.1 uncultured Lachnospiraceae bacterium | reverse complement strand
ATTTTATCATTACTTATTATTCTTAACAAGTATCAGCTCATCCATATCCTCTACTTTGAACTTCTGACCGTTGCCAAAGAGAACCTGATTTTCCTCCATGCCGAGCCATGCAGAACTGTCGAGGGCGTCGTCCTTGGATTCTGTACGGGAGAACATATATGTGACATTATCCTTGATACATCCGATAGGTAGATACTCGCCATCTGTAGCCTGGTACATCCATAATACGAACTCTCTCTTTGTTCCAAATTCTTTTGACATAACATCAGGTGCGCAGAATGTCTTTGTATTAAGTACGAGGAGGTCAACATCATTCTGATTTGCATCATCTGCCTCTTCCTCAGGATCATCTCCTGTTGAGAGGAAGTCCTTCATGATATCAAGACGTCCGGGGTCTTTACCAAGCTGAGCATAGAAGTGGCCGAGGAAACTGTCGCTGACAACTATCTGGTCCTTGTTCTTCTTCTCAATCATACGATGGTTCTGTGCTGAGAGCACCTCGACTATCATATCCTGGCTCTCAATCTTGCGATTCACATTTCTGAGTCCACTCCAGAAGAGAAGCGGTTTCTCATCTATATGCTCACTCTCTGCAGTCTCATCTGACAGGAAGAGGATTGTCTGAATACCCCTTAGCATATCCTCAGTAAGCTGTTCCTGGGGATGATAGATATCCTCAATGATTACCGGCCCATGATTTTCCGTATCGAGTATCTTTGAAAACTTCGGATCTGAATAGTAGTTTTCAAGAACTTCTCTCTTTTCTGCGGTATCTGCTATGAGGACAAATATATCGTTGCCATACTCCTCAGCAAACGATGCCAGGCTCTCCATGATGTGAGTCAGCTTTTCGCTGACGCCGATTATGAGGATAGAATTTTTAGCAAAGACTACATTTGTCTCAGTTTTTGAGACAAGCTTTGAAAGGACTGAGAGATCCGCCTTGCCGATGCGTCCGATCTCATCTTCATCTTCCGCAACGTATATACGCTTGTCACCGTAGTCGTAGAGAGGCAGCGCCGAACGGCTCTCCTTAAGTTCATCAAGGATGCTGATATCAGGCTTATCCTTGATATACATCTCAACACCCTCAAAACTAAACAGTATACGGAGTACATCGTGGAGCGAAGGCATGATGGATGTGATTGCAAGAACTTTACCGATGATATCATCAAAATTCACCGGGACAGTAACCTGCTTGTCTTCGTCAATCTTGTATTCGCCGATCATATATTCCATATCCTGGGAACCTGACTCAACGATGATATTCTTTTTGTTTCCGACGCCGTAATCAGACAGATACAGAGATACAAACATGAAGAGCTTTGTAGTCTCAATATTTGCTTTTGATATGCGCTCAGCTGTCTCGTTTGAATCAGAGTCAGCATCGGGCATCATTATGAGTACTGTCTTTGCTTTATATAATGAAATATTGTCGAGATCAATTTTCGACATGGGATCACCGTCACGGACAATGATATGTTTAAAACGCTTCTTTCTCTTCTCAGCGTAAGAGAGGTTAATCTTTTCCTGGACATAATCCTTTTCAAGATTTGAAAGCACTACGATATATGTGCTGTCCACATCATCAAAGCAGTAATCCTGAATGAGTGCGGGTACACGGTTATTGTAATTAAGGATAACGATATGATTTTCAAGATCGATCTTGCTCTTGCTGTTGGCCGCTCTCTCGAGGATACCGTTAATAATAGAAGTAACGTAACCGACTGTACCACCTGTTAACGAGATCATACCAAGCAGTACAACGACTGTTGTGATAATAAGTGATATCGGATAATCACTGTAAATATAACGTCCACTTGGGTTTACCATCAGGGTAAATGCAAATCGAATCATCTCGAAAAATCCTCTGCCCTGGTTTTCCGGCAGGAAAATGAGAAGTGCCGATGATACGAGTACAAATACGACGTTGATGATTACGATAGTCAGGAAAACATGTGCGCTCGGATTGTTTTCCTTAAAAATGCTCCACTTGTTTTTAATCTTGTTCTTTCTATCCATTATTCTATCCCCTGTTTTTTTATTTTGAACAAAAGGGCAAACAATACCCTCACTTTGAAATTTTAACATATACCGTCAAACCATTTCCATAAAGTTTTTATTTTTCTGAAAACAGTTTCATATTTTCGGTATCCATAGCACAAAACAAATAAAAAAAGGCACTCTTTTTACATAATAAAGAATGCCTTTTGGAGGGGAAAAATGAAATAAAAAAACGAATAAAATTATGATTGCTTTTTCATAAGCTGTTCAACAAGCTCACGTTTTTCATAAAGTACGCATCCGCCTTCATGATCGTCCATAAGGATATCTCCGCTCTGCAGCGCCATAAATAGCGGTGAGTGCATGGCTTCACGCAGTGATGTATTTTTAATATTCACATCTGAATAAGGTGAGAACGGACACGGCTCTGCACCACCATGGGAATTAATATGGAAAAATCCCCTGCCGGCTGCTACACATCCGCCTGAGCTCTTCTCATCGCCCGGGAATGAGATATATACCATCTCCGGTGCCTCTTCCCTAAGCCGGGATATCTTCTGCTTAAGGTATTCTCTCTCATCATCACCGGGAGTCAGATCACGGCTCTCCTCGGTGACAGGTACAAACTCCACATATATGACTGCCTTGCATCCTCTGCCTGACAGCTCCTTCAGAAAATCGTCTGATGTAACTTCCCTGACATTTTCTTTTGTAACGGTAACCGATGCTCCGAATATCAGGCCACGTTTTTTCAGTTCATCCATGTTGCTGATAAGCTTGTCATATACTCCGGGGCCTCTTCTTGTATCCGTAAGCTCTTTCCTGCCCTCAATACTCATTATCGGGATCAGGTTGCGGCTTTCATCAAACAGATTAAAATATTTTTCATCCATAAATGTACCGTTTGTAAAGACAGGGAATAAGATATTCTTCTTTTTACCGGCAGCTTCTATGACTCCTCTGCGCAGCATAGGCTCTCCGCCTGCGAGCAGGATAAAACTGATACCCAGATCATCCGCCTCGTCAAATATCTTAAACCACTCTTCATCCGTCAGCTGGCTGACAGGCTCCGAGTCAACTGTGGCATGATTGCATCTTGAATAGCATCCGGCACAGTGGAGATTGCATTTACTTGTTATACTGGCGATCAGAAACGGAGGGATATGCTCACCGTTTTCCTCTGCCTCTTTACGCTTTGATGATGCTTTTTTGCTTGCCGAGGCAAACTTAAGCATAAACGCACTTTCTTTCGGATCCTTTAAAGTCGCCTTTATGGCATCCGCTACTATACGTTCCACGCCCTTTGTCATGTATTCCTGTATATCAAACTTATCACCCATAAAGAACTCCTTTCACCTTTATCTT
>CADBFE010000115.1 GCA_902793845.1 uncultured Lachnospiraceae bacterium | reverse complement strand
AGGAAAGGTCGCTGACTGCCGTGTGGGACCCGTACCTCTTGGTCAGATTCTTTACTTCGACGATCACTTTAAATCATCCTCCTGTCGAAAAATTTCCTAATTATATTCCCTATAAAAAAAAATAATATAGGTACGCCCTTAAGACGCCTATATTACTATAATACAAAATCAGGGGAAAATGATGATTTTTGTGTGAAAATTTAAGAAATTTGGCAAGATTTAGCAATTCCCCGTATAAACATACTTTAGTTTCTCTCTTGCGATGTCCGCCAGGTGATAGATATGGGATACGTCCGTGGCGGGACGGTCGGTCATTTTAAATCTTGGAAAGAATCTGGATATATGTAGGGGTATGTTCTCTCCGATGACGTCACCCTTTGCATTTTTAAGACCTGCTATCCATGAAGAGATATTCCGCATCTCCTCATCAGAGTCATTTTCACCGGGTACTATGAGTGTCGTGAGCTCCACGTGGGAATATGTCACGGCTCTTTCGATAAATTTCTTTACCATATCAAAACTGCCGCCGAGGGTTTTATCGTAATAATCTTTTGTAAATCCCTTAAGGTCTATATTCATCGCATCAATGTACGGTCCTATTTCATCAAGGATACTTAATTCTGCTGTTCCGTTTGATACGAGGACATTTTTCATCCCCATTTCATGTACAAGCTTTGCCGTATCGCGAACGTACTCATATCCGATTAATGGCTCATTGTATGTAAATGCCACGCCTATATTGCCGGCGTCCCTGTAATGATATGCAAGGTCAGCAAGATCCCGGGGCATAATAATCCTGAACCCGTCGCCATCCTCATTGTCTTTAAGACTGAGGGCATAATCGGACCATGAGATATCGCTGTTCTGACAAAACGGACATCTTAAGTTACATCCGTAGCTGCCGACTGACAGAATCTTTGAACCGGGACAAAATCTTGCAATGGGTTTTTTCTCAATAGGGTCAAGAGCTATAGACGTGATGCGCCCGTAATTTGACGCAATCACTTCACCGTCTCTGCATGTCCTTGCTCCGCAAAATCCCGTGCCGTTTTCTTTTATGTCACAGTGCCTGAAGCACACTTTACATTTAGCCATATTTTAATAATGTCTGATTACTTCAAATCTCTGGAGAGAGACATCTTCATATTCAGGTATCCCAGCTTTTCTCTTTGCTATCGCTATCTGATCCTTTACGGTATCAACGCCGTCAAGGTCCGGAAGCAGAAGCCCTCTCTTAAATCCTTTTGTTACGATAACTCCGTATCTCTTTACATCCAGCATGTCTTCCGAATCAATATCCTCAGGCTCACCGAGAATATCCACATTTATATCAAGCCATTTAAGCTCGTCAGCTTTTATGGGATTAAATCTCGGATCCTTTGTTGATGCACTTATGGCATTGCCGATTATCTCTTTTGCTATATTTTCTCTTGTAGCCAGTATAGTACCTATACAGCCCCGGAGATTTCCCTGCTTATGTATCGAAACAAAAGCTCCTGCCGTTTTACTTATCATCTCTTTTGGCAGGTTATCCGGCACGTCGATAATATTTCCGTTTAGTATGTATTCCTCTATGGTTTTCCTTGCCAGTTTTACATACGGGTCACTTTTTGATCTTTTTTCTTCCAGCTCTTTCAGACTCTTATTAAGATATATGTCAAGAAATTTTCTGTCACTACTCTCTTCGCCTGTCGGATAAAAGCTGCATATACCGTATCCTACGCCGGTCACATCTTCATGGGAATACTCTGTTGCTTTAACATTCTCTCCGTCAAACGCTCCCGCCATTATGATAAATGAACGATGACCGCACTCTGACGCCTTCTCACAGAAATGTTCATCAAAATCAAACAGTTCTCCGAATGCGCCTCTGCCGCATACGTCCATTATGCGCCTGTCATATACGGGCCCTTCCTCTGCAAATCCGTATGGTCCGTATGTCTGCAACTTATGAGAGAGATCTCCGCTTCCGACAAATACTGCTTTTCTGCCAAGTTTTCCCACGGCTTCTTTAATGAGCTGTCCCAGTTTGTAGTGGTCGGAAAACGGCAGACCCGACAGTCCGATTCTCACAATCTTTCCGCCTTTATACTTCTGCCTGATAAAATAAAGAGGCACCATCGTTCCATGATCGAGACTGCTGTCCCTCTCTCCCATTGTTCCTGCATTAAGGCTATCTCTGACAGCCAGCTCATCAATTACATCTACAAGTTCGCTGTCATACGCTTCATTAAACTTTACTTCAGGGGCTCCAAATGACATAAAGCTCCCCTTTGCACTTTTTCCGGGAGAGATATGGAAATAATCAGCATACATTACAGAATGTGGACTTGTGATTATGATCGTGTCAGGGGCTATGGCTGATATTTCATCAGCAACTTTCTCATAGCTCTCTATTGTTTTTCTGACCTGCTCTTCACTTCCATGTCCCACTTCCTTTACTATCATGGGTGGATGAGGAACCATAAATCCTGCAACAACTGACATGCCTGTCTCTCCCTTCTTTTATACCCCGTTCTTGTGCCTGTTTTAGATCTCGTTAAATTTATCTTTTACTTTTACAGGATCGCTTTTCTTTACAGTTTTTGTGATACTGTTTCTCCTCTTTTGCTTAACGGGATTCTCCTGCTCAAGTTCTTCACGGAGCTCATTGATATCTGTCTTCTCCCTGACAGTCTTTTCTTTAATTGTATACTTTGATTTTGCCTGGCGGTCTACAGTATCGTAAATATCTATATTTACGGTTATCTTACCGGTGATTGCCTTTCCTTTTTCATCTGCAAATGTGATCATGTCATTTGCAAATGCTACTCTCTCGGCACCGTTTCCGTGACGTCCTGCAAATCTGCTGTCTTCGATCTTTGCCTTGACGTATGCTTTTGAAGCCTTTTCCAGCTTATCAAGAGTCTGACCTATTTCCTCCGGACTATACTCGGAACTTAATTCGCTTGCTTTCTTTACTGCATTATACATAGCCATAAACTCTTTTGTATTATTGGCCTTGTAAGCTTTAAGTTCCTCAAGACGTGTCATCTTTTCCTTTGCCTCAAATATCATCTCTGATACTGTGGCCTTGTAATTGACAATGTCATTAAGGGAACTTTCAATCTGACTGTTACTCTTTTGCTTATATACATCTTTATCAGGTATCTCAAGCTGCCCTGTCTGACCGATCTTTATTCCGTACAGACTCTCTATATCTGCAGGCTTTGCCGTAGCCCTTTTATAATGAATCTCTCTCTCTTTGTCTGTAAGAGGATCCACATTGTTTTTAAGGAACTCTGCTTTATACTTTTCAGAGAGCCTGTCGCCCTCTATCGTCGTTCCGTCAGGTCTTACATAAGCTTCCATTTTTAGGTTCATGTGCAATATTAAATCATTTGCACCATTCCTTGACATGGCATCTTTTGAATTAAATACGATATTATCAGCGATCTTGTTTGTTGCATCAAAATCCTTTGAGAGATTTCCGAGT
>CADBFE010000114.1 GCA_902793845.1 uncultured Lachnospiraceae bacterium | reverse complement strand
AATTGCATATCGTCGCATTTGCATCATCACTTTTGTATTTTGCAATATCAGTTAAAGATAAAAAATCATTTTCAAAGTCCGATGTATAAACTGCTATACTGATACCGCCAAATTGGCTATTTCACGATTTAGGTTCCAATTAAGAGATAATCTACTATTCTCATCATTTTTAAGCCTCTGATAATCCTCTATGATATACAATTTAAATTCAGGAGAAATCCAAGAAGCAAATTCAAATGCTATGTCTCTGTGAGCATATGTTGCTGCATACCGTCCTTGTTTACTGACAATCCCCACCACTCCGGTAACTTCTATCCATCGTTTAGGGGGCATTACAAAACCGTTATCCCCTGATTCCTTTTTAATTGCCTCGAATTCGAGGCAATTAAATTCGGGGTTGTTTAAAAGCTCCCAAAGACCTATAAAAGAAACTGTACTTCATATGAAGCAGGTGACCGCAGTCCTTCTCCACAGGTCATACTATCGATAGCGGAGAAAATGAATACATCAGTTGCCTATTTATCAGGAGAAACAGATGATATTTCCCCTGATGTAATAAACATCCATAAAAATAGTGATCCTATCTTATTTGAACTGATAAAGAACACTCAAAGCGCAGATGACACAACTTTGCAACGCTTGCTTAGTTATTACCATCAGCTGACCAAATACGATTAGTTTGTATTATCGTTTTTCTTTATCTGCCTCCGCGTCCTTAATCCGATAATAGTCTTCCATATCAAGTGTAAACGTGACATGATCCTTTGCATTTCGAAATCGTTCGAGCAAACAACAGGTCTCTACATGTTCGGTCCATGGAAAGAGGTCAAACGGTTTTATTTTTCTGACCTTATAGCCATGTTTTGTCAGGTATTGCAAATCATCGGCCTGAGTAGCCGGATTGCAGGATATATATACAATGCGATCAGGAGACATCTTTATCATGGCATCCATAAATTCCTTTGTGCTGCCACTGCGGGGTGGATCCATAAATACTACATCAGCCCGGTCTCCCTTTGCAGCCATCCCTGTCATAAACTCTCCGGCATCCCCCGGATAAAATCTCGCATTTGAAATCTTATTTTCTTTTGAATTAATTATGGCATCCTTTACGGCATCTTTATTTAATTCGACTCCGATCACATGAGCTGCCCGGTCACTGGCACACAGTCCAATGGTTCCTATACCGCAGTACGCATCTATGACTGTCTCATTGCCGGTAAGACCTGCATACTCTATGGCTGTTTCATACAGTTTTTTTGTCTGAACGGGATTTATCTGATAGAAAGACGATGGTGAGATACGAAATCTCCTGCCACATAAAATGTCAGAAATATATCCGTCACCATACAGGGTAATATTACGCTTGCCCAGTACCATGCTGGTAAAGCGGTCGTTAACGTTTAATATCACTGTTTTTATCTCGGGATGTTCCTTACGGAGAGCTTTGACAAAATTATTTTTTGAAGGGAATACCGGCGATACTGCTATCAGTACCACCATTACTTCACCGGTAGCAAAGCCTCTGCGGACGAGGACATGACGCACAAGTCCGTAACCGCTCTTTTCATTAAATATCTGTATTTTAAAAGAAGTCAGAAGTTTTCTGACTGTCCTGATTATCTCTCCGCTCACTTTATCCTCAAGCAGACATGTATCTGTGGGAACTATCTTGTGGGTACTCTCCTCATAGGAGCCTGATATTACATTGCCTTTTTTATCTCTGCCAAGGGCATGGTGGACTTTGTTGCGATAATAATACGGCTCATCCATCCCCTCGATATCCAGAACTTTGCCATATCCACCAAGGAGGCCTTCTGTATATTTTTGTTTTTTTCTCAGCTGTTCTTTATAGGAAATACCGAGATACCTGCAGCCTCCGCATTTCTTTGAAGCGCTGCAGATTTTTGTTGTTTCATTTTTATCCATATCAGTGTTCCGGTCTTAATTATTACTTTTCGAAAGTAGTCATGATCTTTACGTAATCTTCAGTCTTGTCCCGCATTATCGCGAGACCATCCTCAAGCTTATCAAGAGTAAACTTATGTGTGATCAGCATAGAAGGATTGACCCTGCCCGAACCGATCATATCAAGGCAGTAATGCCAGTCATCGTCCTCTGCTTTTGTAAAAGAGGAATTCCAGGTACCGAGGACTGTTAACTGATTACGAAGGATCTTCCAGTATATATTTTTCTCAAATGTCATATCAGACGCCGGATTGCCTACAAGCTGAACCCTGCCTCCGGGAGCAGTCACATCCACTGCAAGTGATACTGTCTCGTTTTTTCCTACGCATTCAAAGAATACGTCAGGTCCGGCCGGAATCTTTTCGCTTATCCAAAGTGATGCATCATTAGTCTTTATATCACAATAGTTTTCCTCGCTTATGCCGATTTTCACGGCCATCTCTTTTTGAAAATCTTTATTGCCTATGACAAATATATTTTGGGCATCATACTCATTTACAAGGAGCATCACGAGGAGTAAGCCGATGGTTCCAAGACCGCATACGCATATCTTGTCATCATCTTTTGGTGATACATTTCTCATGGCATGGGCTGCTACCGCCATGGGTTCGAGCATAGCCGCCGATTCATAGGATACATTATCCGGAAGCTCTATCAGATTTAATCTGGGGACTTTTACATACTCTGCAAATGCTCCGTCAGATCTGGATCCTAAATAATCATAATGCCTGCACATCTCATACTTTTTCTCAAGACACTGGGGACACTGTCTGCATGGAATGAGGGGAAATACACCTACTCTTTTGCCGTTCCACCTCGCGCCGACTCCCGGTGCACATACGACTTTGCCCGAAAATTCATGGCCCGGGATAAGGGGCATATTGTGGGCTCCCGTTTTATATATTCTCGGTATGTCCGATCCGCATATGCCTGTAGCCTTTACCTCTACCAGTACATCATTAAATGATAGTTTTGGTTTTTCTGTTTCGCAGTACTCTAATTGTCCGATGTCTTTTAAAATCTGTGCGTACATTTATTTATCTGCCTTTTTGTTTTCTTTCTTTTCCGGTTCTCTGGGGATACGTCCGTATGTCTCTGCCAGTTTCTTTATGCTGGACGCCAGCTCGCCTGATAAGAATCCGGGCTTTACTCTCCACTGCCAGTTGTTGTCTGCAGTGCCCGGTGAATTGATTCTGGCCTCTTTACCCAGTACAAGATAATCCTGAATGGGTATGATACAGAGGTCAGCTACCGAGCGATATGCCTCGCGGATAAAATCCCAGACAAAAGCACCATAATCCGTATTCATAGAATTGATATAGCGTCTGACAAAATCCCTGTCACCGTCGCCTATCTCCTCAATCCATGCACGGGACGGAGTATTGTCATGGGTACCTGTGTATACCACGCAGTGGTTTATATGGCGATGGGTGATATAGCAGCTGTCCCAGCTGGTAAAAGCGTACTGGAGTACCTTCATGCCGGGGATACCACTGTCATTAATTAATTTGACATTTTCCTCGGTA
>CADBFE010000113.1 GCA_902793845.1 uncultured Lachnospiraceae bacterium | reverse complement strand
ATTTAATTAAGCTTTTCCGCAGCACTTCTTGTACTTCTTGCCGCTGCCACAGGGACAGGGATCGTTGGGATATACTTTCTGCTCTTTACGAACAGTTGTTGACGCTTTCTGCTCCTTATAGAGCTTCTTCTTTGTATCCGCATCAAATATCTGATCCCATTGAGGCAGATTAAAGAGCCAGTCTGCATCTGCAGCTACCATGTTCTTGTAGAGCAATTCCTTGTCAAACTCAAGTGAAACCTCTGTATTCTCATCCATGGTCTCGATGGGGTTAGGTGTCTTAAGGGAATCATTGATTCCGTCAAGGAAACCTACCATATGCTCAAGGGAGATATTGTATTTCTCCGCAAGTTCCTTAACAGTACCCTTTACAACCTCATCGGGATTTGTGAGGAGCTGCTCATATATATTCTTTTCAACACCAAAGTATACATTCCACATAGCCTCAAGAGCTTCTTTTGTGGTATTGGTGTTATACGCTTTCTTTCTCCAGTCTTCAAGTAAACTCATTTTGTAAATCCTCCTAAATAATTGCGCAATATCAAACGCCGTTAATATAGAATTATACTAAATTTACCCCAAATATTCAACGGATATCTAAAAGCTCCTATAATCTATTTTATGAAATCCATAACTGTAATATAGAAAAAGACTGTGCAATAGCACAGTCTTTTTCAGTAAAACTATTTTCTAAACGTCTGATTAAGGGAATGGTGTAAAATGACCATATTCTGAACTTAACTCAGGACATGTAAATGAACTTCCATCCCATTTGAATGTATCTACAAATGGCATATTACTGCTGAATGTTACTGTCTCACCGTCAAATGTATAAGAGTAAGGACCATAATCATTACCATTTGACATCATTGAACAGGTTCCGTCATCGTAAAGGTCAATATATAATACATCCCCGTTAAACCAAGTTCCTGTGATTTGGGACACATCCGCAGATCCTCCTGATGATGAGTCATCGCTTCCTCCGGCTCCACTTGCAAAGTAAGCCAGGAGTTCAGCCTTTGTCATATCCAGGCCGTCAAAGCTTGTCATTGTACCACCGGCTGCGGTTGAATTAACAAAACCGGAATCGGTCAGTGACCATATCACAGTCTCTTCCGCATCTACTCTGTCAAATCTTATCACACCGCCCTTTTCTGCATATTCAATATTCATTGAATCCCAGCTAAGGGATTTCTGATATATTTCTCCGTCCTGATAACTGTAAAGGAAGTATGCATCTGTTGCCACATCCGGATTGTATACATTAGTCATAACCTCAGGGATATCATCATCATCGATGTACAAAAGAGCTGCTTTATCGAAATAGTCACCAAACTGTCCCCAGGTAGTATCTGTCTCCCAGTTGCTGAAATAGTCATAGTATGCCTGCATCCAGGGCTGTATCTGAACCTGATCAGTTTCCTCAAGACTTATCCATGCGTAATCATCTGTGAAATCATACACGTATGAATTAACTTCATACACGTCGCCAAGTGCAATCTTGCAGGGACTCCAGAGTGCTGATGTCTCAGCATCACTTGCCGTAGCACTAAACAGCAATCCGTCAGAAGAATAAACGTATACAGTCACACCGTCTCCACACATAGAAGACTGGGCATTCATCTGAGCAGCTTCTGTATCGAGAACATAAATCGTTCTGGATACATCACTATATAAATCCTTTAAATAAATAAGCTCATATCTGGCCGGTGCAGTATTGTCTGCGTAGATAAAGCTGTTCGTACTGTCGAGAGGATGGGCAATATTTACATATTCCTTTATGCCCTCATTATATGAGCACAAATCAAGATTCTGGTCACCTTCCCACTCAAGGAGTACATAGCAGTCATCGCCTGTCATATCAGGTGCAAGAGGGAAATCCCGGCTGCCACCGTCAACAGTTACCTCCACAGATACAGATCTCGCATTAAAACCATCCGCATCACAGAGGAGTATATAATTTCCTACCGGAATCTCATCAAAATATGCATAACCGTCAGCGCCTGTCACAAGTTCATACTCTTCATCAGTATCTTCCGAAGTCATGATCACACTGGCACCCTCAATATTACCGGTCTCGTTTGCACCAAATACTCTTACGCTGTATGTACCATACTCTGTTCTGGAAATACCGAGTCTTGAAAGGAGACCTTCACTGCTCTCTATTTCAAGGAGTTTTTCCCTTATACTTTTCTTAATCGAGACATCATTTGCATCAGCTGCATCTACAAGTTCCTGACCGCTCCATCCGGTATCCTCAAGTACATGCTCTGCCAGATCAAGATCACTCACAATTTCTTCTATCATTTCAGGAGGCATGTCCATCGGCTCCAAACGCTCGATCTCGATAGTCATCTCATCTCCGTCTATAACGACTGTAAGCTTTTCTCCTGCATATACTATCTCTGTCTGTTCTTCATCAGTGTTTGGATTGGTTGCTACAGCCTCAACATATCCAGATGTCATATACAGGATATATGTATCTTCATCTTCAAGTACTACATATCCGGATGTACCGCGGATACCGATCACTACATTGGGAGAACCTATCTCAAGGCTCTCATCGTCTTCAAGCACTCTTGCTACGTTAAAGAAAAGACTTCCTTCCTCCAGTTCAAGTCTCATCTTCCTGCCATTTTGCATGAATGCAGCGTGACTGAGCTGCATAAGGGTGACAAACCGTTCCTCATCAAGAGTTACATAGGCTTTACTTTCCTCTTCCGTATCGAGCTCATTGCCATCAGCCATCTGTCTGTCTTTTGAAAGCTTCAGTTCTTTACCGTCAGCATCACTAAGAGTGACATCGCCATCGTAATCTGTCAGAAACATTGTTGACGCAGTAAGGCGCCCGGGTAAAATAACGAAAAATATCACTGCTGCTATAGCTGCAATGATCGCAGCTGCACCGATAATAAGAGGCGCCTTTGAAGTTTCAGATTCTTCTTTTTTATTACCTACCGGCGCACCGCATTTCTCACAAAATGCTGCTCCTTCAGATAATTTTGCTCCGCATTTTTCGCAAAACATTTTCTTCCCCTCCGAAAGTTATTTATATTTTTCATTCAGTATAATACAACTCTTTTGCATAACCTACAATGACCGGGTCAACCTTGCCTGCCTCTGCCTCTTCATCCAGAATATCAAATGCGACCTTAACAGGCTTTGGCTTTTTGTAAGGTCTGTCATCAGCAATAAGCGAATCATAAATATCCATAACCGTCAGTATCCTCGTCATGACATCAAGTCCGTCAGCATCAATGTGTTTTGGATATCCTTTTCCGTTTAAGAGTTCATGATGATTTGATGCCATAGCCCTCACATCCCTGTACTCATCTCCGAATGTCATATGCGAAAGAATCTTATCCGTATAAACTACATGGCTCTGCATGACTGTCCGTTCACTGTCTGAAAGTGTACCTGCCTTAATATGGATATCATCCTTTTCTTCTTCAGTCAGATAAGGTATGACACTGCCGTCCTTTTCGATGTAGCTGCCGTTTTCCATGTCTGATATTATCTGCCACTCCTCATCTTTAAGAGGTCGCCGGAAAGAATATCATTTTGTAGTTTAAGCATTATGATACTTAATCTGTCTCTTAATTCTCTTTCTTTGGATCCGAGTTTTGTAGGCTTGTCCATAACCTCAAGGGGGACATCCATCTTGCCTACATCATGGAGCATGGCTGCAAGATAAAGCTGTTTCTTGTCGGCTTTTGAAAAGTGATATTCGGATTTTCCTTCCTTATGCAGTCCGTTTATGTAATCGAGCATCTCGACACACCCCTTGGCTACATTCTTTGTATGATTGGCATTATACGGAGTACGTCCTTCAATTGCCTCTGCAAATGCTTCAGCCATGGAAAAAAGCATTGTCTGTGTTTCAGCCTG
>CADBFE010000112.1 GCA_902793845.1 uncultured Lachnospiraceae bacterium | reverse complement strand
GGAAGCGAGGGAGTAGATGCCGACCTTGAGGCATATGTACTCGCTAAAATAGAGGAGCGTAAGGCTGCAAAGAAGGAAAAGGATTTTGCAAAAGCTGATGCAATCAGAGCAGAGCTCCTTGAAAAAGGTATCGTAATCGAGGATACCAGGGAGGGTGTAAAGTGGAAGAAGGCGTAAATAATACGAGCCTTTTGGATAAGATCAAGGATTTATTTGCGACAGGGGAGCAGGACATAAATACCTACTCCCCTTTAGTGCTTGCATATATAGGTGACTGTATATATGAGCTCGTGGTCAGGAGTATCTTTGTCTGCGAGGTAAATGAACAGGTCCAGAAGCTCCATAAGAAGACGACAGCATACGTAAAGGCAGCTACCCAGGCAAGTATAATCACGGCTATAATGGAAGACCTGACGGAAGATGAAAAATCCGTATACAAGAGGGCGAGAAATTCAAAGCAGCATACAACACCTAAAAACGGGAGCCTCGGCGACTACCATAAAGCTACCGGATTTGAGGCTGTAATGGGATATCTCTATCTGACCGATAAAGAAGACAGGATGCTCATGCTGCTAAAAAAAGGATTTGAAATGATTAAGGACGGAGAAAACTGATATGGGATATTCAGAGAGTCATATTGAAGGCAGAAATGCCGTTATAGAAGCAATAAAGTCAGGCAAGACCATCGACAAGATATTTATCCTGGACGGATGCCAGGACGGACCGATACTCACAATAAAGAGGGAAGCAAAAAAAAGCGACGCTCTCATTAAGTATGTGTCAAAGGAAAGACTCGATGAGATATCGCCGACAGGCAGACACCAGGGCGTCATCGCGGTGACGGCTGCTTATGAATATGCAGATGTGGACGATATACTTAAAAACGCTGAGGATAAGGGTGAGAAACCTTTTATATTCCTGCTGGATGGCATAGAGGATCCCCATAATCTCGGAGCCATTATAAGGACTGCTCATCAGGCGGGAGCCCACGGTGTCATCATACCGAAAAACAGGGCAGTGGGACTGACATCGACTGTAGCCCGTACAAGCGCCGGAGCACTTAATTACATACCGGTGGCAAAGGTGACTAACCTCTCACAGACCATCGAGGAACTGAAAAAGAAAAATATCTGGTTTGTCTGTGCCGATATGGACGGACAGGTCATGTACGATATAGATCTAAAGGGTGCCATCGGACTCGTCATAGGCAACGAGGGCGAGGGAGTCAGCAGACTCGTCAGGGAGAAGTGCGATTTCAGGGCATCGATCCCCATGAAAGGCCAGATAGATTCGTTAAACGCATCTGTGGCAGCAGGCATACTGGCATACGAGATAGTGAGACAAAACAGGAGCTGATAAGCGTATATTCATGGAAGATTACAGTAAGTATACAGATGAAGAACTGATAAAGAGGATACGCTCCGGAGAAAAGGAGATATCCGACTATCTCATCGGCAAATATAAAAATCTCGTGAGAAAACTCTCAAGATCCATGCATATCCTCGGCGGCGACAGTGATGATCTATTGCAGGAGGGCATGATCGGTCTGTACAAGGCGATACGTGATTACGACGAAGACAGCGAAGCCGGATTCATGACATTTGCCCAGGTGTGTGTACAGAGACAACTCTACAGCGCAGTGACAGCTGCCAACAGAAAAAAACACATGCCCCTCAATGAATATATATCTATCTATGCGACAGGCAAAACCGGTGATGAGGAAGAGGGGATGCCCCTTGCGGAAGTTTTATGCTCAGTAACGGATGAAAGTCCAGAGAAGCTCTTTATGGACAGTGAGCTCCTGGCGGAGATTGACAGGATAATCGAGACTGACTTAAGTCCCCTTGAGCAGGAGGTAATGCGCCTTTGCATGACGGGTATGACAAGCTCAGAGGCGGCGGGAGTACTAAACCGGGATTTTAAATCAACAGATAATGCATATACGAGGGCAAAATCAAAGATCAGAAAAGCTCTTGAATCAAGATAATATTTAAAAGTATTTGGAGAGAGGAACATTGGACCAGGACAGTATAATCAAAATAATAATATTATTTATATTACTTCTGCTATCGGCTTTTTTTTCATCAGCCGAGACAGCATTCTCATCAGTAAACAAGGTGAGGATAGAGACTCTGGCAGACGACGGCAATAAAAAGGCCAGGAGAGCTCTGCGGATCATAGAAAACTTCAACAGGATGCTCAGCACGGTCTTAATAGGCAACAACATCGTAAATATCGCGGCATCTGCCATAGTGACACTCCTTGCCCAGAATCTGTTTGGACAGTGGGCAGTCAGCATCGGAGCAGGACTGTTAACCATGGTGATACTGCTCTTTGGTGAGATAGTACCAAAGACATGGGCCAAGGTAAATGCCAGCAAGCTCGTACTGTTTTACGGACCGATCATCGATGTGACAATAATAATACTGACACCCATAAGGCTCGTAGTCGATTATCTCTCAATGGGGATAATGTTTATCCTGCGGATAGACCCCAACAAGAAAGAGGCGGGTATCACGGAAGATGAGCTTCTCTCATACGTGGATGCAGGTCACGATGAAGGTGTCATAGAGCCTGAGGAAAAAGAGATAATATACAACCTCTTTGATTTCTCGGACTCCCTTGTAAAAGATGTCATGATACCCAGGCCTGATATAGTCGAGGTAGATGTGGATGCTTCATACGATGAAGTGAAAAATACATTCAGGGACAACATGTATACGAGAATCCCCGTATATGAAGAGACTCCGGAAAAGATAGTGGGTATCATAAATATAAAGGACTTTCTCTTTGTGGAGGATCCTGATTTCTTTGATGTAAGAAATATCATGCGTGAAGTATACTTCACTTATGAATACAAAAAGACCCAGGATCTATTAAATGAGATGAGAGAAAAGTCTGCACCCATGACGATAGTCCTCAATGAGTATGGAGCCGCAGAAGGTCTCGTAACCCTTGAAGATCTCCTTGAGGAAATCATCGGTGATATCAAGGATGAGTACGATGAGGATGAGCGGGATACCATTAAGGAGACAGGCGAGCGGGAGTACCTGATCGAGGGCTCTATGAAGCTCGATGATATTAATGACCGGCTCGGCACAAAACTTGAGAGTGAAAACTATGACTCTATCGGAGGCATGATAATCGATCATCTCGATGACAGGCTGCCGGAGCAGGGCGAGGAGGTTACCTTAGAGGACGGAACAGTGCTAAAGGTTGAAGAATTTACGGACAACCGTATCGTCAATGTAAAGATGGTACTGCCGGAGCCAAAGGAAGAGGACGAGGCTGCGGAAGCCGGAGATGAAGGCAAAGAGAAGAGTAAAGAGACAGGCGAATAAAGTAAGTATTGCTCCCGGTGCGATGGCATCGGGAGTTTTTGATTGGAGAATGCGACGAAGGGACGGCCAGGGCGTATGCCATCTGCCCCGTCCCGGTGCAACGCATCCGGCAAGCTAACTGCCAACATCCCCTAATGATTTACGACATGTGAGCCGGCAAAAAGCATGCCGTCTCACAGCCCTGTCGCAAATCAAAAGGGGTTGTAGGCAGTGGATCTCGCCGTATGCTAAAGGCAGCGCCGTAATCGGACGAGGCAGAAGTGCATACGCCCAGGCCTGTTGAACTACGTAGGGTAAAGTTTTTGTAGGAAAAATTAAATAATGAAAGAAAGCACCTGGATCCTGTGTTAGGATTTAAGTTGCGAAACCAATAATCCAAAGGAGGG
>CADBFE010000111.1 GCA_902793845.1 uncultured Lachnospiraceae bacterium | reverse complement strand
GTTTAACGGTGATGAAACAGAACTCACGGTACCGCTTTTGATAGGAATCATTGGAAAACATGCTGTCTATTTTGAATTTAATTGTAAAGATGAAAATGAAAGTATTTCATTTAACCGGTTTACATTCGACTAGAATAAATGATTTATATTCTATTCAAAATCCTAAATAATGACACGAAACGAATTTACATTATCAAAAATAAAAAAAGACTGCATAGATGAAAAACTGTTTGAAGAGGCCGTAAAGAACTGTACGGTCAGAGAGTTTGGAGCAAACGGTATAGGCACTCTTGCCGAGAAATCAGTACATGCCGTCCTTAAATATTATTACGTGCCGGATGAGAGCTGTCATGAGATCAAAGTCCTAAAGGAAGAGGAAATTGCCGGACTGGTAAAGGAAGAAAAAGGTAATAAAAAGAAAAAGGCAAGAGACTTTGTGGCAGATGCCTGTATGGACGGGGAGATATATGAGATACAGACAAAGGCTTTTTATAAAATGAGGGACAAGCTCACTTTGTTTTTAAAGGAACATGATGTCACCATTGTCTATCCCGTATCCGTCACGAAATATGTGAGATATATAAATAAAGAAACAGGTGAGATCGAAGAGCCAAAAAAATCTCCGCAAAAGGGCTCGGTCTATGACATCGTACCCGAGCTTTACGGGATAAAGGATCTCCTTGGTAATGAACATCTCCACTTTATCTTATGTTTTATCGAATCAGATGAATACAGGATATTTAAAGGTTTTGGCCAAAGGGGTAAAAAGACTATCAGAAAAAATATGGAAAAGGCCGACAGGATACCGAGAAAGATATTAGGTGAGATACGTATAAACACGCCCAGGGAACTCCTGGGTCTTCTTCCTGACGGACTACCGGAGGATTTTACCAACAGGGATATAGCAGACGCAACCGGATTTCATATCAGTTATGCTGAGCTTCTGACCAACATACTGTGCAGTATTAATCTGCTGCAAAATAAAGGTCACAAAGGACGCTATAAGGTGTACAATATAGTATAATATGTGGAAATATCGTTTTTAATATAAATCAGGGGATAGTATTATGGATAATAAAAAGAAAGCACTTATTGGCAGCATAGGAGCCATTATTATTGTAGCAGTGCTCCTCGGAGTATTGTTTGCCAACGGTAATAAATCAGTCAGTGACAACAGTGCTGTCAGTGTGTCCGCTGCGTCCGACAATGTGGTGGATGTAGCTGTTAATAATAATACGGAAAAAGATCAGCCGGATACAAATTCATCCGTAACAGCATCGGGAGATACAGCATCACCGTCTCCTTCTGCAGAGTCGTCAGATACTGACGATACAGAGGCGGATGAGGCAACTGTTTCTGATGACGCAGCTACTGTTACTGTCAGCCCTTCACCGGCGACTACAGTCCTCACCGAGTCAGGTACTCCGGTGGCCAATCATGGCGAGCTCTATGTGGACGGTACCCAGATAAAAGATAAAAACGGTAATGCATATCAGCTAAAGGGTGTATCTACCCATGGTATCGCGTGGTTTCCCGAGTATGTAAACAAGAGCGCATTCCAGACTCTCCGCGATGAGTGGGGAGTAAATGTCATCAGACTGGCCATGTACTCAGATGAATACAACGGCTACTGCTCAGGCGGAGATCAGGCATATCTTAAAGGTCTGGTAGAAAACGGTGTCAGCTATGCGACAGAACTGGGCATGTATGTCATCATTGACTGGCATGTCCTCGGCGAGTGTGATCCCAATGTACATAAAGCTGATGCAAAAGTATTCTTTGAGGAGATGAGTGCCAAGTATGCCGATTACGATAACGTAATCTACGAGATATGCAACGAGCCTAACGGTGGAACATCATGGTCTACTGTTAAGAGTTATGCTCTGGAAGTCATTCCCATCATTAAAGCAAACAATCCAAATGCCATTATTATAGTAGGTACACCTACATGGTCCCAGGATGTTGATACGGCAGCAAACGATCCCATAACAGGATATACAAATATTATGTATGCCGTGCACTTCTATGCGGACACCCATAAAGACACTATCAGAAATAAGGTGACGACAGCCCTCTCAAAGGGTATGCCTGTATTTATCTCTGAGTTTGGTATATGTGACGCATCCGGTAACGGTGCCATCAACATAGGCGAGGCCAATACATGGATGAGCCTTATTGATTCAAACGGACTCTCATGCTGTATATGGAATCTGTCCAATAAAAATGAGTCATCTTCTCTGATCAGCAGCAGCTGCAGCAAGACAAGCGGTTGGACTACGGATGATCTGTCGGATGAAGGTAAATGGTATGTGGCATATCTTGGCGGAGATGCTACAGGTACTGCCGCCCCGGCATCAGACAGTACGTCATCTTCATCATCAGGCAGCAGTTCGTCCGGAAGTACTGCTCCCGCAACCACACCGGCTGCAACCGCATCAGGGGACAATACATCTGTATCCGTTGCTAATTCAGGCGGATGGAATGATGGAACAAATAATTATTATCAGTATACGATCACTGTAAAGAATACAAGCTCATCATCTGTAAAGGACTGGAAGTTAACAGTAAACTTCTCATCAAACGTCACAATAGACCAGTCATGGAGCGGATCATTTACGGCAAGCGGCAGCAGTGTGACTGTATCGCCGGCAGACTATAACAAGGAGATTGCCGCAGGTCAGAGTATAGAGGTGGGCATGATTGTGTATACGTCAGGAACTCTGTCGACGCCGACTGTAAGTATTAACTAAGGGACGTGATATGTATGTTATCTGTCTGTTGTATTGATATAAGCGATGTCGGCAGTATATGTATGTTACCTGTCAGTTGTATTGATATAAACGATTTTGGCAGGGTATGTATGATTGTCTGTCCCAAATGATTAACGGTGCGTTTTTAGCATGAGGCGAGATCCACTGCTTACATACTGTTGAGATTTGACATAGGGTTGTGAGACACCGGTTTATCCGGTGGCTCACATATGGCAAATCTTTACAGTATGTTTGCAGTTAGCTTGCCGAATGCGTTGCACCGATTTGGGACAGATAACATACATACCCGTACACAAAATATATAAGAAAGTAATAAGACATGAAAAGAAAGCTAGTTAAAACAATAATAATCTTAACAGTAGCCCTCACATTTACAGCATGTGGAAAGAAAGGTGGCAGCATCTCGGAAAATCTGATCAATGAGGATCCGACAGCGATAGATATGACAGGAGCTCTCACAGAGCCCATGACCGGTACAGATACTACGGACTATAGTGAGATCGATGAGGGCGAAAGCGTTACAGGCCTTTATACAAGTGTGACTCAGGGTGAGGATACGACATCTGAAAATGCCATATCAGATAATGCCGTATCAGACAATCTGATCAGCGCGGAACCGGTTTCAGGTAATGATGTACCGGAGTCAGAGGGAGACCTGACAGCCGGTGATGAGATGCCGGCAGCTCCCGTATACAATGAGCAGCATAATGACAAAATGATTTTTGTCAACACAACAGGTATGAAGCTGACACATATATATGTGACATTATCTACCGGTACGATGACTGATTTTGATATTTTAAATACGGAAAACTTAAGCGACGGATCAGAGTTTGTTTATTCCATGACAGATAAGAGCGCTCTTTACAGTGCTACAGATTTAAGCATATCCGTAAAGGCTTCCGGCAAGAACGGTGACGAAATAGATTTTGGCACAGTCAGAATATATGATCCGGACAAGATGACCATAGTCTTAACAGGCAGTGATAAAAACGGCTACAGTATGTATATGGGGCAGTAATGCGTACGAAGATATTGTATGAAGATAAAGACATAATAGTCTGCCATAAGCCGGCAGGGCTCCCGGTCCAGACAAGGAAGCCCGGGATGCCCGACATGGAGAGTGAGCTTAAAAACTATCTCCATGGAAATAATGAAAAGCCGATAATCTATGTTGTACATCGTC
>CADBFE010000110.1:6712-10330 GCA_902793845.1 uncultured Lachnospiraceae bacterium | reverse complement strand
GTACCTGACGTGACGGAATTTGTCCATAAGCTCCGTAACTTTACGGCCCTCACCCAGGTGGATATGTGCGATACGGGACTGACCGTCCAGCAGATGAATGCGATAAATGAGGCATTTCCCGATTTTGATATCATATTTAACTTCAGGGTCAGCTACTGGAATCTCCGTACAGACAGACAGGCATTCTCCACATATCAGGGCAATGTCATCGTATATAAATGGACAAGCGATGACGCCATGAACTTCAGATACTGCAAGGATCTCTACGCACTTGACCTTGGTCATAATGCCATCGGATCATTGGATTTCCTCCAGTTTTGTCCAAAGCTGCGGATCCTGATCCTGGCAGACAACTACGGCATCAAGGACTTAAGTCCCATCGAGAACTGCCCGAAGCTCCAGTACGTGGAGGTATTTATGGAGAGCTTTAAGGATATCAGCGTATTTGCAAAATGTCCCGACCTCCTTGATCTCAATGTATGCTATACACAGTTTACGGACCTCTCTCCTCTCTACGGTCTCCCTCATCTTGAGAGACTCTGGATGGTGGGTTGCTGGAAGATGCCGGCAGAACAGAAGACTGAGCTGGCAGAGATATTCCCGGAGCTTAAGTTAAATGTCTACCACCCCGGATCTACAGACTGGGGATGGAGAGAACATCCAAGATATTATGCAATGAGAAATACCTTTGCATCAGATGCACTAAACGAGCTCTTTTTTGAGGAACCGACGACGATCACAAACTCAACCCTGCCGGGATATATAGATCCCGCCTCACTCATAGAGGAGGAGACAGAGGGCGAAGATACAGAATATGAAAACGGTGAGGATTAAATATCCTCACCGTTTTCTTAACCCAATAAATACATTTATTCGAAGGATTTATCCTTTGAAACAGTTTTAGTCTTGACCTTACTCGTCTTGCTGATATCTTTCTTGCCTTCGTTAAGGAGCTCGTCTCTCTCCTCCTTGCCCATCTTTACACGGGATTTATTATACTTTTCGATCTTGGACTGAAGGTTTTTATAAACACCCTCTGTAAACTCAAACTGAGCCTTGCCGTAATCCTTGTTGGGAAGGTTTTCGATGCCCTTCTTGAGTTCATCATACTTCTTAAGTTTATCCTGTATGAACTGGGGATCGGTCTTGCCCGGTATGATGTATGACATGTCAGTTTCAAGCTTGTGCTTTTCCTGAAGCCATACCGGTTCGTAATCTTCCTTGGCTGCATAGGCCTGACGCCGCTTTTCAGAAGCTTCCTCTCTCTCCTCAAACTCTGTTCCGAGGTTGCTTTGGTTGTTCTCCTTGACTGTTTTATATGCATTAAAGTTTGCCATGTCGGCATCATATTTATCAAGGGCTTTTCTGGCAGCACCATCGATTCCGAATGCTCTCTGGATGACTCCGCCCCATCTCTGATACCACTTTAATGGCGCCGGCTCCTTGACCTCATCGACCATCTCTTTTGAATTTGGAAGTTTAAACAGTGCAGGCTCAATATTTGTCTCCGGTGTAATGCCGTATGAAGGTGTACCCTTGCCGAAAAGCTTAAACTGCATACTGCCGTCGAGATAACCATTAGCAAGATCTCCGGTAGTAATATTATGTATGAGCTGGGCTGCGATGATCTTCTTATTATCTTCTGTGACCTCCCTGCCTGTAAGGCCGTATACTTCCCTGTAAGGTCTCTCATATCCGTTCTTTACTACAGTGATATTATTAATGGCGTAATCCAGATTTTTGGCTGATATTGTAAATATTTCCTTGCCATCTGAGCTACTGTAATCTTTGATGAATTTCTGATCACTTGAAAAGAGACTTTTTATCTCATCTTCCATCCGAGCGTACATCTCATCTGTAACAAGACTGTTTGCCTCTTTTAACTTATCCGGATCAAGAGAGACAAGCGCATCGTTATCCTTGTAACGGTCTGCATCCTTAAGCGCATCATCGATCGCTTTGCGCTGCTCCTCTGTGGTTTCCTCGATGTAATCCTTTGATACTTTTTTTAATGCTCCCATTTTATACTCCTCCAAAATCCTTTTCTGCTATTGGACACGTGTCCTCTTTTTCTATTCTGAAGGCATTATAAAATACCCAGTGTTGCAAAAGTGTTGCACTATTTTAAAATCCCGGAAAGCTTATTTTTAAGATATTCATACCTCTCTTTTTTCTCAGGATTTGCAAAGTGCACTTCCCGGAACTGCTCGGGATTATCTGTGTAATCAAGGGGTTCTCCCTTAAACTGCTCGCTGGTCAGATCAAAGGCTACGTCTCCTATCACGTTGTAGCAGTGATAATTGCCGTCAGGCCTGCGTATCCCGTAAACTTTTCCGCCAAATATATCCTGGACGAGGAATGCCGTAATGGAGCACTGGCCGAGAGTTTTATTATCCTCCGTCCATTTATCCCGCATCCTCGCCGCGCATGTCTCCCTGCACCAGCACTTTGTGAGGGCGTCGTAGAGATCATGCTGATTGTTTATACCTTTATAAATATTATTTATGGGAGAGACGTCCGGGTTCTCCCAGCCCCAGAATTTATATTCCATAATATTGCTCCTTAATTACCAGAAGTATACGAGGGACTCGATGGCATCCTTACAGTATGCGCCCTTATTATCCATATAATAATTAGGCAGAAATACTGCGTCCACAAGGGCCGAGTAATGACCCCAGTTCATATCAACCGCCATAAAGCTGCAGTTGTAGTTGGCACAGTACGTCTGGCAGTTTGCAACATAGCTGGCGCTGTATCCGTATCCGCCGTTGCCATAAAGAGTATCCCTGTAATAGAATACGGGCTTGCCGGACCAGATGCTGAGGAACGTACCTTCATCCACCGTATTGCCGGAGCATCCAAGGTGTCCCGCTATATAGATGGCGCCCTGGAAGTTGATCTGCTGGGCCAGGCTCGTAAGGGCGTCGGCTCCCGCAGAAAATCCGCCTGCGTAGATATTGTTCCAGTTGCCGCCGTAGTTGGTGATGACCTCCCCGAGGAGGGCAGACAAGTTGCCTGCCTGGTCACGCCAGCTCGATCCTCCCGTCAGGATGGGGGATACGATGATGACATCAGGCGACCATGTACCGGAGATCAGATATTTAAGGAATGTATATGTGCTGATAAATCTGTCATAGCCTGCGCCGTTTTCACCTATACCATGGAGATAAAGGAATATGGGCGTCGCCGAGCTGGCATTTTCCGGTTTATATATAATGTAATTAAGTGCCTGGCACGAGTTGGCTGCCGTTACGTACTCCTTGACTGACGGGCCCTCACCTGTCGGGGTCTGTACATCAGGAGTCGGCTCAGGATTGCCGTCATCGTCATACGTCGGCTCATGGACAGGCTTGCCGCTGGCGATGACTGATGCATTCTGAATATCAGGGTCAACGGTCCACTCCGAGTCGTCAAAGTTATCAATATTAAGAGATGAACCGAGGATACCCACATCGCCAAGGTCAATGACTTCTATTACTTCTATCTCGCCGTCTTCATTTTCCGTGAGCTCCTGGGTGATGGAGATATTTACGCCATACTCCCTCATATAGTCCGTATATGACATGGACCACTCAAGGTCTGCATACGTATTGCCGGACGCGGTGCCAAGGTCAATGA
>CADBFE010000110.1:0-6646 GCA_902793845.1 uncultured Lachnospiraceae bacterium | reverse complement strand
GCGCTCTTAATCTTTCCGAGTATGTTTATTTTCTTTTCCGTCTTTTTGTTACCGGATGACATAATATACTGTTATTTAAATCTCTCTGCCCTGATAAGCATAATATGCATATCATAAAGCCATAATCCATAATATTATATATGATTTACATAAATGTTGGAAATGTAAATTTTGTAAGATTTTAAACGAACCTGTAACAAAGTTTTTTTATTTTGGAAAACACACGGAAATAAAGGCTATCTGAGATCCATGGCGCTCTCCGCCCCAAGATAACCTGTACCAAAGAGATATATGATAAGATCGGGCTCATCCTCTGCTATCCATTCCTTTGCAGAGTCGCCGCCTTGTAAATATCTAAGATCGATCATGTCTATATAACTGCACCGGCCCGCCAGAAATACGGTGACAGGCACCGCCATGGAATCCTTTACGATCACAACCTTTGGTCCGTCAGGGTTAAGATTATTTGTGATTTGTATCCTGTCATAATCCCTGCCAAGATATGCATAATATGCATAATAATCAAAGCTGTATCCGTCAAGGTTTTCATAATTAACAAAGCAGTCCTCAAAAGAACCCTCCCTGTGTATATCCTCTGAGAGGATATCAAGGGTATAGTCCGTATCAAACATAGGTATCCAGAGCTCGTAATCGTCAAGTCCTGTATAAAACCTGCCCGTCATACGGCCGTGGGTACCGAGGAATACATTGTCATAAATTATTTTGTCATAAGAACCTGGATTTAATATCTCATCGTCATATCCGCCATCAAGTCCTATGGAGTCCATATATCCGGAGATGGCATCAAAGGCCATAAAGGCTGCGCTGTTTCTCCAGTGATGATCGGTGATATAGAAATATGAATACCAGTCATTTCCTGATTCATCCAGGATATCCCGCATGGATATATAAGGGATATCACGCTCTGAAACGGCGTCTATCATCCCAAAATATTTTGCATTGGCATAGCTGATGACACCCTCCGGCAGGTCATCGTCTGTATATGCCTTGGCCGGGGCGCCTACGTAGAGGAACTCTGCTCCCATACCGGATGCGAAATCATACGCCTCCGATACGCCTGCTATACCTGCGGAAATATCACCGTACTTATCAGCAAGTGTCGCCATGCCGTTATCAAGGAGGGTCACATCCTCGTAGACAGTACTGCCAAAAGCCACTCTCTTGCCCATGACTTTCTGGAGTGCTCCCCATGCATTTATGGCCGTATCCTGCATATACTCAAGCTTCTCCAGGCCCTTACGTCTCCCCTCAGGCTCTGCGCCCTTTATAAGCTCTGCAAAGTTTACGGCAGAAAAGCAGAATATTATCATCAGGAAAAATACCGGTATGAACTTGTCCAGTAAATCAGCTTTCTTCATATTTTCTAAAAGTTAAAGTAAATAAAAGGACTGTAGTTTCCCTTTACTATGTAGATAATCGTTATCGTAAATATAATGCAAAGGAGCAGATCATAAACCCACTTTGCTTTTTCAAGCTTTTTACCAAGTGGCATAGCAAATGCGATGGCTGATACAAAGAATATCCAGTTATCCTTTATATAAAAGAATGCTTCAGGGTCAGCCACGCTTTTGGCTCCGATACCAAACATCGAAGCGATATATCTCATCATCACGGTAAGGGAAGGGGCCGCGAATATCACCCATCCTACTATAGTAAGTAACAGTGTGACGCAGTGAGCCGCCGCGGCAGGCAGGCTCCACTTTTTCCCATATCCCACGGACTTTTCAAACATAAGAAGGAGGGCATAGTATAGTCCCCACATTACAAAGTTCCACGCGGCTCCATGCCACAGTCCCGTCAGCATCCAGACGATCAGAATATTTCTGTACTGCTTAATGAGACTCACCCTGTTGCCCCCAAGGGGGATATATACATAATCGCGAAACCATGAAGATAATGATATATGCCACCTGCGCCAGAAGTCCGTGATGCTCTTTGCTATATATGGATAATTAAAGTTTTCTTCAAATTCAAATCCAAACATTTTGCCAAGACCGATGGCCATATCAGAATATCCGGAGAAATCATAATAGATCCTGAGTGTATAACAGATACCGCCAAGCCATGCCATGGATACGGATATCCGGTCCCCGCCTGCATAGCCGCTCATGATCCTGTCTGCAAACAGGCTCATGGTATCAGCCAGAAGGACCTTTTTGCCGGCTCCTGTGATAAAGCGTCTCACACCGTCTGCAAATCCGTGAAGAGTCTCTTTCCTCTCATGGATCTGCTCCATGATGGTCTCATACCTCACAATGGGACCGGCCACAAGCTGGGGAAATAATGAGATATAAAGGCCTGTATATAACGGATTTTTCTGGGCCGGTACTTTGCCCCGGTATACATCTATGACATAGGATAAAGCCTGAAATGTGAAAAACGAGATACCGATAGGCAGTGCTATGCCGGGCAGAGGGATATCTGCCTTAAATAAACGATTGATATTTATTATGGTGAAATCGAGATATTTATATATGAATAAAAGCCCGATATTGCAGATAACCGCGGATGTCAGGAGAGCCTTTCTGTATTTAACCCTGCCCGGGGCAAGATATAAACCGAAACAATAGTTGGCTCCTATCGAGAATAAAAGGAGCAGTATATTAAGCCCCTCTCCGTATCCGTAAAATACGAGACTGGCCAGTAATAAGCATATATTTTTTGCAAGGGTATTCTTCCGGCAGATTCCGAAATAAAAGAAAAGAACAACCGGAAAGAAACAAAACAGAAATATAATACTTGAAAATACCATTTATGTGTTCCAATCCATGCTATAAATACAAATTCATAATCATTATCATATCACAATCCGGTGCCGGCTGATATAAAAAAGGGCGTCTTTTTCTCTTTTACGGCCGTCAAATAATTCATTATGTTTTTGCGTTTAATATAATTGTAATTATTCTTTCTGCTCAGTAATAATTTTCAATCTTTTTTTATTAAAAATATAATTTTTATGTCGTGTCCTTATTTTAATGCTATAATAATTACATTGTAACCCAACATAAAAACCGGAGTTAAAACATGATAAATACAGACATCCTGAAGGATGCGGCGAAAAGCGTACATTATGACGTGCCGGGGATACCGGTGAGTATATCAAGGCATATCCTGTCGGAATATCCCGGGATGAGGACACTCCTGCATTGGCACGAAGACGCAGAATGGGTGCTGGTCCTTGAGGGCAGCATGAACTACTACATAAACGGCCGGAGCGTCATACTTGAGCAGAATGATATCCTCATGGTAAGGCCTGACGCCATACACTACGTATATGCCAGAAAAAACGAAGACTGCCTGTATACATGTATGCTGTTTGATCCAAAGCTCCTTAAATCAAACGAGATGATATATACAGGGTATATCGAACCTGTGCTTAATCATGACGGAGTCCCGTATATCCATATAAATGTGAGAGACAGGGAGTACGGCCGAATACTCGATATAATAAAGCAGATTATCCAGGACAGGGAAAATGCCATCAGGAAGAAATCCGCCCCTGATTATCTTAAGTTTATGTCAGGGCTCTATGAGCTCATGAATCTCACGGGAAAAGTCTGTGACAGAAGCGATGACATGGTGCTGCCTGAGGACATCTCAGGGGACGACATGAACGTTCAGAAGCACATGATTACATATATACAGGAATATTACCCTGCAAGCCTCACGCTGGATGATATAGCTATGAGTGCAGGTATCAGTGTCAGCACCTGCTGCCGCATATTCAAGAAATACCTCAATCAGTCGCCGGTTGATTATCTCAATGCTTTCAGGCTTGAGACTGCAAAATACCTACTGAAGACCACCACATATCCTGTTAACGAAATCGCCTCATCTTGTGCGGTTTTAAGCACATGAGCTACTTTTCAAAAGAGTTCAGACTCCGCTATAACAAGACTCCGAAAGAGGTCAGGACGTAACGCCAGTAATATAAAAATCGTTATTACGCTTCACCCTTTACTTCTTTAATCCTCTTATCCAGCGTCGCTTTCTTTGTTTTGGGATATTTTTTATTAAGATACGGCTTCAATGACTCAATTTTTTCTTTCACACTCTCCAGCGACTGCCTGCAATACTTTTCGGCCAGACCTGCATCTGTTCCAACCATAATCAAATCTTCATCTGTAATATCTTTTCCTTTTCCGTTTACAGATGTTGTATGCTCTCCCCAGTATGTATCGCTGTAAGTGATGTCATATGCGGGAGCAAGTCTCCAGCCTGCATCTTCTGTATACAAAAACGAGAAGTTTTTTGTATGATCATCAAGATTATGGGTATATGTATTAAATGCCATCAAAAGAAACATTTGCTTTTTATCTTCAATGTTGTCTTTTGTAAGCCTTTTAATCAGTTTCATGTAGGTAGAGTAGTCACATGACGGTGCTCTGAAATCAGCTTCAAGTAATCCGGCAAATGTAATGCTGAATATTTTTTCTCCGCCATTTCTGTCAAATCGCTCCGTCTTGAAATATCCTTCACATAATTTTGAAGGCGCCAAAATTGTTTTTGTCATTTTGATTCCGCAGTTCACAGCCGCAACAGAATAATCATATTCTCTCTTCCCGCTTATCGCCGGATCATTACCTGCCGGAAATTTAACAATCCATTCCTTTCCGTCCTCACTAATCAGTATCTTAGGTCTCGTTCCACCGCTTGATCCTGCTATTTTATAAAGCATATCAAGCTTGTCTGACACCTGTGATGATAATAATTTGGAACATTCATTAGAAATAACATCATAATCAAGATTCGGAATATCAAGATGATAGTCTGCCTCAATGGCAGGACGATATTCAAGAGCGCCCATGCCGGCACTTCCGATATATGCCAGTCTGTCAAGAACAGAGATATCCTCTCTTTTTACGCCTACAGAGGAAAGGTATCTGTCTAACAAAAGGTTACCCCAGCTGTCCGGAAGGCTGTCTGCAAATACACCAAACAGACCGTCAAATCTTTCCCTTGAATAATCATTTGGAATATACACATCATTGCCAAGAGGCAGTGAGAACGGGCTTATTGAAAAACCGTTTTTCTGCCAGCTGTCGCTGTATTGAAACGCTACCTTTTTATCTCTGGTTTCTGCAAGAGTTCCCACATGCTTATCGTGATAAAACACCTCGATTGCTTTATTTGTTTTCATTTATTACCTCCTCTATACTGCGATATGAAGGCTTTTCAAACACTGCTTCCAGGTCTTTTATCATGCCCAGCTCCATCATAACTTTAATAAAAGAAAACAGGGATATCATTCCTGTTTCCTCAAATTTTCTGTACGACGCATAACTGACGTTAGCTCTTGCTGCCATCTGTTTCTGTGTAATCTTTTTTCTTTTTCTTATATTTTTAATCTGTTTTGCTATCTCTGCCGCAATCTCATCAGGGCCATCAAGCAAAAAATCGAACTGTTCCATAAGCCTTCTCCTATTGCTATTATGATAGCATTTTCTATGTATTTTTGTCAATTATTGCTATTATAATAGCAAAGCCCCGAATTCACTTCGGGGCTGTTAATATCTCTGCTTTTTTAAGTAAATGTATGAGGGGTGTGATCAGTATGCCGCATATCAGATTGCTCGTACCATGGACAAAATCCCACGGCAGTCCTGCTATCACCCATGCCACAGTACCCTTAAAACTCATATGAAATGCAAGGGCCTGATACGGCGCGTATATGGTCCCGTAGAGGTAACCGTGGAGACCGCACACTATACAGTATACTACCGGTGCGACGGCCTTTGGCATCTTCTTTGGCAGGAGCATGGTCATACCAAAGAGTACTGCCCATGTATACAGATACGGATACCACCAGATACCAAATCCGTTGGCCAGCCCCGTCACCAGTACAAATGTATATATGGGATAGAGGGCTTTCCATCTGTATACCACGGTAAGTGCCACGGTAAATACTCCGATGAGATGGACATTTGGTGCAAACTCCATCATGGCCTTGGACGCATACATGATACCGCCCAGCATGCCAAAGAGGGTCACCTCCCGGAGCGTTAATTTATTATTACTCAACTTTGAATGCGTATGTACTTCCATCTGTTACTTCAGTATCGTCTACACCTGTCACTGCATACTCGCCATCTACATAGAATGCCCAGTCGCTGTCGTCACCGTCGATAAGGTTAAGATCTGAAAGAGCCTCACCTACAGTAGAAGCGTTTGTATAAACAACACATGAGATAACATTTGCATCCTCATCTGCTACTTCAAGGGTAAATGACTTGTCACCCTCACCAAACTCTGCTCCGTCAGTGATAGCTTCTGTAGTATAAGATACCTGGGCGCCAGTCTCGTCTGCTTCATCTGCATCGTCTGCTGTTTCCTCAGCATCATCCTCTGATCCGGGCTCTACTGACTCTGTCTCTGTCTCATCTGCTGCGGGAGCTTCTGTATTGCCGCATCCTACTGCGCATACGCTCATTGCAGCCACGAGCATTGTTGCAAGGATCACTGACCATAACTTCTTTAACACATTCTTTTTCATTTTTCTTTTCCTCCGAAATTTTAATCCCCCAAATCCCTTAAAGTAAAAATGACAGTCGCAAAACTGTCATTTTCAGAGAAGGTATTTCTTTCTTATGGGGTTATAGCAAAAAACTATAAATGTATTGGGGGT
>CADBFE010000109.1 GCA_902793845.1 uncultured Lachnospiraceae bacterium | reverse complement strand
TCCTTTGGATTATTGGTTTCGCAACTTAAATCCTAACACAGGATCCAGGTGCTTTCTTTCATTATTTAATTTTTCCTACAAAATCTTTACCCTACGATACTGCTCTTCTAAAGCAGAATAAATGGCCCTCACGCTGAGCTGACCGCAATGCGTGAGGGCCAATTAATTTTGCTTATTTAAAATATATTATGTTTTCTGCTTACGCCTCTTCCTCAGCGTTTGCATAATCCTCAAACTTCTTAAGGACTGCGTCGTAGGTCTTCTGGCAGATGTCGGGGAGTTTGTCGCCCCATGTATCCTCTGCCTGCTTGTAGCCTTTGAGGAATGCGTCCTTCATCTTTTCCATCTTTTCTTTATCGCCGCCGGTGAGGGCCATTGCGAAATCAAAGATCCTTGATGATGTCTGGTCTACTCCGAAGTATCCGTCCTCGGCTATATCTTTCTCAGCCTGGGCTTTGGTCTCAGCGTCTACCTCGAGAGCCTCATAGAGTCCCTTTAATCCGTTTGCGTGATTATATGTGAGTCCCTGCTTTGAGATCAGCTGGTTTACGATATTCTGGAGCTGCTGTGTCCTGGCTTCCAGATCCATCTTGAGTTTGTTTACGAGCTCGGGATTTGCCACCTTTGATGACTTATCCGATGCCTTGTCTGCTGACTCGGCGCTCTTTTCATATACTGCCGACTGTCCGTCAAATGCCTTGGAAACCGCATCTGATGCAGATACCGTAGCACTCTCTGCCTTGACTCCGTCAGCCGGTTTAACCATCTGCTTTGAATATGCTTCTGATACAGATGATGCCGATCCTGTAATTCCGTTTACACTCATGCTGCTACCTCCTTGTAAAATGAACTGTTTTCTCTTAAATACCGGTATCCGACATTTAAAATGCATACTGATGCCACTACACTATATCTTATATATCGGATATGTCCGTTAATTATTAACCCGGACTGTTATAAAATAATTCACATATTATATAAAATTATTTGTCTATATTGTTGTTTACATAAAATATTTGAATTTTCTTATAAAATATTCGTAGTCAACTCCGGATCAGACCGGATGTTTTCCTTACATTGCCCGATTATGTATTATCCTATTTTTTCTTCCGGAACATATATTTCCTTGCGATATTTATGCCTATCTTAAACGGCAGGGGTCTTAAGGCCTTGTCTGCCTCTTTAAGCTTCTCCCTGATGGGGATTTCCTGTGGACAGTGCTTCTCGCACTTGCCGCATTCTATGCACTGGGATGCAAAGCACGGCTCCTTGGCCAGAGCCACTGTCTGGGCATACTGAAATCTGCCGGCGCTCTTGTTTTCCGTATACATCGTGTTGTAGCAGGCAAATGTACCGGGTATATCCACGCCTTTGGGGCATGGCATACAGTATCTGCATCCTGTACAGCCTACTTTCTCTTTTTCCTTAATGGCCTTTTTCACTTCTTCAAGGAGAGCAAAATCCTTTTCAGTAAAGTCTCCGGGCTTGGCATCTGAGGCTGTCTTTACGTTTTCCTCTACCATCTCCATGGAGTTCATGCCGGAGAGTACTACAGTCACCTCTGGCTGGTTGTAGAGCCATCTGAATGCCCACTCTGCCGGAGTCCATCCTCTATCACTTGCCTTAATGGCATTTACAGCTTTTTCAGGGAGCATGTTTACGAGCTTGCCGCCTCTTAAAGGCTCCATGATGACTACAGGTACGCCCTTTTCTGCCGCAGCCTTTAATCCGCTGACTCCCGCCTGGGTCACTTCATCCAGGTAGTTGTACTGGATCTGGCAAAAATCCCAGTCGTAATCGTCCAGGATTATCTTGAAGTTCTCTGTATTTCCGTGATATGAGAAACCTATATTTCTGATCTGGCCGGATGCTTTTTTATCCTTTATCCAGTCCTCGATGCCGATGGCCTTTAACTTGTTCCACATATCCACATCGGTGAGATGATGCATGAGATAATAGTCCACATGATCCGTGCGGAGTCTTGAGAGTTCTTCATTAAAATACTTATCTATCGCCGCCCTGTTACCTATGAGATACTGGGGAAGCTTTGTGGCAATATTTATTTTGTCACGGATACCGTTTCGCTCTACTATCTCGCCAAGGGCCGCCTCGCTGCCTGTATAAATATATGCCGTATCAAAATAATTGACACCTGCATTGTACGCAGCCATTATCTCCTTCTCGGCTTTATCTATATCGATCGCATTACCGTTTTTTGTAAAACGCATACAGCCGTATCCGAGTATCGAGAGTTTCTCTCCGTGTTTGTCTTCTCTGTAATTCATGGTTCACCGGGCCTTTCTGTCTTGAAAAAACTGACTGGATCACTTACTATTTTAACATTTTATTTACCCACTTGAAACATGTGTACTATAATATCAATATGTTTTTATAAAACTGAAATAAACATCAGAAAGGACTTAAAAACAATGGGAACAGAAAATGAAATAACCAGCTCACACATCGAAGAAACCAGACTTCATCAGGAAAGTGTTGAGCAGCACAACCGGGAGATGGCGATCACCGAAAAGAAAGAGCTCAAGTACCAGAAGCTCGCTTTCCTCTGCTCTCTCCTCTCAGCCCTGTTTATGGGTGCCGTACTGGCAGTAGTGATCACAGTTGTACTGTATGCCATGCCAAAGGTTGATGCTATCTACAACAGCACGATGGTATCCCTTCAGAATCTCGAGACCCTCACTACCAGCTTAAACCAGGCTGACCTGGCAGGTACTGTAAACAATATAAATGAGCTGACTGTTCAGGCTACCGATTCCCTTGGCAATACCATGGAGCGTATCGACAGCATTGACCTTGAAAAGCTCAATTCCGCCATCGACAACTTAAATGCCACCATCGAACCTATGGCAGCATTCTTTAATGTACTTGGCAATTAATCATCTATTGATAAAGACCATCTAAAAAGATACTCTCCTTACCAAACAACCGGTAATGAGAGTATCTTTAATCTATGGGGAGAAATCCTATGCTCCGTGTCTGCTCTTGTAATCTTCCTGAATAGATGCCAGCATATCGTCTGCATCGAATGCTTCCTCCATCATCTTTGCTGAGCCGCATGCTCTCGCACAGCTTACCATCTTTGACATGACATCAAAGTTAAGCTTTGTGCCTGCACCGTCGCACTCATATCTAACAGCCCTGTTTGCTGATACACCAAACTTTCCTGCCACTGCTATGGCATCAATATTTGCGCCGAGGAACACAAACTCCCAGTTGTTCTTCTTTTTCTTCTTCTCCACCATCTTCTTTACTTTTGCATAATTGTATTTCTTGCTGGCATTTTCCATACCGTCAGTTGTGATGATGAATAGTGTCTTTTCCGGTCTCTCTGAATCAGGCAGGGATTTCTGAACCTCATTGATATGATGAATGCTCTGTCCCACTGCATCAAGTAGAGCTGTACACCCTCTGACATAATATTCAGAAGATGTGATATTCTTTACTTCTTTTACAGACCTTCTGTCGCAGAGGACTTCCACCTGATCGTCAAAGAGGATCGTTGAAATCAGAGCCTCTCCCTCTTCCTTTCTCTGCTTATCAAGCATTGAGTTGTAGCCGCCGATCGTATCTGACTCAAGACCTCCCATAGAGCCGCTTCTGTCCAAGATGAATACTACTTCTGTTAAACCTTTTTTCATAATGTGTACCTCACTTTCATTTTAGGATTCCTTGTAAGTTTGCTCAGAATGACATTTGCTTTGTCCGCTTCGCAGATTTTACTCAGAATGAAATTTGTTTTGTCTTTTCCGGGGCTTTATGCCCGGAAGACGTTTCCCTGTTCTTTATGAGGTAAGTATATTATTTGAAAGAGCTCCCATGGTCGCCCCGCAGGCGACATTTTAAGACGAGGATCTGCATATAAAAAACCTCCGCTCATTCACTGAGCAGAGGCTGCTTATGTTCAAATAATGCCAGGTTGATCGTATAGAGATCATATATTTCATTTGTGATAAAGTACTC
>CADBFE010000108.1 GCA_902793845.1 uncultured Lachnospiraceae bacterium | reverse complement strand
CCATACAGGATATGGTGATCCGGTAAAGCAGATAATGAGCCTTTCATGATCCGTTAACAGGAGACTGCATTCAGTGTCAATAATCCTGCGAAGGACTAAAAATGTATATTTATCAGCTTCCAATAATTTATAATCTCTTTCATCAACAAAATTATCCATTTATTTCCTTCCCGCACCCCTATCTTTCTTTTCCTTCCTTGAACATTTTCATCATCTCATTTGTAAGGCTCAGATTATTAGGCTGTAATTCGATATCCTCACGTTTCACCCACTCGGCATATTTAAGTTCGCTTTCATCCATATGGATTTTACCGTCTCCATCTGCCTCGCAATAAAAGCCTATGCCTTGCCTTCAGCGTTGAACCAAAGAACATAATCCTTTGCAGTCAATTTTTGAATCTTATAACTGTTATCAAGCTTACTTGGGTAAATACCCTGAATCATCGTCTTACTCCGTTAGTCGCTTTTTTCAACACACTATTTTTCCCTTTGCCATCCTTAATCGTGCGGAAACTCGATCATAGGGTGTTCCCACTCCCAGGCCTTTTCGAATCCGTAGTCCTTGAGAGAGATGCGTTTTCTTTTTATAAGATTGGTTATCTGCACGAGGTCCTCGCGAGACCTTCCTACGCAGACGAAGTATCTGTATGTGAACTTGTCGTCCGTGATCGTTTTGAAAGTGTAAACGTAGAAATTCCGCTTCGCATCGTAGTAAGCACTGTACCCCGCGATGCCCGCCATCGGAGGATCCACGACAATGTCGTACCTTCCGTTTGATGAATAGAATTCGTCCAGCTTTTTTTTGAGTGTCTTTACATCCTTAAGCTCACAGGTGCTGCCGTTCAGCGTCATTGTGATCTTATATTTTTTCCTTTTATCGACCTTTTTTTGCCAGCGCCAGAAACGGGAAGTTATGTTGTATGGTATGCGTATGATCAGACCCGGAATGAAGAAGACCAGACCTACTATGAAGAAGGCAAGGAAGGATTGGAGCGGTGTTTTTTCAGCTGCAAAAAGGAAGAATACACCTATCAGCATCATCATGCCGCCGACAAACAGAAGCTGATCTGCGCCCTTCTCACAGCCGTCGAACTTGATGTCGGGAAACAGTACGGTCGTTCGCAGTTCCCTGTACGGGTACGGGTTGTGCCTGATGTAGATGCAGTTTTTATAGAGACCATCACCGCCCGGGTCCTTGTCCCATTTTGTGGTCACCCTGTCGGCTATATCATCAAGGGTTGTTGTGTAAAGGCTCGATTCAAAACCGGTGCAGCTGTCCTTAAAGTACGGCTTTCCGTCATATATGATTGCAGTTACGTAAGTTTTTCCCTTCGGAATGCCTGAGGGATAGAAGTTTTCGAAAAGAATCTCATCCTCGGGACCGAGCGCACCGAAAAGTTCAAGCATTTTTTCCTTTGCGGGGACCTGCGGAAGAGAAACCTTTATCAGGACCCCGGACTTTTCTGTAACCTCGAAACCGAGCTCTTTTATTTTGGCGATCATCTGTGGATTCATAATCCCATTATTTCATCTCATGAAAAAAAATGAAAGATAAAATAACAGAAAAATAGGTGCAAGATAAGCATCCTAGAGCTTAACAACTTTATTTTTTCCGCTTGTCTTCCCGGAGTAAAGTGCCTTGTCCACTCTATTGCAGGAACGGTCGGCTTTTTCTCCTTTAACAATACCGGTCACACCGATGCTGACCGTCTGTGAAGGAACACCCTCATACGAAACCATAGAGAATGACACACGAATAAGTTCAGCTATCTGAAATGCCCTGTCGTCATCTGTGTCCGGAAGAAGTATCATAAATTCCTCTCCGCCCCATCTTCCTATCTTTCCATCAGGTGCATTTTTTGAAATCACATCATTCATAGTCTCCGCAAGTTTGATAAGTACTTCATCACCTTTATCGTGACCATATGTATCATTTACCGCTTTAAAATTATCAATATCCAGCATGATAAGACTGTTTGAAATTTTGCCATGCTCGTCTTCACTGTTATTGATCTGTTCAGCTTTTTCGGTGATCAGTCTCTGAATTTCTTTTCTGTTAAGTACTTTGGTAAGACCATCGGTAATAGCTGCCAACAAGAGCTTTTCATTTGCCACTTCCAGCTCCTCGGTTGAAGCCTGGATAAATGTGGCAAGCCTGTTGATCATGGAAACTCTTCCTGTAAATTCCTGATTGTTTATACTTACATCTGCCATGGCATCGAGATTACGCTTGCCTTCTCTCATAGCGGCAATAACAAGCGTTACATTATGCTGGTTTACTTTTCCGTTGGTACGAAGAAACTCGCCTGATGTATAAAATCCCGAAGTGGGTGCAACGGACTGGAAAGGTTTTGTCTCTTTGCCTACCTCGTTGTCGCCCCAGTATGTACGTCTTCCGGCACATGAAAATAAAGAGATTACTTCCGGTATGAACTCTTTTAACTTAACAGCTTCCTCATCAACACAGGAAAGAATCGTCCAGGGATCGCCGTATGCAATCCTTGCCTTGACATTTTCTCTTATATCGGCTGTCATGACCAATGCTCCGTCAGTCCTTGCTGCCGTAGGAGCTCTTAGTATGTTTATTCCGTTATACTCATATAAGAAAGGAAACTCCAGTGTATTACCGAAGAAATGCTCATCATTCTTGATATTAAGATATTTATAATAAGTCTCGTATGCCGGTCTTCCGTCAAGCTCATACAGAAGGGGGCCCTCTGCTTTTGTTACCTCAAGCTTTCTGCCAAGAGGCTTCCATCCTGTTATAAATGTAGAGGTAACATTGAAATCTTCGCCACCCATAAGTGCAAATACTACGGCATGATCGGTTATTTTGCCGACAGATGAAAATACACAGGCATAATCTGAATTAATGTCAATATTAAATGAGCCGCCCCCGAAAAACTGTACACTCTCAGGAAGATCATCAAAACTCTCGCAGAAATCTGACATGGACATACCTCTGATGGTGGCATATGTCATGACGCATTTACACCATTGGTTTTCATTAACTTCCTTAATTAAAGATGAGGCTACTTCCTGCTTGTTTTCATCACTTAACGGATACTGCAGGATTTTAATCTTTGTTGTGAAATATTCGAATACAGTGCAGACTACCACGATCTCAGCCTTACTGAAATCTCCGATAAAGATATTACCGTTTGTTGAGCTTCCGATATAGTGTGCCCCCGGCATCTCTTTCTCAATAGCCGCACAGATTATCTCTATCTTTGAATAGTTCAGTTTAGTGCTGTAAATCTGAAAAAAAACATCACTTGTAACTGAAGATTTTTTCCACTGATTGATTTTCTTAAGGCTGTTTACAAACTTATCTTCATTTTCATATTCAAACTGGAATTGTCTCATATAAATGCCCTCTTTATATTTGATACTTCGATTTATATTACTGATACTTATTATAACAGAACTCAGCGGGAACCGTATTGAGTATTAACATAATTTATTCAGATCGTCAAAGTCATTCATTTTACGAGCATTTTGGATGCAAGTTCGATAACACCATCTTTTATCTTCATCACAAATCGTCCGCCTCCGAAAGTCGTAAAGGCAAAAGTCTCATCATCGATCACCTGACATCCCGTACAAAGATTATCCTTTGGTGCCGTATCTTTAATACTCCACAATCCTTCGATATACAGATTATTATCTTTGAAATTTCGAGCATTTATTTCCTCTTCATCCCACTCCCAAACAAGAGAGAGTCCACCTACGTAGTATTCATGTTTTGTTATCATTTTTCATATTTCCCCGATTGAACTATATCCTGTTTATTATAAAAACCATTATACAACAGAGCCGAAAGAGCATCTCTGCTCCTTCGGCTCTGTTGTGCTCAGTACTAATCGCTGTAACTGTAACATTGCATTTTTGATTATTTGCAATGCTTGATCCACACTACGAAACTCTATCGTTTCGCTTTCCTTAAAAAGAGGATATCCGGAACAAACAATTCTTAAAAGCCTCATATATTTTACCTCGCTTTGTATTATTTACATTTTTGACGTAATTACTCACCGATATTTTAACGACGACGCCTATTATGCCAATTATTAATTACGTATTTCACGTAAATAATCGCAAATACTTTGTTCTTGTTTATTATAGAAAGCATGCTTGTAAAAGCTGTCAGAGGTATCTATCCAAAAAGTTTCCCTTGTCTTGCGATGATCTTATTTATGGTAT
>CADBFE010000107.1 GCA_902793845.1 uncultured Lachnospiraceae bacterium | reverse complement strand
TCGGTATATGAAAAATGCGGTTACTCTGTTTCAAAGATTTTCGGATTTAATCCCCAGGAGTATGAATGGGATTTTAAAGGGCGACGCCGTCCGGACATTACGGTCATCAATCTTGGTACAAATGATGCCAGCTACTGCCTGGATCATAAAGACAGGCAGGATATGTATTCTGCAGAATATGCATCATTTCTGGAGACGGTCAGAAAGCACAGACCGGGTACACCTATTCTCTGTATCCTGGGTGTGATGGGAGAGACTCTCTGCCCTGCACTTCAAAAAGCTGTTGATATCTATAAAGAAAAAACAGGCGACAACAATATATATACAAAGATGTTTAAGGATCAGCTTGAGGAAGACGGCAGAGTGATTGACTATCATCCGACAGTTGTGACTCATGAAAAGGTTTCAGAGATACTTAAGGCGACCATATCGGAGATACTTGGTTTATAGGACTATCTATGAAGAAAAACAGATCAGGTAAAATATTATTATCGTTTCTTGCATTTGCTGTAACATTTCTGGTGTTATCAGGCGTAAAACTTTCGGCCGGATCATTTCGAACGGGAGACAGACCCCTTGTTATCTGTATAGACCCGGGACACGGAGGAGATGATGAAGGCGCCATATATGAACATGGCGGCGCAGAGATAATGGAAAAAGACCTTAATCTCATCATAGCCGAGGCGCTCCGCGGTGAACTCCTAAAATATGAAAATGTCACTGTCGTGATGACGAGAGAGGATGATGTAAAAGTGGAGCCACAGGAGCGGGCGGATATAGCGTATGCATCAGATGCTGACGTATTTATATCAGTCCACATCAATGCTAATCCCGACAAGCCGTCGAGAGGATGCATGATCATGTGCAATGTATCCCATTATCAGGCTCCCGGAGCCAGGACCCCCGACAATTATATGGTATCGTCAAGGCTCGGAGGTTTTCTCCTTGATTACCTGGTCGAAAAAGGTCTCCTTGTCTCAGATGATATGGATGAGTACGGTGGATTTGAGGGAATAGTACGCCGGCCCTACAGTGAGGACGGAGGTGCTTCAAAAGAAGAACTCTACGATGACGGAAGTGTAGCCGATTATTATTATCAGCTGAGGTTTACGGCCCAGTACGGCATCCCGGCAGTCATTATCGAACACGCATATTTAAGCAGTGATGAAGATTATGAAGCATATCTCTCATCCCCGGATAAACTGGCAGAGCTTGGAGTGGCTGATGCGCTGGCGATAGCCAAGACATATAATCTTAAACTTATCGAAGAATAAATTATACAAAAATGCATTTTGGAAAAAATAAAAACATAATAGGAGCAGTCGTGTTATTGCTGACATTTTCTCTGACTGCATGTGGAGGCAGCCGGGGAGATTCGGTATCCGGAGCAGGTGTGCCTTTTGAGGCAGGTGATGGCGCAGACACTGACGTGACAGCTTTTACCGGCAGTAATTACGAGGAGGCATACGGCCTTTTGGTCAGTGATGATGATAATATCACATGTGACGGCATTGTTTACTATGGTGTATCACCGAGTGAGTATAACAGGCAGGTCTCATGTGAGATAAAAAAGGGAAATGTCACAAGCGTTTCGTCAGACGGCATCAATCAGCTGACAATACCCCTCACCCTTACAATAGAGGGAGAATATACGAGTGAATGTATCAGCTATACATCGGCTGTCACTCCGTCAATAGATTTTGCAGACAGATATACAGGTCTGATAATCCCCACAGAAGATTTGTCCGGAGATGACGGATTATCATACAGTGTTTCGCTGCCATTTAATGATGGGACGATAGATATCTCCATTGCATGCGATGTCACCGATACCGTCTCTGAATACAGGACACTTGATGACGGCAGATATGTATGTGACATAATATTTAATGTCACATATACCATTATGGTGCCGGAAGGATATGACGGACTGATATTTAAGATTACCCCCGTCAGAGAATATATACCTGAAACAGAAAAAACAGACGGAGATATAAGCGGAAGCGAATGCATCCTTGATGATTATCCTGACGGAACAGTCCTTATGGAAATATATTGACAGAAGGTTTTTAATAATGAACGAAAATACAGAAGAATTAAAAGATGATTACATTCCCTTAAGGGATGGAAAGGTATCGTCACTGCTGACGAAATTTGCCGTGCCAAGTATCGTGGCAATGCTCGTGGGTTCAATATACAACATTGTGGATCAGTACTTTATCGGTCAGTGTGTGGGTGTATCCGGCAATGCCGCGACCAATATTGCTTTCCCACTGGCCATGTGCTGTACTGCCATAGCACTGTTGGCAGGTATAGGCGGAGCGTCTAATTTTAACCTCTCCATGGGCAGGGGGCATAAGGATATAGCCGGATATTATATCGGCAATGCAATCATCATGCTGGCTGTGCTCGGTACAATCCTTGGAGTGGGGACAAAGATATATCTCGACCGTATACTTTATGCATTCGGATCACCCGAGGATGTGCTGCCGTATGCCAGGACATATGTTGGTATCACATCGATAGGATTTCCGTACCTGATCCTCACAATAGGAGGAGGTCATCTCATCAGGGCTGACGGCAGCCCCCGTATTGCGATGGCCTGCAATTTGTCAGGTGCCGTGATAAATACGGTCCTTGATTATATTTTTGTCATGAAACTCGGCTTTGGCATGGCCGGTGCCGCATGGGCAACGGTTATAGGTCAGATTGTATCTACGGTCATCGTCATAATATATATAATGCATTTTAAGACTGTAAAGCTTGAAGCCAAGCATTTCAAGCCTAGCTTTGGATATATGGCGAGGATATCTTCAATCGGTGCCGCATCTTTTGTAAACCAGCTGGCTATGATGCTTGTCCAGGTTGTTATGAATAATTCCCTCAAGTATTACGGAAATCTCTCCAAATATGGAGCCGGAGATCCGATTGCAGCATCGGGAATCATTATAAAGACTTTTCAGTTATTCTTTGCGGTGGTGATCGGACTCTCCCAGGGATCTCAGCCCATAATCAGTTATAACTATGGTGCAGGCAATTACAGGAGAGTAAAGGAAACTTATCTGCGCTCCATTGCTATAGGCGCGGCTGTGACAATATTTGCCGAGATACTGTTTCAGACTATACCCGGCAGACTCCTTGGAATATTCGGAGAAGGATCACCCGGATATTTTGAATTCGGTATCAGATATTTCAGGATTTATCTGATGCTGATGTTTATCAATTTCCTCCAGCCGATCAGCTCGACATTCTTTACTTCGATAGGAAAGCCGGTTAAGGGTATATTCCTGTCCCTTACCAGACAGATCATTTATCTGCTGCCGGCACTTGTTATCCTGCCGAGGTTCTTTGGGATAGACGGTATACTTTACTGCGGACCGGTGGCTGATGCGCTGTCATTCATCACTGTGATCATCATGCTTGTCATTGAATTTAAAAACATGAAATAACTTTACTGATTTAATTTTTTTACATTACAAAAAAGTAAATAAGAAAAATTTTAAGAGTCCCTCATATGGGACTCTTAATTTTTATAATCATAATCATAGAACAGCTGATCCGGGAGATTACAGGAGGAAATGATTATGAGAAGAGTTAAAGCGTATAGCAGCAAAGGAAAGACAGTTAAGACAGGACATATCAGTAAGTCTGAAAAAGATTATGTAAGACTTTTATTAACAGGCATGGCAATAGTTATGACTTTTATACTGGCAGTGCTGCTCCTTGGCATCAGGGTTAAGGGTAATGACAATTTATCTGAGGCGAGTGCATCATATTACCATGAGATGGAGGCCAGATTCATGGATGTCCTTGAGACAGTACTGGCCGAAAATGCTCTCTATGATGCGGGGATAAACATCTCATCCGTAATAGACGTAGACGGGACCAGAGAGTATACGGTTGTGATCCATCACAGACTCATCGGATATATGAGCGATGAAGATATGGATCAGCTGATGAGCGATTTAAACGGACTGCCTTTTGCCGATGCTTCCGTACCGGTACATTACAGTGTCACATATTAACGGTTGACATAACAGATACAGTAATCCTTATATAAAAAATAATACAAATAGACTGCTGTCTTTGATATAATTACTGATGTGTATTTAAAAATAATCAGTAAGAGAAAAGAAACATGAACACGATAAAACCGTTTAAGATATACAGACATTTCAAAGGCAATTATTACCAGGTTGTCTGCATCGCTGAAAACAGCGAATCAGGAAAACTGGAAGTAATATACAGGGCGCTCTACGGTGATAATAAAATATATGCAAGAGACCTTGAGATGTTTACATCCGATGTG
>CADBFE010000106.1 GCA_902793845.1 uncultured Lachnospiraceae bacterium | reverse complement strand
GTAGTAAAACATCCGTAATCAAACTGAATCGGTCCCTGAAGATAAGCGCCTTCTCCAAAACTGCCAATTAGATCTTTAAGAATGGAAAGTCTCTTATTTTCATCCGTTTCAAATGTTGCATTATATTCTGCTGAAAGCCTGTGGGCCCTGATCCTTAAGTTTAATAATTCCTCATCATTTGGATCATAAAGCTTTCCCGATAACATCAATTCTTTTTGATTCATTGTAACCTCACTTTAATGAGAATCTAAAATTCTTTCTTTTTTTATTACATATACCCATCCGGTTTAAATTAATTCTCTAATATAGTATTTATATATAAACAACCAATTTAGTATCTTCTTTATATTTATATCCTTGTTGTAAGCCTATTCCCGAAAATTTACAAATAACCCGCCTCCGATTCCTTAAGCAAGAGATTAGATTTCTAAGATTTCGCTCATATTTAGGAAGAATTCGACAGGATGTCGAATTCAGACGGCGGCGCCAAGGATGGCGCCCCACGCCGTCGGTTCCGTCAGCTATTACTAATTATCATGCGAAATCTGTCAGAAATCAATCTCGCAGCTGACCAGAAGCGGAGGCGGGTTATTTCGTAAATTATCAAAATGTTTCACGTGAAACAATTTCATTCCATAAAATAATCATAGTTATCCACATGTTATAAAACATTTGTTTAAAAAATACATCCAGATTTGATTATTATCCACATTTTCACCCTTATAACAAAAAAATGTTTCACGTGAAACATTTTTTCATAAAATCATTATTTAATTGGTTCCTTAGACGGCAAACCTGCCTTTCTGGGATATTTCTTTGGAGTAGACCCTTCTTTCTTAATAATACAGAGACATCTGTAGAGTCCTGCATCACAAAGATCATATTCAACAATATTCTCAATCTTTCCCCCAAGAACCTTAATCGCATTCATCGCATTATCTTTCTCAGATCCCGATGTTTCACGTGAAACATTTTCTTCTGATTTTGCTTTCAACAATTCCTCTGATTTGTAAGCGACAAATATTCCGCCTTCTTTTATATAAGGAAGACAATACTCCGATAAAGTGGAGAGATTAGCAACTGCTCTGGAAACTCCGATATCAAAACTTTCACGAAGCTTGCCGGGAGTAGCATATTCCTCAGCCCTTCCGTGAATCGCTTCAACATCACTTAACCCAAGACAACCGATTACCTCATTTAAAAAATTGATTCTTTTGTTCAGGGAATCAAGCATTGTAAGTTTAATATGAGGATAAACGATTTTTAAAGGAAGAGAAGGAAATCCTGCACCTGTTCCCACATCAATCATAGAAACAGATTTGTTATTATTACATATATCATTTATAATATTATTATCAGAACCCTTTATGAGTGCTATACTGTCTGCAAAATGTTTAAGCATCACCTCATCAAAATCCGTGATAGCTGTGAGATTCATAAAACCATTCCACTCAAACAGCAACTCATAATATTTCTTAAATTGTGAGAGCTGCCTGTCTGATAAACTGATACCAAGACCGGCAGCATATTTTTTTAATAATTCCATATTTAAACTTTTTTCTTACTGTCGAGATAAACGAGTAATACTGATATGTCTGCAGGACTCACTCCGCTGATTCTTGATGCCTGACCGACAGAAACCGGCCTGAACGCTTTCAGCTTTGCTCTCGCTTCAAGTCTTAGTGACGGTACATCATCATAATTCAGATCTTCAGGAATTTTTCTGCTTTCCATCTTTTTGAATACATTAACCTGCTGCTGCTGACGTCTGATATATCCATCATATTTTACATTGATATTTATCTGTTCCGTTATATTTTCAGGTAAAACAGATCCGGTTACATCTGACTTATCATATTTTTCATCTACACATAACAATTTAACGGCAGTCATATCTATCGGAGTTATCAGCGATAAATCAAATTCGGATTCATTAAAGACATAAGTTGTTCCGACAACTGATTCTTCATTATTTGAATTTACATTTAATATATCATCGATACATTTACATTTTTGTTCATCCGACAGATTTTCAAAAGCTTTTACCGCATATTCAAAACGGGATGATACATATTCATAAAAATCTCCGGATAAAAATGCGAGATAAAGCTTTTCGTATTCTTTATATTCCTTATCAATCTCTCCGCCCAGTATTTCATAAGAAAGCTCGGGTCTGCAGATAAGCTCTGCCAGATAAGTACTCTTTTTAATCGGGGCACTCTCTTTTTCCCGTAGAAATTCCTGGACAAACTGATTTGCGCCGACAGTGGTATTAAACATACGGGATGTCTCACTGTTAATGACAGCCTGCTTTCTCTTTATATAAGAATATGTCTTATCATCAACCAGTCCGATTCTGTGACCAAAATCTGCAAGACGCAGATCTGCATTGTCCTGGCGAAGGAGCAGTCTGTATTCTGCTCTCGATGTCATCATTCTGTATGGCTCAGGATTATCCTTTGTCACAAGATCATCAATGAGCACTCCGATATAGCTCTCCGATCTGTCCATTACAAGGGGTTCCCTACCAAGTATCTCCATGGCAGCATTTACTCCCGCCACAAATCCCTGGACAGCAGCTTCCTCATAACCGCTGCTTCCGTTAAACTGACCGGCACAGAAAAATCCATCGATTTCCTTAAGTTCAAGAGACGGTTTTAACTGCTTTGGACACAGACAGTCGTATTCAATGGCATACGCGTGACGGACCATTTTGCAGTTTTCAAGTCCGGGAACAGTTCTGTACATGGCGAGCTGGACATCTTCGGGAAGTGAAGATGACATACCGCCGACATACATTTCATTTGTATAAAGTCCCTCAGGCTCAATAAATACCTGATGTCTCTCCTTATCTGCAAATTTAACTACTTTATCTTCAATGGACGGGCAGTACCTGGGACCCGTTCCTTCTATGATTCCGGCATAGATGGGAGAACGGTCGAGATTAGCTCTGATGATTTTGTGAGTCTCCTCATTTGTATATGTGAGATAACAGCTTTCCTGCTTGATCTGTACAGATTCGGGATCTGTAGAAAAAGAAAACGGCGTAACTCTCTCATCGCCCTTTTGCTCTTCCATCTTTGAAAAATCAAGAGATCGCTTATCCATCCTGGCCGGGGTACCGGTTTTAAATCTACGGAGTTTTATACCCAGTTCCTTAAGATTTTCGGATAAATAATTGGCTGCCGAAAGACCGTTTGGACCTGTATACGTAATCGCCTCACCGCAGAGGCATCTTGCCTTAAGGTAAGTTCCGGATGCAAGTACTATTGCTTTGCACTCAAAAAAAGCACCGGTAAAAGTTTTTACACCCCTGATGATTTTTTTACCGTTCTTTTCCTCAGTCACCACCTGACATACTTCCGCCTGCTGAATGAGGAGGTTGTCTGTATTTTCAAGGACTTTTCTCATTGCCCTTGAGTACTCGGCTTTATCAGCCTGGGCACGGAGTGAATGAACAGCAGGACCCTTTGATACATTCAGCATCTTTGACTGGATAAATGTCCTGTCGATCACTTTACCCATCTCGCCTCCAAGAGCATCAAGCTCCCTGACAAGATGACCTTTTGATGATCCACCGACATTTGGATTACAGGGCATGAGTGCGATCGACTCAACAGATACAGTAAAAATAACTGTCGATAAACCCAGTCTCGCACAGGCAAGTGCTGCTTCGCATCCGGCATGACCGGCTCCGATCACACACACATCAACCTTTTCATGTATGGTATTTTTATTCTGTAAAAAAGGTAATACCTGGTCCATAACAAACCTTCCGATAATGATTATCCCTGGAGATCTCTTGACTGACGGTCCATATCCTCAACTACGATATCGTAAATCTCACCGTGAGTTCTCGCATATTCAAGAACCTGCCAGGGCTCATTTGTATGATAGTGAAGTTTTACATTGGCTTTCTCACCATACTCATCTTCATCTGAGCTGGCTGCGATTGCCATACTGTCACCTTTAATATTTTCCTCAAGATATTTGATTATCTCATCTCTAAGCTCATCAGCTACATCGTCAGCATCCTCACCGTCTTCTACATAATGATCAAGAAGAAGCTGTGTGTCGTAACGAAATTCGATAGTCTGCTCAGGCATCATTGTTTTGGTCTCCTTTACTCTTCAACTTTATTTAAGTATTTATCCCATGTGACGATTATTTCATCACATTTTACTTTAATCTGATAAGAATCGGCAGGACAAGTATCAAACTCAACCTCCGGCTGTTTCTCAAGGAAAAGTACATATTCATTATCCTTTTCCGGGATCCTGTCGATACCACATAAAAACATATCACCGCAGTTTTTAACAATATTCTCAAGAGTCATATCATCAAGTACGGTGTCAGGCACCTCCTCAACAATATTGTCATTGGCATCGTACTTTCTATAACCGTCCTTTACACCTGAAAGTTCCTCGCCGCCCATAAAATCAATGACTGCGGTACCGGCATAACTCTTTGTATAATTTGTATTCTGAGAATTATTAGGCTTAACAATAAGGGCCTCCACAGTATATGAAACCCTGTCTGCCTTAACATCTCTCTTAATAATCACACAATCATTAAATGCAAAATTTTCTATTTCATTTTTTGAAACGAAAGACATAATAATTACCTCGTAAATCCTCTAAATTATAGCAT
>CADBFE010000105.1 GCA_902793845.1 uncultured Lachnospiraceae bacterium | reverse complement strand
TCACTCGGTATATGGAGTATCTCAATATCATCACGTTTTTCAAATCTCTCATTTATACGGAGTCCCGTTGTTCCTTCACTTCCGTCTATAAATACTTTCTTTTTCATCATTTATGCTCCTTGGTTTTACTGAATTTTGCGCATGGCCATATTTGAGTTGTGATATGCAGGGTCCTCTGTCACTTCCTTGTCAAACCAGTCAGGCGGTATGAAACCTTCCGATTCCTCCACGCTGCCAAACTCTACTTCTGCCATGATAAGGGGTGCAAAAGGATCATCAAACACATCAAGTTCTATCTTTAGATCCGATCCGTCAATCGGTATGACATAGCGTCTCTTTGAGATGATATTTCCCTCAGCCTTTTTCACAAGTTTTTCATACGCATCCTTGTTTAAAGGCAGGTTGTACTCCGTTCTCTCAAGTAAGCCTCTGCCTTTATATGTCATATAATAATCGTCATCACTCTTTCTGACCCTTATCGTCGGATCGGTACACAGATATGCCTGCTCGATTAAGTGAGATTCATATTCTGCCAGATTGTCCGGCAGTTTCTTTATGAGATATTTTCGCTCTATCTCTACGTTTTTCATAAGAACTCCCCGTTATTTACTGTATCTTCCGTACAGGTCTGTCAGTCCCGCTATCTCCTCTGCGAGCTTGTCTGTCAGCACACCGTTTTTCATTCTCCAGTCCCAGTTATTGCCCAGAGTTGACGGAGTGTTTATCCTCGAAACACTTCCGAGTTTTAAATAATCCTGCATCGGGATAATACATGTATCGGCCGTACTCATATGAGCCATACGGACAAGGGCACCTGCAATATCCTTTGCATTTTTTATGCCAAGATATTTTTTGGCATACTCCCTGTCCTTTCTGCCAAGAGCAGAAAACCAGCCTATGGTCGTATCATTATCGTGGGTTCCCGTATATACCACACAATTCTTGTCATAATTGTGGGGCAGATAATCATTATCCTCATTGGAATCAAATGCAAACTCCAGAATCTTCATGCCCGGATATCCGCATCTCTTGACGAGTCTTCTGACAGAAGGTGTCAGAAATCCCAGATCCTCCGCTATGATAGGTCTCTCGCCGAGAGCCTTTTTAACAGCTGCAAAGAGATCGTATCCGGGACCTTTTTCCCAGTGTCCGTGTTCTGCCGTTTTATCTCCGTAGGGTATGAAATAATACTCATCAAATCCTCTGAAATGATCGATACGGACCACATCATAGAGCTTAAAGCAATACTCAAGTCTCTTTATCCACCACTTATATCCGGTATCCTTATGATGCTCCCAGTTGTAAAGGGGATTGCCCCAGAGCTGTCCCGTCGGTGAGAAGTAATCCGGCGGACATCCTGCTACTCCGACAGGCATATTGTCTTTATCAAATTTAAAGAGCTCCGGATTTGCCCATGTATCTGCACTGTCCATAGCCACATAGATTGGGATATCACCTATGATTTTTATACCGTTGTCATTTGCATATTTTTTAAGACGGTCGTACTGGGTATAAAACATAAACTGCATGAATTTCCATACTTCCATCTCGTTTATGATCGCAGGATCTTTCATCCTGCTCTTTATTACGGCAGGCTTTCTCTTTCTGTCGCCTTCATTCCATCTGACATAGCTCTGTCCCTTGTAAAGTCCCTTAAGCGTCATAAAAAGCGCATAATCATTAAGCCAGAAAGCATTTTCCTTTACAAACTTTCTGTACTTTTTATCTGCCGTTATATCGCTCTTTGCAAAAGCCTTGCGCAGGAGTTTAAATCTCGTGGAATAAACAAGTGCATAATCCACCTTTTCCTCATGAATGCATGCATCCAGTTTCTCGCACTCCTTCCCGGTGAGCCATCCTCTCTCCACCAGATCTTCAAGATCGATGAAATATGGATTCCCCGCAAATGCCGAAAAAGACTGGTACGGTGAATCTCCGTATCCGGTAGGTCCCATCGGGAGCACCTGCCAGTATGTCTGATGGGCTTTTTTCAAAAAGTCCACAAATTCATAAGCCTCTTTCGAAAAGCCTCCGATACCGTATTTACTTGGTAAACTTGCTACAGGTAATAATATTCCGCCTGTTCTCATATCGCACTCCTATATCTTCTCCAGAATATTCATCCAGCAGTCAGCCATGGCATCGGACGGCATCCTAAGGTCTCCCCTTGGTGATACCGCGACTGATCCGACCTTCGGACCATCCGGAAGGCATGATCGTTTAAACTGCTGGGCGAAAAATCTTCTGTAAAAAATCTTTTCCCATTTAAGTATTGTATCCCCGTCATATACTCCGTCAAAAGCCATGACAGCCATCCTGTATATTTTATCAGGTGATGAGCCGGCCCTGAGCATATTGTAGAGGAAGAAATCATGAAGCTCATAAGGACCGACGAGATCTTCCGTCTTTTGTGATATATCGTCTCCTGTCGGCGGCAACAGTTCCGGACTGACAGGTGTATCAAGAATATCCCTCAGTACATCCCGTAGTTTTGCATCCTCTGTCTCATCTGCATAGTATGATACAAGATGTCTCACGAGGGTTTTGGGCACTCCGCAGTTAACTCCGTACATGGACATATGATCTCCGTTGTATGTTGCCCAGCCAAGTGCCAGTTCTGACATATCTCCCGTGCCTATTACGAGTCCCTGATATTTATTGGCCAGGTCCATGAGTACCTGGGTCCTCTCTCTTGCCTGACCGTTTTCATAGGTCACATCCCTGTTTTCAATATCGTGACCTATATCCTCAAAATGTCTCTTTACGGAAGTTGTGATATCTATCTCTTTTAGATTTAATCTCAGTCTCTCCGCGAGTACTACCGCATTGTTTTTTGTCCTCGATGTGGTACCAAAGCACGGCATGGTCACCGCCATGATACCTCTCCTGCTAAGGGAGAGTTCATCAAATGCCCTGACTGCTACCAGTACTGCCAGAGTGGAATCAAGTCCACCGGATACACCTATTACAACAGTCTTTGCACCTGTATGCTCGAGTCTCTTTTTGAGGCCCAGTGTCTGTATGTTAAATATCTCCTCGCATCTCTCATGTCTCTTTTCTTTAATCGAGGGCACAAAAGGATACGGGTCAAAAAACCTCTCCAGTCTCGTCTCAGTCACCCTCATATTTACGCTGATGATGCGGTATGAATCGGGACGGTCTATGACAAATGTATTGCTCCTGCGTCTCTCCATATTGATACGCTCTATATCAATGTCGCCGTAAATCGTACCGTGACTGATACGTCTTGATTTTGTGAGCATCACACCATTTTCGGCTATCATGTCATGACCGCCAAATACAAGATCCTGGGTAGATTCTCCCTCTCCTGCACTGCAGTATATATATCCTGCCATCAGTCTGGCACTGGTAGCCGATACCAGCATCTCTCTGTATGATGCCTTGCCTACCGTCTCATCGGATGCAGACAGATTGACTATGACAGTGGCTCCCGCCATGGCGTGATGCGTTGACGGGGGATCAGCAACCCATAGGTCTTCACATATCTCGCATCCTACCATCAGTCCGCTGACGGAATCTATCGAAAACAACTGATTGATGCCAAACGGTACATTTCTGCCTGCAATATCAGCCATCTCTATTTTCTCTGTTCCGGGGGTAAAATATCTTGCCTCATAAAACTCTCCGTAATTGGGCAGATATTTTTTGGGCACAACTCCGAGGATCTGACCGTTCCACACAGCAGCTGCCACATTATACAGTTTGCCGTCATGTACCATCGGCAGTCCTACAAATATGAGAGCTTCATTACCCTTTGTTGAATCGACAACGCGCAGTAATGCTTTCTCGGCCCCTTTTATAAGGGTGCTCTGCAAAAACAGATCGTTGCACGTATATCCGGTGAGGACGAGCTCCGGGAGCACTATTATCTTGGCTCCGTGCATGGTCGCCTCTTTTATACCCGATATTACCGCCTGACCGTTATACTTAGGGTCGGCTACACGTATCTTGGGAGTTACTGCTGCTGTTTTGATAAATCCGTTTTTCATCACTGTTCCTCATATGCCGGAGTCGTATATATCACTACGGCATGGCACTGATTATGAATTTGCCTTTTTCCTTTATCCACTTTTCGCATTCCTTATAATCAGGCATCACGGATGATACCGCATTATAAAATGCTTTTGAGTGATTCATATATATCCTGTGACACAGTTCATGTATCACTATATAATCGATGACTATTTCGGGGCATCTTACAAGAGCACAGTTAAAATTAAGATTGCCTTTTGATGAGCAGCTGCCCCATCTTGTCTTTTGATTTCTCACTGTAATGCGACCGTATGTCACATTTAATATTTTCGCATATTCCTCAACTTTCGGCGGCAGTATTTTCATGGCCTCATCTGCCATCTCCCTGACCTCTGCCATGGTCATCTTTGGGACAGCATCCCTGATGCTTTCTTCGCTCCGGGCTTTACTCAGATTTCTGTCTATCCATGAGCGGTGCTCCCTGACAAAATCGAGGGCATCACGTTCGCTCATATAAAGAGGCACCCTGACGATTATCCGGCTGCTGCTCTTTATCTCTATACTGATGGTTTTTCGCCTGCTCTTAACCATCTCCAGCTTTACATCATCACATTGCATTTCTCTTTACAGCTCCGTCAGATCCGCTCTTTAGCTTCCAGTTCTGACCGTCGTACTCAAATACAGTCGCCTCACAGTTATCCTGGAGACCGTCTCCCCAAAAAGTTTCCGTCCCGTGATTTTCAAGATAACACATCATGCCTTTATTCAGGGCACCGTGGGCAACCACCATCATGCGGTC
>CADBFE010000104.1:7238-8022 GCA_902793845.1 uncultured Lachnospiraceae bacterium | reverse complement strand
GTGATGTGTATCGCCTTCTTTTGCCTTAAGGTATGCTCTGCCTTCTGCAGTCTTGTAAAGTGTCTGTCTGCGCATAGCCTCGTCAAAGTTAACCTTGTGTCCGTCAAACTCGGGACCGTCAACACATGCAAACTTTACTTCGTCGCCTACTGTAACTCTGCAGGCTCCGCACATACCTGTTCCGTCTACCATGATAGGGTTGAGTGAGACGATCGTAGGGATATTAAGCTCTTTTGTCAGCTTGCATACAAACTTCATCATGATCATGGGACCGATGGCAACACATACGTCGTACTTCTTGCCTTCTTTAACAAGGTCCTCAAGCATAGTCGTAACCATACCGCTGTGGCAGTATGAACCGTCATCTGTAGTGATATAAAGATGATCACCTGCAACTGCTCTCATCTCTTCCTCTAATATAAGGATATCTTTCGTCTTGGCTCCGACGATCACATCAGCTGCTACGCCCTGCTCCTTAAGCCACTTAACCTGAGGATAAACAGGAGCCGTACCTACACCGCCGGCGATAAATACTATATTCTTTTTCTTAAGCTCATCTATGGGTTCCTTGCAAAATTCCGAGGGACATCCTAAAGGTCCTACGAAATCCGCAAACGAATCTCCTTCTTTAAGGGCAGACATAATCTGTGTACCTGCTCCTACTGTCTGGAACACGATGGTGATAGTACCCTTTTCTCTGTCATAATCACAGATGGTGAGAGGTATACGCTCGCTATCCTCATCGGTTCTCACGATGACGAACTGTCCGGGCAGACAGTGAGCA
>CADBFE010000104.1:0-7201 GCA_902793845.1 uncultured Lachnospiraceae bacterium | reverse complement strand
AGACAGTGAGCAGCGACACGGGGTGCCTCTACTTCCATAAGGTAAATCACTTCATTAAGCTGTTTTGCCTTTAAAATCTTAAACATCTTTTCTTACCTTCCTAACCTTTATATGTGTCCAATAATCCACATAGTTTTCTATTTTAGCATATCGCTCGGATTTTGCATATATCAAATATGAATAACCAATATACTCGATTATTCTGATATTATTTGATAGAATTATAGTTAAGTTTGGTTGTGGGTTTGTTATTTCCCACATACTATATTAAGGTATAAAAGTTCAGGGAGAAATTGAATGAAGTTTTCGCTCAGAAATAAAGCTATTTCTTTCATAATAGCGATGTCACTGGCTTTCAGTCTGGTGGCTATTATCACATGTAAAAATATAATAACCAGAATGGTAAATGATGCATATCTGACTCACTCTACAGAACTTGCCAATACAGTTACCGTCACCTTAGATTCCGAAGAAGTCATGACTCTGCGTGAGGCAGTCATGGATATTTATATGTCTGTTGACGAAGACAAGCGTCTTAATACGGAAAACTGGGAAAATCCGGGATATGATGATTACACCGCTCTCTTTGACTCTGTGCGAGAGATGCCGGAGTTTATTCACCTTATGGATCAGATGAAGCTCATTCAGAATCAGAATAATGTAGACTGTATTTATCTTAATTACTTTGATGTACCCTCAATGGCCGCCATCTATCTTGCTGATGCGGATGATGATGATCCCTGTCCTCCGGGCAGTTTTGACCAGTACGATATGGACAGCGAGGAGACACAAAATACCGTGAAGGATCCTACCGTAGGATATCCTGCATACATAAACAATTCCGAGATGTACGGCTGGCTCCTTACAGTAGGTGTGCCTGTATACAGCAGCGATAACGAGGTCATCTGTTACCTGTGCGTCGATGTGGATATGAACCAGATACGTGAGGACCAGATGAATATCATACTGCTATTCGTAGGAATCCTCGCAGTACTTTCAGTCCTGGTATGCATCATCGGTTACATTCTGATGAACCGCTTTATCGTTAAGCCCATAAAGATGCTGTCCGGCACTGCGGCAAACTACTGTAACAGTGACAATACAATCCTTCGTCACGACTTTTCAGATTTAAAGAGAAAAAAATGGAAAGTGATATAAACGATTACTACTCAAAGCTCATCACCACAAGGCAGGAGCTCATCACATCAAAAGAAGAAGCAAACCGCATGGGTGAAATAGCAAACCGTGACGCCCTCACCGGCATCCGTAACAAGAGGGCTTACGATGACATGCTCGAGCAGCTCAATACAGATATCAAACAGGGCAACGCGAGATTCGGTATCGCCATGGTTGACCTTAACTACCTTAAAACAATTAATGATGTACACGGCCATGAGAAAGGCGATATCGCCATAAGAAAACTCTGCCGTATCATATGCTTTATATTCGGCCACTCACCTGTATTCCGTATAGGTGGTGATGAGTTTGCCATTGTATTAAAGAATGGTGATTACGATAATATCGATGAGCTTGTAAATAAATTTAACCGTGAGATTGAAGAGAATGTCAGTCATGATGACCTTCCCGCATGGGAGAAAGTATCAGCTGCCATCGGATATACATATTTTAAACCGGGTGAAGATGAGAGTGCCGACGAAGTATTCAGACGGGCCGACAGCCTCATGTATGAACGCAAGAGAGAGATGAAATCGGGGGATGTGAGGTAGATCAGTTATATTTATTCATCGCTTTATCCGGTCCTTCGGTCATGAGAAATACCGCTACTTCAGCCGCTGTACCAAAGGCGGTGCTCATAATATTTTTTTCTTCATCACTGTAATGACCAAGGACATAATCTGCAAGATCGTAGCCCTTTGGCTTTTCTCCAACACCTACCCGGACCCGCATAAAGTCCTGATGACCGAGATGCTGGATAATACTCTTTATTCCGTTATGTCCGCCGGCGCTGCCCTTTGGTCTGACTCTCAGCTTACCGGGTTCAAGGCTGATGTCATCATAAATAACGATCAGTTCTGACTCAGTATCCACTTTGTAATAATCAGCCACGGCCCGTAATGCCTGGCCACTGTTGTTCATATATGTCAGGGGTTTTACGAGTATTACTTTCTGGCCTTCTATGACGCCTGCTTCAAATTTCTCCTCACTTATATCTATACCGTATTTATCTGCAAGCTTGTCTACTGTATCAAAGCCTGCGTTGTGTCTGGTATGTGCATATTTATCACCCGGATTGCCGAGTCCTGCTATTATAAACATATCTGCTCCTTAAATCATTTTTATCCGTTATTATTTTCCAGCTTCATCTTTTCAAGGAATTCTGCCGCATCGTCGATCGCTTCATCCATATCACTACCTACATCTACATTGACAGGCTGCTTCTTAAACAGGATGTCATACATAACCGGTACAATATAAAGTGTCATAAACGTTGCATATAGCAGTCCGCCTGCGATTACGATGGACATACCTCTTCCGAGCTGGGATGACATACCCGATCCGAATATCATCATGGACATGGCGAGGATAGTTGTGAGGGCTGTCATGAGAATGGGCCTCATTCTCGTCATACCCGTAGCCACCAGGGCATCATGTCTCTCAAGTCCGCCGATCCTGAGTTGGTTTGTATAGTCAACAAATACGATACCGTTATTAACAACTGTACCCATCAGTATGACAAATCCCAGCATCGACAGCATGGACAGCTGCTCTCCGGCTATGATGAGTCCTATCATACCTCCGGTAAAGGCCAGGGGTATGGTAAACAAAATGATAAACGGTGACAAAAGGCTCTGGAACTGGGCCACCATGACAAGGTATATAAAGAGTAGTGCCAGTGCAGCCATTTCAAGCATCTGTGTAACCAGTTCGTTTACCTGCTCTGACTCACCGGAGAGCTCCACCGTATACCCGTCAGGCAGAGTCTTTTTATACTCTTCTATCCTTGGCTCAAGCTGTCTCGCTATCAGGGCCGCGTTGTATCCTTCTGCCACTGTGGATGATACAGTGACATATCTGACCAGGTTTTCTCTTGTGATCGATGTGGATGATACAGTCTCAACTATCGTCGCAAATTCCGAGAGCGTATGGATATTTGATTTCTCCTCATCCTCTTCATCTGTTTCCTCTTCTGTACCTTCTGTATCTTCTGTCGTCTCCTCTTCATCATCCATAAATGATGAGAATGCATCCGACATCTGATCGAATGAACCCGAACCGGTGCTCTGGGCTCCTCCGGTCATATCGACTGCCTCAAACTCTATACTCATGAGGTTCTCTCTTGTGAGCTGGTCTGTATTGTCCACGATGCTGACCATCATATCCGTACCGTCGACTGTTATCGTCACGGCATCTACAGTCGTGGATGTATGGCTGGCTATACCTGCATATATCTGGGCAACAGTGAGTCCGTATTCCATAGCTTTATCACGGTCGATGACTACCTGGAGTGTAGGCTCACCCTCTGCAAATCCGTCCGTCACCTCGATGAGGCCTTCCTGGGAAGCAACTATTGCATGTATATCATCACTTATCTTATGAAGCTCATTATAATCATTACCTGCGATGATGACGCTGATACCTGAGCTGCCTGAGAGAGCCGAGGCATCTCCCATGGCACTTCCTACCGATACCTCAATCGTACACGGGGAAGCAGCCGTCACAGTCTCTATGTCAGAAACTATTCTGTCCATTTCCTTTGCCGACGTACCCTCAGGAGCCAGCGCATTACATGTATATGTACCGTACTCACCTGATGATGTACCCATACCCATAAAACTATTTGAGCTGCCGGCGTCCATGATACCGAGGTCTTCTATTCCCTCTACGGTGAGGATCTGGTTCATGACCTCATCTACTGCGGCATATGACTCTCCTCTGGTCATACCCTCAGGAGTAGTGATCGTTATCGATATCTCATTTGTGGTGATGGGCGGGATGTAAATGATACCCGTCGTCAGCACCAGATATACGGAAAAGACAAGCAGGGAGATAGCCACAGCGAGGGGTACTATCTTGCGCTTTAAACACCATCTGAGTGACTTGCCGTATGAATCAAGGACTTTATCAAAGAATTTATGCTCTTTGGATTTTGATTTACCAAGTAGAGTACTGCAGGATGCGGGCACTACAGTGAGGGCCATCACAAGTGACGCCACAAGACAGTATCCGATGGAGAGAGCCAGGGGATAAAGGAGTGTACGCACCATACTGGTCGCAAATACTGCAGGGAAAAATACGCATATGGTTGTCAGTGTCGATGCTATGATAGATCCCCTTACCTGCTTGGCACCCTGTACGGCAGCCCTTGGCGCAGGGAGTCCCCTGCTGATCAGTCTGAATATGTTTTCCATAACTACGACTGAGTTGTCTACCAGCATACCTATACCGAGAGACAGTCCGGACAGAGTCATCATGTTAAGCTCCAGTCCCGTAAAGTACATGAGCACTATGGCAAAGAGTACCGACAGGGGGATACTGATAGCTACGACTATCGTAGGCTTTATATCTTTTAAAAACAGGGCCAGAATGATGATCGCAAGTATCGCACCAAGGAGCATACTCTGAAATACACTCTGGACGATCATGTCGATATATACGCCCTGATCCACCAGATTGATCGAGTGAAATCCGGGATAATATTCCGCCAGCTCCTTTAGGGCCTGATTGCAGGCATCCGATACTTCATTGGTACCTGAGCTTGAGGACTTAAATATGCTGAGTATGATACCATCAGAGCCGTTCAGCTTTGTATAGCTCTCCCCCGCTGTATCTATGACATAAATATCCGCGATATCTTCAAGTCTGACAGAGCCTATCGTCTCATTATCAATAAGGAGTGATGTGGAGATATCCTCGACATTTGTGAATTCCTCACCTACACGGAGGAGCCACGACTCATCATTCTCATCATCAATATAGCCTACAGGCATGGAGAAGTTCTGGGCATAGATGAGCTGTGATAGGGTGGACGGATCTATGAATGCATTTGCGTTTGCATTTTCAAGGGCCGTCTGTTTTGCAGCATCGTACTGAGCCTGAGCCTGGTCGAGAGCCGTCTGGGCATTAGAGAGTGTAATGGTAGCTGTCGAGAACTGGACTGCTGCGTCGAGCTGACCCTGGGTCAGTCCTGCCGTCGCTGTCTCGAGACCCGAGATCAGATCAGGGATGGAATCAACCAGGGCCGTGATACTGTCAAGTTCACTCTCAAGAAATTCCACTCTGTCATTCAGACTTCCTACCGGATCTGATGTCTTTACTCTCGTTATTATGGATGAAAGCTGACTCATCAATGAAGACATGCTCTTTGTGGATTCTATCAGGTCGTTTATGCTGTTTCCGTTCACATTCTTGCCGGAGCTGTCTACATTTGAATTAAGCGTCTTTATATCATTTCGAAGAGTATCTATTTCCGACTGGGTGATGCCTGCCTCTTTAAGAGACGCTTTGTACAGGGTGGCCACCGCTGCGTTTAAAGCTGCCTGGGCTGCCACTACCTGGGCTGAACCCTCATCATACATGGTCTGGGCCGCGATCAGGTTCATCAGTGCCGTTTCCGCACTGGCTACCAGCGCATTGTATTCATCCGACGGATAGTTAGGATTTTTCTGGGCCTCCTGAACTGCCGCATCTGCTTTATCGTATATTTCCTGGGCATCCTTGACTGCCTTGGCAAGCTGCATCTGATATATTACAGCGGCGTCGAGACTCTTTTTCGTATCATCCACACTCTTTTTTGCTTCATCGAGAGTCTTGTCCTGGGACTTCTCCATTTCATCGAGAATGTCAGAGAGCTGGTTCAGGCTGACACTTAAAGTATTTATACCTGATTTCAGATTCTCCGCCACTACTGCAGACTGGTCATCTATCTGGGAGAAAATGGCTGATGAAACCATGGAGCCGAAATTACTCTGGGCATCCTCAAGATCACTCTGGGCCTTATCAAGGGCTTCCGCCGCCTCATCTATTGTCTCCTGGGCTTCGGAGAGCGATGCATCTATCTCTTTTAATATCCTGTCATTAAGCTCGTCTATCTTTTCCTGATTGAGCTCTACCTGGATACTCTTTTCAACAAGTCCGATAGTGGATATACTTGCCACGCCTTCCTGTCTTGAAAGGTAAGGAACCACATCATTGTTTACGAAATCAGTGAGCTCATATATGTCATATCCCTCACGTTCAACGGCCACATACATGGTCGGCAGCATATCAAGGCTTATCTCCATGATATTCGGCTTCATTACGCCGGTGGGCAGAGAGCTCTCCAGCTCATTGATTGCACTGGATATCCTGACCATGGCTACATTCATATCAGTGCCGTCTGCAAACTCAAGCTGTACTATGGAATAGTTCTCCGAACTTGTTGATGATACATTCTCAACACCGCTGACTGTACCGAGAGCGTTTTCAATAGGTTTACTTACCTGCTCCTCAATTTTTTCAGGGCTCGCACCGGGATACGCCGTGATCACAATGAGGTACGGCAGACTAAACTCCGGGAGAAGATCAACTGACAAATGGGTTAATGACACACCGCCTAAAGCTATGACAATTATCACAGCCACAAGGATTGTATATGGTTTTTTTACACTTAATTTTTCCATCCGGTTAACTCCTGACAGTATTATCCCTTATATCAAAAAATGCCTGAATCGATCAGTCCGTCCAGTCCTTCTTCATCATATATTCTTTTATAATAGCTGACCTCACCTTTGATAATCTCATCTATCATCTGCATACCGAGCAGTTCCACAGGTGCCTTGTCATCTGTCATGATATAATCCCCAGGCTCATACTCCGTGAGATTTCTCCTGACCGTATCCATCATTTTTGACAGATCATCATTTTCTTCATTCAGGATATTTGCGTCAAAAGTATCTAATACATCACTTTTATTTGATGCAAAGAGTTCCCTGTTTGTAGATGCAAATACATCAACCGTGTACACGCTGTTAAATACAGACCCTATCGTATCAGCCAGGTACTGATTTATATTGCCCTCTTCATCGCCCCTCATATTCATGTTTACAACCATGACTCCGTCGTCATTTAAATGATTTTTTACCATGGTGAAAAATTCTACAGACGACATCTGAAACGGAATCGTGATATCCTGATATGCATCAACCATTATGACATCATACTTTTTATCAACTGCATTCAGATATGCTCTTCCGTCATATAC
>CADBFE010000103.1 GCA_902793845.1 uncultured Lachnospiraceae bacterium | reverse complement strand
TTTATGAGGAGCGAGTCTACCAGCAATGACTATGCCACTACGGCAGATGTCATCAGGGAAGTCATCGCAGAGTATGAAAACCTCGGCAAAAATTTTGATACGATCTGCTGCATTTATCCGACAGCACCTTTTGTGACGGCAGATAAATTAAAAGCTGCCATGTCAGAGCTTGATGAAAAGGACGGAGACTCACTGATGCCTGTGGTACCTTTCGGATTTCCGCCCCAGCGTGCCGTGGTCATCAGCCAGGGCCATGTATCATACCAGTATCCGGAGTATGCCATGAAGCGCAGCCAGGATCTGGAGAGACTCTATCATGACTGCGGTCAGTTTTATATATGCAGGACGGAAGTATTTAAGAGGAGCGGTTCTCTCCTGGCCGGCAGGACTGTAGCTATGGTCATGCGTGAGGAGGAGGTCCAGGATATAGACAACGAGTCAGACTGGGCAATAGCAGTAGCCAAGTACAAGGCATTCAGACCCGGCGAGCATAAGTGATCATTCAGGAAGTATTAATTAACAACTTTTTTATTAACACTTCCTCAGTCAAGGAAATTATATGAAGGAAATAGCACCTGATAAAAAAACCGAAAAAACAGTTATATTCAGAACAGACGGCAACAGCAAAATCGGCATGGGTCATATATACAGATGCCTGTCAATCGCTGACGGACTTTCAAAGAAGGGTATCATGAGCCTTTTTATGCTGAGCAATTATGAGATGGTGGATCTCATAATCAGGAGAGGCTTCAGTGTGATCAATCTTAACTCCGACCCGGACGATATGGAATCTGAGGTTTATATTGCAAAGAGTTATGTCAGGGATTCAAACATACCCTTTTTAATTATCGATTCATATTCTGTGACAGAAAAATATCTGGCAGAGATGACTCAGGTATGCAAAGTGGCATATATAGATGATGTCCTGGCTTTTCCGTATAAAGTGGATTATCTGATCAATTACAACATGTATGCAGATATCACCGATTATGAAAAGCTCTATGAGGGAACGGATATGCCCCGTCTACTCCTTGGCAGTAACTATGCACCCCTTAGAGAAGAGTTTGATGCTGACCTTAACAGGACTGTAAATGAGAAAGTAAAAGACGTGCTCGTATCAACAGGGGGAGCGGATACACAGGGCGTGGCAGTCAGGTTTGCTGAGTATTTAAAATCTCAAAATGATAAGGAATATACATATCATTTCGTTGTAGGCGGCGCGAGTCCCTACTATGAAGAACTTAAAAAGATAACGGACGGTACTGAAAATATCGTTATACATAAAGATGTGACGGAGATGAGGGAGCTCATGATGAGCTGCGATATGGCTCTGTCAGCATCAGGCTCTACACTCTATGAGCTGTGTGCCTGCGGCGTACCTACCGTCACGTATGTGGTGGCTGACAATCAGCAAAGGGGCGCGGAGATCTTTAACAAAAAGGGACTGATGATATCCATCGGTGATATCAGAGGCAGGGACGATATATGCGGGAAAATGTATACCGCTCTTAAGGACCTTGGCGGAGATTATCCGGGTCGAAAAGAGATGACGGAAAAAATGCAGTCCCTGATCGACGGCAGGGGAGCCATGCGTATAGCGGAATTTATAGAGAAGGTTTTTTAAAGGGTTATCAGTATTATAAGTTTAAAGGAGGAGGATAGTATGAAGGTACTTATTACATCAGTCGGACTCGACGTGGCAGTTAATCTCATCAGGTATTTTAAGAAAGCCGGAGATACGGTGATCGGTGCGGATATAAATCCCTACGGCTACACGGCAGGCAGCGTCCTGGCCGATGAGTATGAGCAGACCACATTTGCTCTTGCCCCGGATTATATAGACAAGATGGCAGGTCTCATAGAGCACAAGGAGATAGATATATTTATCCCTGTCAACGATCTGGACGTATATCAGGTATCAAAAAATATAGACAGGATACCCTGCAAGTGCATAGTGCCCTCTGTTGATGTCATCTCCATGGTCCGGGACAAGCTGGTATGCAGTAAAAAGATTCATGAGCTTGGATTAAACGTCCCCGATTTCCTTGGTAAGGATGATGATACAAACAGGGTACTCCGTGACCGTATCAGCGCAGGCAGCAAGGGTATTAAATTTTTCTCAAAGGGAGCTATAGTACCCGTGTACGATCCGGAGATCAGCTTCCTCCAAAAGACGATCAAAGGTCAGGAGTATACAGTGGATGTCCTGGCTGATGAGGACGGTAAGCCGTATTACATCGTACCCAGGATCAGACTGGAGGTCAGGACCGGTACGGCTACCAAGGTCCAGATAGAAAATGACGAGAGCCTCATAGGAGATGTGCGGAAACTTCTTGAAAACATCAAGCTCCCGGGCTTTTCAAACATCCAGTTCATTAAAGATGAAAAAGGCGTAAACTGGTTTATTGAGATCAATTACAGATTCTCCGGAGGCGGTGCAACAACCCTCGCAGTATGTCCGGAGCTCCTCGAGGCATTTAAGACTATCTGCAAGGGCAAAAAGCCTGTTCAGGAATTTAATGAAGGTGTAAAGTGGGGCAGCATCGTTGCGAGATATTATGAAGAGACGGTGTACAGCCGTTAAGGTAACTATATCTGCCCCGGTATTTGATGAACAATATGAATTGTGATAAACTTTCCCCGTGAAATGAAATATCATCCTGAGGAAAATCTGCCTGCAGAATTATCCAGGGATTTTAATAAAAACACACAAGGAGTAAAAAAATGAGCGAAACATACAGCCCCGTTAAAGAAGGAAAAGTCCGTGAGATCTATGATATAGGAGACTCTCTTATACTGGTTGCTACAGACAGGATCTCATGCTTTGATGTCATCCTCAACAATACTGTTACGAAAAAGGGAACAGTCCTCACACAGATGAGCCGTTTCTGGTTTGATATGACAAAGGATATCCTCCCCAATCATATGATCTCAACTGATGTAAATGATATGCCCGAATTTTTCAGACAGGATAAATTTAACGGCAACAGCATGCTCTGCAAAAAGCTCACAATGCTTCCCGTCGAGTGCATTGTCCGCGGATATATCACAGGCTCCGGCTGGGCCAGCTACAAGGAAAACGGCACGGTATGCGGCATAAAGCTCCCTGAGGGACTTAAAGAATCAGACAAGCTCCCTGAGCCTATCTACACACCGTCTACCAAGGCTGAGATAGGCGATCATGATGAGAATATCTCATACGAGCAGTCTGTTGATTATCTTGAGAAGAGATTCCCCGGCAAAGGCGAGGAGTACGCTTCAAAGCTTAAGGAATATACGATCGCTCTTTATAAGAAATGTGCTGATTATGCTCTCTCAAAGGGCATCATCATAGCAGATACAAAATTTGAGTTCGGACTCGATGAAAACGGCAACATCGTGATCGGCGATGAGATGTTGACTCCGGATTCATCAAGATTCTGGCCCCTTGAGGGATACGAGCCGGGACACGGCCAGCCCTCATATGACAAGCAGTTTGCAAGAGACTGGCTTAAGGACCCTAAAAACGAAGGTCACGTCTGGACACTCCCTCAGGATATAGTGGACAAGACTATCGCCATTTACTTAGAGGGTTACGAAAAACTTACAGGCAAAAAACTCGTTTAGGGTTATATTATTTATTAAAAGGAGAAGGTTATGGCAAGTATCAGCCTCCAGAGGATCATCGACAAGATGAAGCTGACCAATCTGACACCGGAGATAGATATCAGCAAGATCCGTATCACGGTTCCCGATATCAACAGACCGGCCCTTCAGATGGCAGGCTATTTTGAACATTATGAGTCAACACGACTTCAGATAGTAGGCTTTGTGGAGTATTCATATATGGAGAGTCTCCCTGAGGAAAAGCAGGAGGAAGTATATACAAATCTCCTTAATTTCCCCACACCTGCATTTGTATTTTGCAGGGATTTGGAGCCTAATGCACTGTTTAGAAAAAAGGCAGTTGAGCAGGGTATCCCCCTCTTATCCACATCCAAAGCAACATCGACATTTATGGCGGAGGTCATCAGATGGCTCAATGCCAAGCTGGCTCCCTGCATCACGGTACACGGCGTACTTGTAGATATCTACGGCGAGGGCGTCCTCATCATAGGTGAGTCGGGTATCGGTAAATCCGAGGCAGCCATTGAGCTTATCAAGCGTGGCCACCGACTGGTTACAGATGATGTAGTCGAGATACGTAAAGTATCGGAGGAGACCTTAATAGGCAAGGCTCCTGCTGTTACAAAGCACTTCATAGAGCTCCGTGGTATCGGTATCGTCGATGTAAAGGCACTCTTTGGTGTATCATCTGTCAAGGAAGATCAGGAGATCAACCTCGTGATTAAGCTCGAGGAGTGGTCTAAAGATAAAGAGTACGACCGTCTCGGCATGGAGGAGGAGTATATCGAGTACCTTGGCAACAAGGTTGTATGCCACTCAATCCCCATCAGACCCGGACGTAACCTGGCAGTTATCTGCGAGTCGGCAGCAGTCAACCACAGACAGAAAAAGATGGGATACAATGCGGTACATGAGCTCTACAAGCGTGTACAGGAAAATATGACCAAGACAGGAGAGGACGGAGAATAAAATGAGCAAGAGATTATACGGCGTAGACCTTGGCGGCACCACAGTAAAGATGGGCCTCTTTGATACAGAGGGCAATGTCCTCACAAAGTGGGAGATCCCCACAGTAAAGGATCAGGGCGGCAAGCATATACTCCCTGACATAGCAGAGGCTATCAAGAAAAACATGGCAGAAAACAATATTACCAAGGAAGATGTCATCGGTGTAGGTATCGGTGTACCCGGTCCTGTTGACAAGGATGGCGTGATCTATAAAGCAGCAAACCTTGGCTGGGGTGTTTTTTCTGTTAGGAATACTCTCTCAGATCTCCTTGACGGTATCAAGGTTGAGGCAGGTAATGATGCAAACGTGGCAGCCCTTGGCGAGATGTGGTAAAAACATGGTAGCCGTAACCCTCGGTACAGGTGTCGGCGGTGGTATCATCATTGACGGCAAGATATTAACAGGTTCTACCGGAGCAGGCGGAGAGATTGGTCATATCCATGTAGAGGATAATGAGACGGAAAGCTGCGGATGCGGCAACAAGGGATGCCTCGAGCAGTATACATCTGCCACAGGTGTGGTAAGGCTTGCCAAGCGCCGTCTTGCACAGGATGACAAGACAAGCGTCCTGCGTGATGAAGAGGTAAACTCAAAGACCGTATGGGACGCAGTAAAAATCAGCGACAGCGTGGCTATCGAGATAGCAAATACATTCGGCAAGTACCTGGGTAAGGGCCTGGCAGCAGTTGCAGGCGTAGTTAACCCTGAGATATTTGTAATCGGCGGAGGCGTATCAAAGGCAGGAGAGATCCTCATCGACTATATCAAGCCTTCATACCAGAAGTATGTATTTAACGGCTCAAGAGAAGTAAAGTTTGCACTGGCTACACTTGGCAATGATGCCGGTATATACGGAGCAGCAAAGCTGGTACTCGGTGAATAATTGCGGTAGGCCGGATGATTACACAGGATACGATCAGTTTAATTAAAA
>CADBFE010000102.1 GCA_902793845.1 uncultured Lachnospiraceae bacterium | reverse complement strand
TTGGCAGCGCTTCATCTACGGTCATTCCAATCACATTTATTTCTGTAGGTATGTTGGATGACTTTGATATGTTGAGTTTGCCGCCTCCCGGTTTTTTAGGCGTACTGTCCTCTGCCGGTTTGTCGATTTCATATACATCAGTCAGTTTTACTTTAGATGATATCGCTCCGCACTGGACCATGATATTACCTTTGCTGTCCGGCCTTGTCTTTATGGTTCCGTCGAGATTCAGCGACATGATATGTACATTTATTCCGACTGCAGCAGTCTTTTCGTCAAGCTTTCTTCCCGTAACAGGTTCGGCTTTTTTCTTTTTCTCTCTGACTTCATTTTTTGAGATCTTGTCACGAAGCATGGACCGTTTCTGCTCCATTGTCTGTATCTTCATGACAGTACCCTGTTTCTGGAAGGCTCTGATGGTCTCATCTGCCACATCCTTGGCTTCCTTCAGGAGCTTCCTTCAGGATTTCTCTGGCTTCTTCCTTTGCCTCATTTATTATCTTTTCACGCTGGTCAGTGAGCTTTTGTTTTTTCTCATCCAACTCTTTTTTCAGGGATTCTATCTCTGCTTTATAGTTCTCTATATTTTCTTTGTCTTTTTCGATGTTTATCCGTTTCTCCTCGAGATCTGAGATGACATTCTCAAAGCTCTCCTGCTCACTTGATATGGTCTCTTTTGCCTTTTCGATGATATCCTCTCCAAGGCCCAGCTTTCTGGATATGGCAAATGCATTACTCTTTCCGGGGATACCGGTGAGTATCCTGTATGTAGGCCGGAGCGTCTCCACATCAAACTCACAGCTGGCATTCTCCACATGATCTGTTGAGAGTGCAAATATCTTGAGCTCGCTGTAATGGGTCGTCGCCATGGTATGTACGCCTTTATCATGGAGGCTTGACAGTATTGATATGGCTAACGCCGCTCCCTCATTTGGATCGGTACCGGCACACAGCTCATCAAATAAACAGAGTGAATCCGCATCGGCATTTTTCAGTATGCTGACAATGGAAGTCATGTGGGATGAAAATGTCGAAAGACTCTGCTCAATGCTCTGTTCATCGCCTATATCGGCATATACTTCCGTAAAAAATCCCAGTTCCGACCGGTCAAGTGCGGGTATAAAAAGGCCACTCTGACCCATAAGGGTTAAGAGTCCCACTGTCTTAAGCGATACGGTTTTACCACCGGTATTGGGTCCGGTGACTATCAGCAGATCGTATTTATCCCCGAGGCCTATCGTGATAGGCACGGCGGTTTTGGGATCAAGGAGCGGATGTCTCGCCTGACGTAAATTTATACGGTGCTCATCATTAAATACAGGTTTAGTTGCTCCTGTCTTAACTGCAAATTTGGCTTTTGCATATATAAAATCAAGGAGTGTGATGGTTTTCTGATTTTCTGTCAGCACATCTCCCTGGGCTGCGACTCTTGCAGTCAGTCCGGACAATATAATTTCTATCTCATCCCGCTCTTTAAGTTCCAGAGTCTTTAACTCATTATTCATTGTGACAATCGCCTGGGGCTCAATGAAATATGTAGAGCCTGTCGACGACTGATCATGGATAATGCCCGGTACCTGACTTTTATATTCTGCCTTTACCGGCAGACAGTATCTGTTGTCACGCATGGTGATGACGCCATCCTGCAGATATGTACGCAATCCGTTTAGCATGGATGTCATATGTGAATGGATACGACCACTTATTATCTTCCTGTCTCTCCTTATGGATGCAAGAGTATCTGATGCATTGTCGGCGACCTCTTCCTCAGGTGTGATACATCTGGTGATCTCTTTTTCAAGGAGTGGCAGGGGCATCAGTCTCTCAAAATACTTTGTGAGAGCGTCACCCTCATCCCCCTCCTCAGGTTCACCGTATGCAGAGAGTGATGAAGTCAGTGTCAGGAGCTTTGCAACCGATAAAAGTTCTCCTGCTGTCAGTGTATGTCCTATCGAGGCTGACTTGACCAGGCCTCTGATATCCTTGTTATCACTAAAAGATATGGCGTCATCCCTAAGGAGTCGCGCCACTGCTCCGTCTGTCTCAAGGAGGGCATCATCCACCCACTCCCTGTTTCCCGAGGGACGGAGCTTGCCACACATTATCTTGGCAGGCTCGCTCACGGCATATCCGGCGAGTTTATCTGTGATCTTATAATATTCAAGTGTTTTTAATGCTTTCTCGTTCATACATAGGAAATTATACCATATATAACCGGTCAGTGTGCGTATATAAACAACAAAACGGGCTTTACGCCATTTATCAGTTCCTGCGTAAAACCCGTTTTCTTAATATTATTTTGAGAGTAAGATTATTGCTTTTGATTATTTAATATTTTCTCTCCATGTGGGAGCCTTAAACTCATCCTTAATAGGGAGGAGTCTCTTATCAACATCTACACCAAGTACGGAGTTAAAGTTGTTTGTGGCCTGCATCTGAGCTCCAAATCCAACGATTACGATAATCTCAGTATCTGTGTAGAATTTACGGAGTCCGTCAAGAAGCTCATCTGAAACCTTTGTAGGATCCTTAACGATCTGCTGACCAAGCTGCGCAAGGAGTTTCTCATTCTCGGAAAGCTCAAGGTTTTTAGGATCAAGGCCAAGTTCCTTAAGATCGCTTATAAAGAAGAGGGAGCAGAGGAGGCATCCGTTTGTAGTAGAAACTGAGTGAGCATAGATTGTTGCAGCTCTCTGTCCCACTACATTTACGAGGCTTGCCCATGAATCATACCATCCCATGAATGCAAGATATGTACCGTAGTCCTGGAGCATAACCAGTTTCATGTTTGTGATCTTGCCCTTTGCATTAAGCTCATCATAAGCCTTCTTTGCATCTCCTGTAAGTTCCTCAGGTGTCTTTAAATTTACTCTTGCCATAATTAAAATCTCCTTTCTGTTTAAAACAGTTATTTATATTAATTTAAAATTATTAACGCTCTTAAAGTGCCAGTTTCAGGATATCGGTAAATGCCTTTGCATCAAGGGGTACGTAGTGACCCACCGTTCCGTTTCTTGTGGCACGTTTTGCCATTGTGTCAAAATCCTTATCGTCAATGTTCAGTTCAGACAGTTTTGTCTTTACACCGATCTTTTTAAAGAACTGCTCGAGTTTTTCCGAGAGTATGTATGCTCTCTCTTTCTCTGAGTAGTCATACGAATCTGCTCCAAATACCCTTGTGGCGAGGAGAGCCAGTCTCCAGGGCTTTACCTCTGCCATGTATTTGGTCCATGCAACAAATACGATCGCCATTCCTTCACCGTGAGTGATGTTGTACTGGGCAGACAGTTCGTGTTCGATTCTGTGGGAACCCCAGTCGGCTCTCCTGCCTGCATCGAGGAAATTGTTGTGGGCTACACTTGCCAGCCACTGTACCTCGCCCCTTGCATTTACATCGCCGGGGTTTTCAAGCAGTCTGTCCGCATTAAGGAGCAGGGCTCTTATTGCTCCTTCTATCAGATAGTCTGTTGTATCAGAATTTCTTTCGTCGGAAAAATACCTTTCCAGCAAATGAGACAGTACATCGGCAACTCCGACGAAAGTCTGATACGACGGCAGACCTGCCGTAAATTTAGGATTCATTATTGCGAACTTGGGGATGATCCGGTCATCCTCAAATCCGAGTTTCCATTCTCCGTTTGATATGATAGCGCAGTTTGATGTTTCCGATCCGCTTGATGCAGTTGTCGCTATTACTCCGACATTTAAAACTTCCTTTGGAGTTACTCCCTTTTCAAAGAAGTCCCATACATCTCCGTCGTAGGGGATACCCAGGGCTACAGCCTTTGCCGTATCAATTGAGCTTCCACCTCCTACAGCGAGGACAAAATCAACTTCATCTTTCTTGCCCTGCTCTGTGAGCTGTCTTACAAGATCCACTCCGGGATTGGGAACCACGTTTCCGTTTTCCGAAAATTTAATTCCAAGCTCCTTTACCGCATCGGTGATCACATCATATATTCCTAAGGTTTTGATAAAGTCTCCGCTGTATACGAGTAAAAGTGATTTTACATCGTAATCTTTAAGAAGCTTTGCGATATTATTTTCGCTGTCTTCTCCGAATACTATTTTTGCCGGATTGTAATACTCAAATGCTATCATATCTTTTTCTCCTTTAATCTTTATAAGATCAATAATCAGGATTAGTTAAGTGGAACAACTGCTCCGTCGTATGTATCGTTAATGTATGTGCTGATTGCCTCGCTCTGAAGTACTTCTACAAGCTTAAGAAGTGCGGGGTCATTTGCCTTATCAGGTGTTGTAGCGATAATGTTTCCATATGTTACAGCTGCAAGACCGTCGTTAGCTTCTACTGCAAGTGCTTCGCTTACGTGAAGGCCGCCCTCGATAGCGTAGTTACCGTTGATTACGGCTACATCTACATCAGGAAGTGCTGCTACCAGCTGCTCGGGAGCAAGCTCCTTGAGCTCAATGTTCTTAGGGTTATCAACGATATCTTCTACTGTTGCGTTGATTCCTGCATCGTCCTTAAGTGTGAGGAGTCCTTCCTGCTGAAGAAGTAAGAGTGCTCTTGCTTCATTTGTTACGTTATTAGGTACCGCGATAACTGCTCCGTCAGGAAGATCTGCAAGGTCTGTTGTCTTGCCGGCGTAAATTCCGAAGGGCTCATAGTGGATAGCACCGATTGACACGAGGTCAGAACCGTTCTCAAGATTGAACTGCTCAAGGTAAGGTACATGCTGGAAATAGTTTGCATCAAGGCTTCCCTCGATTACACCTGTGTTGGGTGTGATTGAATCTTCAATTGCTACTACTTCAAGGGTAATTCCCTCTTCTGCAAGGATTGCCTTAGCCTGCTCAAGAATCTCTGAGTGAGGAGTGAGGTTGGCTCCTACTTTAATTGTTGTTGTCTCTGCTGCTCCGTCAGACGTTCCACCTGCCACAGAAGCTTCCTGTGTCTGAACATCTGCTGACTGATCTGTGCCACCGCATGCTGCCAGTGAAAATGTAAGTGTAAATGCTGCTACTGAAAGTGCGATTTTCTTAAAAATTGATTTCTTCATAATATTTCTCTCTCCTTTGTTTTTAATTTTTTTGTAATACATAAAACTTTTTATATAGATAAAATCCTCTGGTCACACATTCCGGATATATACAACCGGAGAATCAAATCTCATTCTATTTTCTTGCCTTCTTGGCAATCAGGTTACCTGCTTCCTGGATAATCATTACCATTACCACAAGGCTTGCTACCGTTACCCAGAGCACATCTTTCTGGTATCTGTAATATCCGTACTGGAGTGCTATGGCTCCGAGTCCGCCGCCTCCGATTACTCCTGCCATCGCCGAGTATCCGAGGATGGTTGCTATATTGATCGCTGCTCCAAGGAGCAATGACGGGGTTGCTTCAGGCAGGACGAAATGAACTATTACATATACAGGTGAAGCTCCCATACTCGTTGCCGCTTCTATGATGCCCGGCTGGACTTCACAAAGTGATGACTCAACCATTCTCGCTACGATTGGAATCGCGCCTATGGTGAGAGGTACTATCGATGCCGTTGTACCGATTGAAGATCCTGTTATGAATCTTGT
>CADBFE010000101.1 GCA_902793845.1 uncultured Lachnospiraceae bacterium | reverse complement strand
GCCTCAGTAGTAGTGATACGACCGTTGTTTAAGAGCATTGTTACCTGGTTTCTGAGTAATGCTTTTCTCTGGCTTGATGTCTTGCCAAGTTTTCTGTACATTGCCATAGTTCTGTTCTCCTTTCATGGTATATCCGGCTTCGCACTTTGGTCTTACATACCGAACATATTGTTGATCCATTAAAACTTTAAAGGTTTATAGCTATCCGTACTCTTATGGATTTACCGGACGACTAACATTATAATGTCAGATTATTCCTCTGACTGTCTGAGCTCAAGGTTGAGATCCTTAAGCTTTGCAAGTACTTCATCGAGGGACTTGCGTCCAAGGTTACGAACCTTCATCATCTCATCAGGAGTCTTGTTTGTAAGCTCGCTGACTGTGTTGATGCCTGCTCTCTTTAAGCAGTTGAAAGCACGAACTGAAAGCTCAAGCTCATCAATGCTCATCTCGAGTGTCTTGCCCTTCTCATCATCGCCCTTAGACTCAAGTACTACTGAATCAGCGCCTTTCTCCGAAAGGTTGATGAAGAGATTTAAGTGCTCGCTGAGAACCTTTGCTGCAAGGCTGACAGCCTCATCGGGAGCGATGGTACCGTTTGTATAAACGTCAAGTGTGAGCTTGTCGTAGTCAGTGATCTGACCTACACGAGTATTCTCTACAGTCATGTTTACACGCTCGATAGGTGTGTAGATTGAATCTACAGCTATGCTGCCGATAGGACAATCGTCTTTCTTGTTCTTGTCTGAGCTGACGTATCCACGTCCGTTTGTAATGATAAGATCCATATCAAGACGGCAGTCCTTGCCACCGCTGAGTGTAGCGATAGTCTGATCTGCATTTACGATTGATATGTTAGGATCCTCGAATCTGATATCAGAAGCTTTTGCAACTCCGGCTCCCTCAAAGAAAAGATGTGCTTTCTTGGGTTCTTCGCTGTCGCTCTCATCCTTGATTGCAAGGCTCTTGATGTTCATGACGATCTCTGTGATGTCTTCCTTGATTCCGGGAAGAGATGCAAACTCATGTAATACGCCGTCGATCTTGATCTGGCTTACTGCAGCACCGGGAAGTGATGCAAGCATGATTCTGCGAAGTGAGTTGCCGAGAGTGATGCCGTAGCCTCTCTCTAAGGGCTCTACAACAAATCGTCCGTATTTCTTGTCTTCAGAGATCTCTGCAATCTCAATGTTGGGGTTGCCAAACTTAAAAGAAATCATAAATACCCTCCTAATATTTTCCAAACAATTAATATATAGTAACTACTAAAAATTAATTATTTTGAATACAACTCGACGATAAGCATCTCGTTTACAGGTACATCGATTGCTTCTCTTGTAGGAAGTTCCTTAACTGTACCCTTCTTAGCGTCATAATCTACGTTTAACCACTCAGGTACGATTCTTCTCTCTGTAACTTCGATTACATCCTTGAATCTCTGAAGGCCCTTAGCCTTCTCAGTAAGCTCGATTACATCGCCTGCCTTTACCTGATATGAAGGAATATTGATTTTCTTTCCGTTTACGAGGACATGCTTGTGTCCTACTACCTGACGAGCCTCTTTTCTTGTACGGGCAAATCCCATACGGAAGATAACGCTGTCAAGTCTTGACTCGAGAAGGATCATAAGGTTGTCACCTGTCATACCCTTCATGCGGTCTGCTTTCTTATAGTAATTTCTGAAAGGCTTCTCAAGTACACCATAGATGAACTTTGCCTTCTGCTTCTCACGAAGCTGTAAGCCGTATTCAGAAACTTTCTTGCCGGCATTCTTAGCCGTACGAATTGACTCATTGGGATGTCTGTCAATTCTCTTATTAAGATTTCTCTTTGTTCCGTTAGCCTTGGGCTCTGCCTCAGCCTTCCACTCTCTAGCATTTGTATACTTCTCAACGCCAAGGTAAGAAGGATCGATACCAAGTGCTCTACATCTCTTAAGTACAGGTACTCTATTAACTGCCATTTTCTAATAACCTCCGATTCTAATTAAACACGACGTCTCTTAGGAGGACGGCATCCGTTATGAGGTACGGGTGTAACGTCCGTAATAGTTAATACTTCAATTCCGTTTGCCTGTAATGCACGGATTGCTGCTTCACGTCCCGAACCGGGGCCTTTTACAAATACATCTACTGTCTTAAGTCCATGAACCAGAGCTGCCTTTGATGCTGTCTCAGCTGCCATCTGTGCTGCATAAGGAGTAGATTTCTTTGAACCTCTAAATCCAAGTCCGCCTGCTGATGCCCATGAAAGAGCATTTCCTTCAGCATCTGTAAGTGTAACTATTGTGTTATTGAAAGATGCCTGAATATGAGCCTGACCATGTTCAACGTTTTTCTTGACACGCTTCTTAGCTGTCTTCTTAGCTGCTGCCTGTTTTTTAACTGCTGCCATTTAAACTAACCTACTTTCTTTGATAATTAACTACGCTCTTTATTACTTCTTCTTACCTGCTACAGTCTTCTTAGGACCCTTACGTGTTCTGGCATTTGTCTTTGTCTTCTGACCACGAACGGGAAGTCCCTTTCTGTGACGGATACCTCTGTAGCATCCGATTTCCTGAAGTCTCTTAATGTTAAGTGCGATCTCTCTCTTAAGATCACCTTCAACTACCATATCACGATCAATGATAGACTGAATCTCCTTAACTTCATCATCGGTAAGATCTCTGCATCTGGTATCAGGATTAACCTTTGCCTCTGCGAGAATCTTCTTTGAACTTACGATACCGATTCCGTATACGTATGTAAGTCCTACTTCGACACGTTTGTCTCTGGGTAAATCAACACCTGAAATACGAGCCATTTTTTCATTTCCTCCGTTTTTTGGTGTGCCAATCTTAATTAACTTACTTTATTAAATAAGCAGATTGACCATTAACAGTTACTAATTGATTGGGGTTAAACTGCAACCCGGTTCATTACTTATAATAAGAATGAACCTTGCCCGGTGCCGGTGGGAATACACCTTTACCGGTATCAACCGCAAATGCACGGTAGCACCTATCTACCTCACATTTATCGATTAAACGGTATATCCTTTGACGGAAGGACACACCTCAGCCGCTTTAAAAATGATTCACAAGAAAAGACAGTCCAATCAACCCTGTCTCTGCTTATGCTTGGGATTCTCACAGATAATCATGATTCTCCCTTTTCTCTTGATGACTTTGCACTTTTCGCAAATAGGTTTAACTGATGATCTAACCTTCATATGAAAAGCCTCCTTTCAAAAAAGTCCGTTTTATATTGTACAACGCAACATATATAAATGCAAGGGGATTTTTTTGTTAAATATATAAAAAATCATTCCCTGTCATTTCAAAAGATAAAGAATAAGAAATAACGATGATATTACTTGTCTCTCCAGACTATTCTGCCCTTTGAGAGATCGTAGGGAGAAAGCTCGAGAGTAACCTTGTCTCCGGGAAGTATCTTTATGAAATTCTGTCTGAGTTTTCCGGAAATATGTGCCAGTACTTCATGTCCGTTTTCAAGCTGTACGCGAAACATTGTATTGGGCAACTTCTCAGTTACTGTTCCTTCTATTTCAATAACATCTGCTTTTGACATCTTATTCCTCCAAAATCCTGTTAATTAAAGTAATGTGAGTATCTCGGGCTCACCGTCGGTGATGAGTATCGTATTCTCATAATGGGCTGACGGAAGTCCGTCCTCCGCAACTACTGTCCAGTCATCGTCGAGCCATTCTACATCAGCTCTGCCAAGGTTTATCATGGGCTCTATTGCCAGCGTCATGCCGGGCTGAAGCTTTGGACCTTTTCTCGGCTGTCTGAAGTTTGGTATCTGGGGATCTTCGTGAAGCTTTGTGCCTACGCCGTGTCCCACAAGGTCTCTGACTATTCCGTAACCAAACTGTGAGATGTAATCATCAATGGCATTTGATATCTCAAATAAGTGGTTGCCGGCTTTTGCCTTTTTGATACCCTCAAAGAAGCTGTTCTTTGTCTCTTCTATGAGTTTTTCAAGCTCGGGGGTGATCTTGCCTACACCGTATGTCCTGGCTGCATCCGAATGATAGCCCTTGTAGATCAGTCCGCAGTCGAGACTGACTATGTCGCCTTCCTGCAGTATATGATTGGCATTAGGTATGCCGTGTACGACCTCCTCGTTTACGGATACGCATATGGATGCGGGATATCCGTTGTAGTTAAGGAAGTTTGGTGTACATCCGAGATCTCTGATAAGTTTGTCGCCGTAATCGTTGATCTCCTTTGTCGATACACCGGGCTCTATCATTGTCTTTAATTCTTCATGTACTCCTGCAAGGAGCTTGCATGATTTTCTAATGAGATCGATTTCCCTCTCAGATTTAATAAGTATTGCCATTTTGACGCCTCAAATCTCTAATTATCCAAGAATATCTGTAATAGCCTTAAATACATCCATCATGTCAAGAGTACCGTCAACGTTCTTTAAAACTTTTCTCTCACTGTAGAAATCAATGAGGGGCTGGGTCTGATCATGATAAACTGTGAGACGGTTCTTTACTGTCTCCTCTTTGTCATCGTCGCGGAGTATAAGTTCGCTGCCGCACTTGTCGCAGATGCCCTCTTTCTTCGGAGGTACATTTACGATGTGATATGTGGCACCGCAGTTTACACATGCGCGTCTGCCTGACATACGCTTGATTATATTTTCATCGGGTACGTCTACATTGATTGCATAATCAATCTTCTCGCCTGTCTTGTTAAGGGCATCCTCCAAAACCTTTGCCTGAGGGATTGTTCTGGGGAATCCGTCGAGTACGTATCCGTTCTTACAGTCATCTTTTGCTACACGGTCAAGGAGAATCTTGACTGTGAGTTCATCGGGAACAAGCTGTCCCTTGTCCATGTAAGACTTTGCTTCCATGCCGAGCTCAGTACCATTTTTGATATTGGCTCTGAATATATCTCCGGTAGAGATGTGAGGGAGAGAATACTTCTCTGCTATCATCTTTGCCTGAGTTCCTTTACCTGCACCGGGTGCTCCGAGCATAATTATTTTCATAAGATAATCTCCGTTTCCTTATGTTAGTCAGTCAACATATCCTGTTAACTTAAATGACACTACGCCTTTTTACGGGCGTAGTGCATGTAATTAATTTAAGTCTGCTTTTATGAATTGAGGAAACCTTTGTAGTTTCTCTCAAGCATCATAG
>CADBFE010000100.1 GCA_902793845.1 uncultured Lachnospiraceae bacterium | reverse complement strand
TTAAGCTGGGCTGTAAATGTCTTTATATTTTCCTGAGTAAAACCGTTAGGATGGTTTCCTGTATTAACGGCGTACTGCTCTGCAGGCAGACCGAATGAATCGTATCCCATGGGATGGAGGACATTGAATCCCTTCATTCTCTTCATACGGGATACTATATCCGTAGCTGTATATCCTTCCGGATGACCTGCATGGAGACCTACTCCCGACGGATAGGGAAACATATCAAGCGCGTAAAACTTGGGCTTTGAAAAATCCCATACATCTGTCTTAAAAGTCTGGTTCTCCTCCCAGTATTTCTGCCATTTCTTTTCAATCTCGGCAGGGTTGTAAACTCTCTCACCGTTCTTCATTTCTCAATTACCTCTGTTATGATTTATGCGGTCACGCATAAGTAATATTTTAACATATATGATAAAAAAAGCCACAGACGTTTTTCGCCTGCGGCCATATTATTACAATTAATATATCAGCCAGATCACAACGCCAAGGATACCTACCCTGACCATGCTTCGAAGGCCGATCTTCAGAATATTCTTTTTCGATTCATCGGGGATCTTTGCGACAGATGAGATGATAAATGCGCCTATTACCGTGAGGATCCAGCCGATCATAAAGATCACAAATGTCATCATTAATGCAAAATCCTTGCCGATCGTTGTCACCCAAATGACTACGAGCATGATGAGTGAAAAAATGAAATTGACGTTGGCATATCCACGGACTGTTCTGTCCTTCATGAGAGCCTTGCCCTTTACGGTCCTGACAATATGAAACCACAAAACCATAAATGCAAAACATCCTACTACTATATTAGAAAAAATCAGAAAGTTATTTATCTTATCGCTTAACATCAGTACTCCTCATCTCCGTAGGGATCAGCCCCTGTTATTCCAAGCTCAATCGGTGATATACGCTCAGGTCCGTATTCATCGGCCAGGCAGCTCTCCCTGCCCGTCAGTTTACTTACTATCTTGTTTAGCTTGGCTCTGACGATGCCTTTATCCATACACATCTGTGTCAGGTTGTTGTAAAATACCCTCACTTTCCAGTATCCGGAATTGTAGGATATCATCTCCACCCTGTTTATCGTGGCTTCAATACGCTCTGCCATGGTGATGTCGCTGACCTGCTCCATGACCTCACCTGTCTCATAACCCTCCCGCTGGGAGAGGACCAGTCTGTCCGAACCCCATACGAGATTGATCAATATCATGAGGAGTGTCAGGACTGTTAATGTCGGTATCTTAAACCGCTCATTCCTTATCAGCCTTTCCTCAAACGCATCGGCAATATTCTTTTTTTTCTTATCTGTATCGATACTGTTACTCATTTTACTGCACTAATGCTAATATTAATCATTTAATTGCACAGTTTCAACGATTTTTTGATATACTGTGATTATTGATATTTTATCATCGAAAAAAATGATTTATATGGATAAAATCAATAATTTACATAATTTTGTTTTATCCGATTAATTCTATACTTTGATTTGAAAGGAGATTAACAGATGTCAGATTATCCTGCTATATCAGGGGAAGATGCCGTATCTACAGGAGGTTCATCGGGTAAAAAGAAATTAAAGATCACAATGAATGCCCCGGTTACCCTGATCTTTGCCGGGCTGTGCCTTATCGCAACCATACTGATCACCCTGTTTGGTGACCCGATGCTCAGATTTTTTTCCTGCTACAGGGCATCCCTTTTATCACCTCTTACATACCTGAGATTTTTTACACATGCCCTCGGTCACAGCGGATGGTCCCACTTCATGGGCAACATGGCTTACATACTCCTGCTCGGTCCTCTCCTTGAGGAGAAATACGGCTCAGCATGTATGATTGAGATCATTGGACTCACGGCCCTGGCAACGGGACTCATAAACTTTATATTTTTCCCGGATGTGGCAATACTCGGTGCCAGCGGCGTCGTATTTGCATTCATCCTGCTCTCATCCATTACAAGCTTTAAGAAAGGCGAGATACCCATCACATTTATCCTCGTGGCAGTGATATACCTTGGCGGTCAGATCTACGACGGAATGTTTGCAAATGACAACATTTCAAATATGTCACACATCATCGGCGGTATCGTCGGAGCTTTCTGCGGATTCTTTTTAAAAGACTGATCAAAAAAAATTAAAGCCACAGACTGTCTGTGGCTTTTTTATTTACTCAAGATTTATTTTATAACTTGCTGTATAAGGAAGGATATCGCTTCCCTGTTCATACTCCGAAAAGTTTAAGGTCAGCTCATAACCCTCGTCGCTCTCAAGAAATGCGCTGATGATCTTTTGCTCATATACCGTGACGATACCGGTAAAATCCATCTCTTTATCATCTATGGTAACCACCGCCTCTGCATCGCCCTGACCGGATATGGTCATGTCAAACATACCAAGGGGTCCGTCACATGTATATACACCCTCAAAATCCGCATATACAAAAGACGCATAATCCACATAATCAAATGTACCGTCATCATTAAATGAGATGAGCCAGTCGAGCAAAAGCTCATTGCTCTCATTAAATATCATCAGGTCCCAGCTGCCTTCATATAAGTAAAGCTGGGTATTATCATAAAGCATATCACCGACAGCGAGTCTCGCCCGGCCTGTGGCATCTACAGACAAAAGCATATCTTCATCTGATGCACAGTCGTACATCCCGACGATATCACTGTATTCATTATTTATATTCAGATAATCGGAATACGCACCGATGATGGTCTGACCGTCTGTATATACCTCTCCGTACAGTTCATCGGTCCCAAGTGTATAAAGTACATAATATCCGTAATCGGTAGCCTCTGCCGTTCCGACTGCATGATAAAGCACGTAGCTGTCGTCTTCATTTAAGTAATACTGATCAAACTCACATGTCCCGTCAGGATTTACCGAAAGCTCGTATCGCAGGGATTCTCCCTTATCCTCAATATCTCCGCTGTATATAACGGGAGTCATGACAGAATCATTACTGACACCGGGAGTGTCACCCTGCCCGCATCCGGTAAGGATTATAAGGCATATAGCTGATAACAAAAACCTTTTCCTGATCAACATATTTACTCTTCTTTGAGGAATACGCTCTCGCCGTCTATGCTGTCAACATCGCTGTTGGCACTCTTCCAGCCAAGCTTACCGTCCTCTGTAAACCAGAACTCACCTGCTCCGTCTGTATACTTAACATCTTCTGTGTAATTCTCTTCATCCTCAAATGTGATGATCGTATAAGTGCAGTCTGTATACTCAAGGAGACCTGTTGATTCTGAATATGTAGCAGTCATCTCCCAGTTGGCTGACTCAAATGCGCTTGCTCCCCAGTGGATGGATACAGCGTATGTATTGTCGCCTGTCGACTCAATGTCGATCATGCCTCTGCCTGCGATCTCCTCATAATATGAACCTGCGAAATCAGGTGCCTCTGCATTTACAACTGTCTCTGTATCAGTTTCTACGTCCGCATCTGTTTCGGCATCCGCGTCTGTGTCAGTCTCTGCCTCTGCACCGCATGCTGTAAGTGCAAATACCATTGCTCCCATCATAACTGCTGTTAAAAATTTCTTTTTCATAACTTTTCTTTTCCTCCGATTCCGGTCATCTCTCCTGACCGTTATTTACATAACTTAACTGTGTCAGAGGAATTATATTTCCATAAATATTCTTTGTCAAAGTACAAAATGTTTATTATTGTTACTTAATGACTTTATTCTTTATTTATTATAACTAATCTGTTTAGAGAGTAGGAGTGTTCATTTCCTTTGTTCTCTCTTTCTGGCGTACGCGCTCTGTCAAACCTGCATTCCGGCCAAACGAAGGGCCGTACTCTTCCCTTGCAAGCTCTGTATAGTTTGTACGTATTCTCCAGGGAGTATCTCCGGCCATGGGTGCGGGAGAGTCATTTTCTCTTTCTTTCTCAGCCTTGGGTGTAGGTTCTTTTTCAGGCTTAGGCGTCTCCTTTTTATCTGCTGTCGGAGCCGGTTTATCTTCAATGATATCGTTGCCTTCTTTAATGAGATCTTCTTTCATCTTGGAAAATTTCTCACGGAGGGCATCCATCGCAGATGGTATTCTGTAAGTAACTCTGGTAAGGCCGTTGCCGATATCCTCAGATGCTACCGCCTCTCCTTTTGAAAAGAGAGCCTTTATCTGATCCGACCACATGCCGAGTACTCCGTATTTCTTGTCAAGATTCCATACACTGACTGTGCTTACCTGCTCCATGATATCGCCGAGCTTTTTCTTTTTAGTCGGATCCTCCTCGGTCTTATGAGCATCATAAAGATCGGAGAGGAACTTCTGCTCCTCCTCGGAATCCCAGCCGTTTTCTTTTGCAATTCTTAAGAATTCTTCTTTATCTTTATCCTTACCATTATCCTTCTCGGCTTCTTTCTCTTCTTTTTCTTTCTGCTCTTTTTCTTCTTTTTCCTCTTCCTTTTCACGGGCTTTTTCTTCATTTATCTTGTCCTGGGTGACAGTATGCTCGTTATCTTTTATTACATCATCAGTCACACCGTATCCAAACTGACCGTTCACGGAATTAAGGAGCTTGTCAAATTTCTCCTTTGCCACACCAGACATCTTTTCAGTTAATGTATCATATACGGATTTGCCGTTTTTCTCTTCCTTAAGAAATCCCTCGATATCACCGATAACGGCAAGGTTTTCTTCTATTTCAATGGCATTGTTTGTCTTCATGATATTGCCGAGGGCTTTTGATATCTCCTCAAGCTTTTCTTTATCGGGATTATCAGGTCCCATGGAATAGCTGTATGTATCAAGCATCTTCTTGAAGCTTAAAATATCATTATTTAATCCGTTTTCGAGTATTTCTTTTGCTGTCTTAGGCATATCGGTTTCCTCCCTGATATAGTAAAAAAAGATTAGTATTATATTTTATACGTATAATAATATATTAAGTGTTGCAAAAGTGTTGTAACAGAAAAAATTTTATATAAAAAAATCCTCTGAATCTGATTCAAAGGATTTAAGAGGTGCCAGACGGATTTGAACCGCCGATCAGGGAGTTGCAGTCCCACGCCTTACCACTTGGCTATGGCACCATATGTATCTTTATACCATACATGCCAATTATTTTCAATTAATTATATTTTATCAGTACTCTGAAAACCGAACACACACTCTTGATCTGTCTTAATTCTCTATCTCGTTCTTCCTGAACCTTCCTACCTTTTAGGATAAGTCCTCGACCTATTAGTAACCATCCGCTGAATGCATTACTGCACTTACACTCTGG
>CADBFE010000099.1 GCA_902793845.1 uncultured Lachnospiraceae bacterium | reverse complement strand
AGGGATATACTGGCTTAATTAATCGGAGCAGACAATGAATATAGCAGTTATTATTTATATAATCGGATGGGTTATAGTGGTCGAGTCGGTGGCTATGCTTTTTCCGGCCCTCACAGGACTCATCTATATGGAAAGCACCGGATTTTACTATCTCGGAGTAGCAGCCTTTTTTGCGATCATCGGTCTCTTTATCATCAGAAAGAGGCCTGAGAAACAGCAGATATTTGCAAGGGAAGGCTTTGCTGTAGTAGGACTCTCCTGGATATTTTTAAGTATCATCGGAGCCCTCCCCCTGTTTATATCAAGAGAGATACCGTCATTTACCGATGCGCTCTTTGAGACCGTATCGGGATTTACGACGACGGGATCGAGTATACTGACCGATGTGGAAAAGATGTCTCACCCGGGACTCCTCTGGAGATCACTTAGCCACTGGCTCGGCGGTATGGGAGTATTTGTATTTATCCTCTCCATCATGCCCCTTGCGGGAGGCAGCAATATCCACCTTATGCGTGCCGAGTCTCCGGGACCTCAGGTTGGCAAGCTCGTACCCAAGCTAAAGGATACTGCCAAGATCCTCTATACGATTTATGCCACCATGACTTTTATCATGTTTGTATTACTCCTCATAGCCAAGATGCCTGTGTTTGATGCCATCATCACATCGGTAGGTACGGCAGGTACGGGAGGATTCGGTATTAAGGGGGACAGCATCGGTAGCTACAGTGACCAGATCAAATGGATCGTCACCGTATTCATGGCACTCTTTGGTATCAACTTTAACTTTTACTTTTTTATCATTGCAGGCAACTTAAAGGAAGCCTTCAGGATAGAGGAGGTGAGATGGTATATCACGATCATCCTCATATCTATTGTGATCATTGCATTTAATATACAGGGCATATTCGGATCCCTGTATGAGTGCTTCAGGGAGGCGGCTTTCCAGGTCAGCTCTCTTGTGACGTCGACGGGATTTGCCACGACGGACTTTAATATATGGCCGCCACTGTCCAAAATCATACTGGTCAGCCTCATGTTTATGGGTGCCTGCGCCGGCTCAACAGGCGGCGGTATCAAGGTAGTCAGATATGTCATATTATTTAAGGCCATTAAAAACGAGATAGCTTCATATATCCAGCCAAGGTCAGTTAAGGCAGTCACCATGGACGGCAAGCCCCTTGATAAGGATATCATCAGAGGCGTCCTCGTATTTATAGGTGCGTATGCATCGGTATTTGCCGTATCCCTCCTGATACTTGCGATAAACGGTTTTGACATAGTCACAAACTTTACGGCTGTTGTGGCATGCCTTTCAAATATAGGTCCCGGACTTGAGGTAGTAGGTCCTGCAGGCAACTTTGCGGGATTTTCCGATCTGTCCAAGTTTGTATTGATATTTGACATGCTGGCGGGACGACTGGAGATATTCCCCATGCTGATCCTGTTATCACCGAGGATGTGGAAAAAGTTTAAATAAGATTTTGTATAAAAAGAGGTATTATAATGCGACTTGACAAATATCTGAAAGAATCAAGGATAATAAAGCGCCGTACCATTGCCAACGAGGCATGTGATGCAGGCAGGGTTCTGGTAAATGACAAGGTGGCCAGGGCATCCCTTGAGGTGAAATGCGGCGATATCATCACCGTGGCATTTGGCAACAAGGAGACCAAGGTGAGAGTCCTTTCGGTTAATCCTTCCATCCATAAGGAAGATGCCGAAAAAATGTACGAATTTTTATAAGAGTTTAAAGAAATTTTGTAAAATTGTGCCCGAACAAAATATATACCACAAGATATTGTGGTTTTGCGATTTTGGCACAAAGCCAATGTTTACAAGGGTTATTGACTTTGTTAAAAGTTAATTTTATTATGTAAACAGAGGGATTTTTTCTAATTATTTCTCTGAAAAATAATCATTAAAAAACCGTATAAAAGGACCGAGAGTATTTTGAGACAGGAAGCAATTTCAGCAAGGACGCGTGGCAGGAAAAGGAATCGCCGGGTTGCATTCAGAAAAAACAAAATAAACATTTCTTCGGGAATCATCATTGTGGCTGTAGCCATCGTATTCTGTGGATTTATGAAGATGAAGAGTGACGACTTAAATGAGACCAAGGCAAAGCTTGAGTCGGAGGTCAGCGCCCTTCAGGTTAAGTACGAGGATGAGCAGACCAGAACTGAGGAACTGAAGCAGTTTGAAGTATATACCCACACTCAGAAGTATGCTGAGGAAGTGGCCAAGGATGTCCTCGGCTATGTATATGAGGACGAGATTATTTTTAAGCCGGAAGAGTAATTATTATCCGGCAATATATTTACAGAAAAACATGACGCTTCCGGGGTGAGGGGGCGTCTTTTATTTTAGGTATGAACAGTTTCCGGACAAAAATAAATGAATATATCAGCGCTAATCACATGCTTGAGGGACGGAGCACATGTATCATCGGTGTCTCAGGAGGCGCCGACTCCATGTGTCTCCTTGATGTGCTTTACAGTCTCTGCGGAGATAAGATCAGGCTGTCGGTGATCCATGTCCATCACGGCCTTCGGGAAAATGCAGATATGGAGGCAGAGTATGTCAGAAAATACTGTGACACAATAAATGTACCATGCAAAGTGGTAAAGGTTGATGTAAAGAGCAAGGCTGAGGCAGAGGGACTCTCCACGGAGGAGGCGGCCAGGATCCTCAGGTATGAAGCTTTTTACAGAGAGGCATGCGATGATGATACAGTATGTATCGCCACTGCCCACAATATGGACGATCAGGCAGAGACCATGCTCCATAACCTGTTTCGTGGCTCGTCATTAAACGGACTGTGTGGTATAAAGCCTATCCGGGACAATATCATCAGACCCCTCCTTTGCGTATCGAGAAAAGAGATAGAGGATTATTTATCCGAAAGAAATATTAAGTACTGCACAGACGAGAGCAATTTAACAGACGATTATACGAGAAATAAATTAAGGCATAACATACTCCCGTATGTAACCGAAAATATTAACGGGGGAGCTCTCCGCAATATGTTTTCCGTATCGGAGGATCTGGCCCTGGCCCATGATTATCTTAAAGGCGAGGCAGACAGGGCATTCGTGGATACGGTACGTAAAAATGAAAACTCTATTGAGATCATCATGGATAAATATGAGCTGCTCCATCCGTATATACAGTCAGCCCTCCTCTACAAAGCTTTCGGAGAGATGTCGGGGGCCCTTAAGGATGTGGAGAAAAAACATATCAGGATCATCGCGGATCTCTTTAAAAAGCAGGTAGGCAGGGTGGCAGATCTCCCCTACGGCATCAGGGCTAAGAGGACATACGGCTGCGTATCGCTTAGGCATATGGACGAGGTGACGGAAGGTTTATCGCCGGCAGTTGTCCTGACCGCTCCGGGCAATTATGACTTTGACGGCAAACAAGTCATCCTTGAATTAACAGGGGCTGATAATATTTCGGATACCGGCAGATTCAATATAGATACTAACAGTAGTACAAAGTGGTTTGATTATGATAAAATAGGTATGTTGTGCGTCAGATATCCTGATGCCGGCGATTATATCATTATCTCCGAAAAGGGAGACAAAAAAGATCTTGGCAAGTACTTTAAGGATGAAAAGGTACCCGGGGAAGACAGAAAACGTATCCCCGTGATCTGCGACGGACATAGTGTCATATATATTTATGGCATGAGAGACGGCGCGGGAGCAAGGATCGATAAGGATACAAAAAACATATTAAAGATTACAGTGCAGTGAGGTGTACTATATGGAAGTAAATATTTCAGTGATGATCTCCGAGGAAGAGATCGATAAAAAGGTACGGGAGCTCGGAGCAAGGATCAGCAAAGATTATGCAGGGAGGACCGTACATCTTGTAGGTATCCTTAGAGGCGGCGCATTCTTTATGTGTGAGCTGGCCAAGCGTATCACGGTGCCTGTCACCATCGACTTTATGTCTGTATCAAGCTACGGCAGCGGTACGGTGAGCTCAGGCGTCATCAAGGTCGGCAAGGATACAGACGAGTCCATCGAGGGCAAGGATGTCATCGTGGTGGAGGATATCGTCGATACGGGACGTACTCTTAGTTACCTCCTCGAGATGCTTAAGGGCAGAAAACCTGCGTCCATAGCACTCTGTACGCTCCTTGACAAGCCGGAGAGACGTACTCATGAGGTAAAAGTTGATTATACGGGATTTCAGGTACCCGATAAATTTGTTGTGGGATATGGTCTTGACTATGCCCAGAAATACCGCAACCTGCCTTACATAGGCGTTGTGGAGACAGAGGGAGAATAATATTTTATGAAAAAAGGTTTTAATGCTTACTTCTGGATACTCATTCTGATTATCCTCCTGGCGATTTGGATCAGCTATACATCAAGGCCTGATTCAAACAATATGCTTGAAACGATTTATGATGCCATCGAGAACCAGGAGATCGAGAGCGTGGTGACCATATATCCGGGCTCTGTATCTCCCACAGGTACTGTGGAGACTGTTATAGACGGTGTAAAGGTTACGGCCCATGTGACCAATGTAGACGATGTGGCACAGATGTGCCTTGAAAAAAATGTGCCGGTATATGTGACCAGTGCCGACGAGGGCAGCTGGATGGATTATCTCATACCCGTACTTATCGGTATAGGCGTAGTGATGTTCCTCTTTATCCTGTTTACCGGTACAGTCGGCGGAGGCGCCGGCGGTGGCGGCAGTGCCAACAGCCGTATGATGAACTTTGGCAAGAGCCGTGCCCAGAAGATTGATGAGACAAACAAGACATTTAAGGATGTAGCGGGACTTCATGAAGAGAAAGAAGATCTCGAGGAGATAGTAGACTTTTTAAAGCAACCTGCGAGATATACAGCTCTCGGAGCCAGGATTCCCAAGGGTATCCTCCTTGAGGGTCATCCCGGTACAGGTAAGACGCTCCTCGCCAAGGCAGTAGCCGGTGAGGCAGGTGTTCCCTTCTTTTCAATCAGTGGTTCGGATTTCGTTGAGATGTTTGTAGGTGTCGGTGCATCCCGTGTCCGTGACCTCTTTGCTGATGCCAAGAAAAACGCACCCTGCATCGTATTTATCGATGAGATCGATGCTGTGGCAAGACGACGTGGTACAGGTCTTGGCGGCGGCCATGACGAGAGAGAGCAGACATTAAACCAGCTCCTCGTAGAGATGGACGGTTTTGAGGAAAACTCAGGTATCATCGTCCTCGCAGCCACAAACCGTGTGGATATCCTTGATCCCGCGATCCTCCGTCCCGGTCGTTTTGACAGAAAGATTGCTGTCAGCCTCC
>CADBFE010000098.1 GCA_902793845.1 uncultured Lachnospiraceae bacterium | reverse complement strand
AAGACAAAGGTTAAGTCAAGACTCTATGATATTGACGTAGTAGGATACAACAAGGGTACAAACAAGCTTCACCTTTTCGATATTGAATCAATTGATGAGAGCATTGTAAAGAAGGGAATCGATTTTGATAAAGAGGATATTAAGAAGAACCTGACACTCTTCCTTTATCCCGATGACTCTGATGAGGCAGGAAACCTCCTTCGTATTTATCAGGAATATTTCATGGTATCAAACGGAGCACAGCTCATCATTAAAGAGCAGAAGGCAGCAGGATATGACCTTCATGAATTAAACAAGCATGTGGCAATCCAGATCAATGATACACATCCTTCAATGGTTATCCCTGAGCTTATCAGAATCCTGACAACTCAGGAAGGTTTCACAATGGACGAGGCAATCAAGGTTGTATCAAAGACATGTGCTTATACAAACCATACAATCCTTGCGGAAGCCCTTGAGAAGTGGCCTCTCTCATATCTTGAGAAGGTCGTTCCTCAGCTTGTTCCCATTATCAAAGAACTCTCAGACAGAGTGGCTAAGAAGTTTAAGAATAATGACAAGGTACAGATCATCGACAAGGATGGCAGAGTACATATGGCACACATGGATATTCACTACGGATATTCAATCAACGGTGTTGCTTACCTCCATACAGAGATTCTTAAAAACTCTGAGCTTAATCACTTCTATAAGATTTATCCAAAGAAGTTTAATAACAAGACAAACGGTATCACATTCAGAAGATGGCTCCTCTCATGTGATCATGAGCTTGCTGATTACATCACTGAACTCATCGGCGACGGATACAAGACTGATGCAGCAAAACTTGAAGGTCTCATGAAGTACGCTGATGACAAAAAGGTTCTTGACAAAATTGCCGATATCAAGATGACAAAGAAGCAGCAGCTTGCTGCATATATTAAAAAGAATGAGAAGGTCGATATCGACCCCGATTCAATCTTTGATATTCAGATCAAGCGTATGCATGAGTACAAGCGTCAGCAGATGAATGCACTTTATATAATCCATAAGTATCTTGAGATTAAAAAGGGTAAAGTGCCAAAGCGCCCAATCACATTTATATTTGGTGCCAAGGCTGCTCCTGCTTATGTGATCGCCCAGGATATCATCCATCTGCTCCTTTGCATGCAGAAGATCATTAACAGTGATCCTGTTGCATCAAAATACATCAAACTTGTATTTGTGACAAATTATAATGTGTCATACGCTGAGAAGCTGATCCCGGCATGTGATATCTCAGAGCAGATCTCCCTCGCATCAAAAGAAGCATCGGGAACAGGCAACATGAAGTTTATGCTTAACGGTGCCGTTACCTTAGGTACAGAGGATGGTGCAAACGTGGAGATTCATCAGCTTGTAGGCGATGATAACATCTTTATTTTCGGTAAGGATTCCGATACAGTCATTGAGCATTATGCCAAGGCTGATTATGTATCAAAGGACTTTTATAAGAAGAATAAGACAATAAAGGAAGCTGTTGATTTTATCGTAAGTCCAGAAGTTATTAAGGCAGGAGACAAGAAAAACCTCACAAGACTTTACAACGAACTCCTTAACAAAGACTGGTTCATGACACTCCTTGATCTTGCCGATTACATCAAGACAAAGGACAAGGCATTCGCTGCATATGAGAAGAGAACAGCATGGAAGAGGATGATGCTCGTCAACATCGCAAAGTCAGGCTTCTTCTCATCAGACAGAACAATTGCCGAGTACAACAAGGATATCTGGAAACTGTAAAAAGAGAACAGAGTAATACAGGTGCGCCGGGTGAGAACCCGGTGCATTTTTGTGTTTTGAGGTGTGCGTATGAATTCTGTCCCGGACCGGTGCAACGCATCCGCCAAACTAACTGCCAACATCCCGCTAATGATTTGAGTCATGCGAGCCGGAAAAAGCGTCCGTCTCGCAGACCTGACTCAAATCATAAGAGGATGTAAGCAGTGGATTTCGTCGTATGCTAAATGCGCACCGTAAATTGTCCGGAACAGAATGCCATACGCACATCGTCAACTGAAACGTAGGGAGATAGTCCTATGGAGACGTATTAACCGAAAAGTTCCTACTACTTAAGTGGAAGGATTAACAACGATAGAAGCATCTTAACGGGTGCTACTATTTCTTAAAGATAATTTATGATTTTTACAATTATATATTGAAAAGGGTTTAAAACAATTATATATTAAATCTTAAGGAAAGCAATTTCCCAAATGTTCTGCCGGGAGCGTATATCGGCATTATCAAAAAGGTACGCATACATATGTTCTGCCGGGAGCGTATATCGGCATTATCAAAAAGGTACGCATACATATGTTCTGCCGGGAGCGTATATCGGCATTATCAAAAAAGGTACGCATACAAATGTTTAAAAAACATGCTGGTGACAGCACCGATAACAAAATATGAACAAAAGCGCCCGCTTCAATGGCGGGCGCTTTTTTATGATATAATGATGCCGGAAACTGTTTATTGCAGCGCATCTTTTTGTTTATTTGAAAAGGGGACGGATAAATGCATGACGATATAGTTACAGAAAAGATGATTGAGCTCATTATTGAAATACTGCCACAGATCGTAGTGAGCGCGATAATACTGGCAGCAGGTATATATCATTATGTCAAGTCTAACAGGAAAGATGAAACCGGATTGACCGAAGGAGAACAGGGGTATCTTGGATCAGTAATGGCAGGGATGCGCCATGAGGAAGAATTCACAGAAAAGAAAACCCCTTACGATCCGAAAAACGGAGAGGATAATGAGTGGGTATTCATGGTTTCGGATGAACTCATAGACGAAATCTACGGAGAACTTGATGAGGAGAAGTGTTCTGAGCAGCTTGAATACCTGAGAAAAAAGTATGTATTTGACATGGGGGATTTCGAAGGCAAAAACGCATATACAGGATACAAACAGTCTAAATTTGCGTATATAAAACAGAATAACAGATATGAAAGTGCATTTTTAAAGACTCAGGGCAGCCCATTGGAAGATTCACGCAAGAAAATGGAGAGCAGCAGGCGCATGTATGAGGGCGTATATGCTGACGTGGTAATAAACTCCGCCATCAGATATTTCTTTGGAGATAAGGCAGAATATAAGAAGGAATACGGCATTCCTTTTGTGGAATTTCAGAGTATTTATTTCGGACTCTTTGGCCGGCAGTTAAATCTGACGACCAGTAACTTCAGGACAGAGGATCTGGTAAAAGGAACCCTTGACGGCCATAAATTCAGACAGTCTGATCTGCGACTGACGGAGAGAGAAGGAAACAGGGATATATGTGGCAGAGTCATGACTCTTGAAGGCGATTACCCGGTGGGCTACGGACTCTTTATAGGTCTTAGGGACAGTGAGAGACAGGTTAATGACAACAGTGATGACTTTGTGGATTACACTACAGGCAACAGCGGGTTTGACAGCAAGTATTTTGTAAAGACAAGGGATGAGTTTTATGCACAGGGATTTCTGACAGATGAGTTGATTAACAGTCTTGTTAATCTGGATGTAGGCGGAGACCTGATACTTTATTACACACCGGATATGCTGTGGGTATTCAGAGACAAAGTACGGGGAATGTTTGAGGCAGGCGTTAATGAAGCAATAGATATAATGATGGAACGTAGGTATACATGCCTGGCGTTTATGGAAGCAGAGAGTATACTGGAGGCTGCAACAGGTATTGCAGCCAAAAAAGAGGAAAGAGGTTTTGATATATATGGGGAAACAGATGTGGAAACCGGGGAATATGCTTTATCCGGTGCCGGCAGTAATGGTGAGCTGCAAACGGGGCGATGAGAGACCTAATATAATCACGGTTGCGTGGGCAGGTACGATATGCTCGGATCCTGCGATGGTATCGATATCGGTGAGGCCAAACAGATACTCACACAGTATCATATCAGGCAGCGGTGAATTTGTGATAAATCTTGTCACAAAAGACCTGGTAAAAGCATGTGACTGGTGTGGTGTAAAATCGGGCAGAGACGTTGATAAATTTAAGGAAATGAACCTCACCGAGTATACATCCGATCTGATGAACGCTCCGGCTATTGATGAGAGTCCGGTTAATATATGGTGCAAAGTGGAAAATATACTTAAACTCGGATCCCATGATATGTTTCTCGCCAGGGTGACAGGCGTGACGGTTGATGAAAAATACATGGATGAGAAAGGCCGGTTTGCACTTGAAAAAACAAATCTCATCACATATTCCCACGGGGAGTATTATTCACTGGGAGAGCTGCTCGGGACGTTCGGATATTCAGTTAAGAAAAATATAAAAAAGAAAAGAGGGAGACAAAAATGACATTTGAAGAATTACTGACAAAGGTACGTGATCTTGCATCAAAGACCGATGCATCAGGCAGGGATTTCCTTGCTGTACAGGTGAATATCACCGGCAAGGAAGGCGGAGTATTTTACGTCGAGGTAAAGGATGGCAGAATAAATGTGGAGCCTTATGAGTACAATGACAGAAACTGTGCCATCACAATCAACATGACAAACTTTAACAAGCTTATCGATGGCAAACTTGATCCGATACTCGCATTTACAACAGGCAAGTTAAAAGTCGATGGTGATGCCGGCAAAGCCCTTGAGTTTTCAAAGCTGCTTAAGAAGTGATAAAAATGCCTGACAGAGATAATAAAAAAACAATCGATAAAGTGCTTTCTTTTTTAGAGAGTAATAAAGGGCAGTATGTCTCCGGTGCTGATATGGCAGAGTCCATAGGTATATCCAGAAATGCAGTCTGGAAAGCGATAAATGAACTCCGGAGCAGAGGATATGTTATAGAGAGTGTTACAAACAAAGGGTATATGCTCTCAGAGGATAACGATATTATCTCTGCGGAAGGCATCAAATCATTTATCGGGCCTGAGTATGGACATATGGCAGAGCATCTGCTTGTTTATGACTCTGTTGATTCTACAAACAATAAAGCAAAGGAGTCAGCTTTAAAAGGAGCATGTCACGGTACATGCATCATAGCAGCCAGACAGGACAGCGGCCGGGGCAGGAGAGATCATCAGTTTTACTCTCCCGAGGGCGGCATATATATGAGCGTGGTGCTATTGCCCGATAAGATCCCTTTTTCAAAAAACGACGCAGTAACTGCATTTATAGGTGTCGCGGTCTGTAAAGCCATAGAAAGTCTTACGGGATTAAAGCCTGTCATCATGGGGATAAACGATCTTTATATAGACGGGAAAAAGATATGCGGTATCCTCATAGAGTCCGGGAGCGAATTTGACAGTGGCATCCTTCAGTGGATCGTCGCAGGTATAGGGATTAATTTTGATTCTGATATAAAAAAGTTTCCGAGAGAACTTAAAGGAAATGTGACGAGTCTCTATCCTCCCGGCAAGGGTGAACTTTCGAAAAACAGGCTGATCGCAAAGATCCTTGAAAACATTGATGTTTTAGCAAAAAACTCAGAAAAGGATATCAAAAAAGAATTCACGAAACGAAGAGTGGAAAAATAATTAAATAATGTTTTGAATGTCACAAAACAGATTGTCAACCCAAATTAAAAATAAGTTGACAATCTGTTTTTGCTGTGTTAGACTACAGAATTGTTGACGGAGGATAAAAGTTTGAAAGAACAGAAATTGGTGCGATTTGAAAGACGCTTCGCGTGCGCACCAATTTCCCGACTCAGCAAAATTACATGTGTAATTTTGCTTCGCGGAGGTAAAAAATGGAAACAATAAAAACAGCAAAATCAGAAAATGTATCAAACAAAACAAACACACTTGACCTTGTATATACTGCAGTCGGAGTTGCCCTCATAACAGTATGTTCATGGATCACGATTCCCATGACAGTACCTTTCACTCTGCAGACATTTGCCGTATTTGCAGTACTTATGATGCTGGGCGCAAAGAGAGGAACGATGGCGACGCTTATCTATGTGATAATGGGCGCAGCCGGTATCCCGGTATTTTCCGGATTTTCCGGAGGCCTTGGAATAATACTTGGCAATACAGGCGGATATATAATCGGATTTATCTTTATAGGCCTTATCTATATGGCATCAAACCGTTTGTTTGGCAAAAAGCTGATACCGGAGATTATCGCAATGGTTCTTGGACTTATAGTCTGCTACGCATTTGGAACAGCATGGTTTATGTATATTTATTTAAGGGATACAGGAGCTGTGGGCCTTTACACAGTATTAACATGGTGCGTATTTCCTTTCATTATTCCTGACCTTGTAAAGATGGCTGTGGCAGTTTTAATATCAAGAAGAGTGAGACCGTTTATAAAATAAATAATGATCAGGTTATGAAAACGCGGATTTAAGTCCGCGTTTTTTTATCTTCCATATCGATTATCCCCCGAGTCTTTGTAAGGCGGATTAATCAGATTAATCCGGGCGCACAGGTTGAATTTTAGGGGATTTTTTTATAAAATTTCATTTGAAGAGTATTTGATTAAACATATTTAAAGTATGAAAGGTTTCTAGTTTTAGTTATGGAAATGACGGTAGAACTATTTGACAGCATAATCAATACATCTCAGGACTGTGTTTTTTGGAAGGACAGCGAGAGGCGTTTTCTGGGTGTCAATCAGGCATTTCTTGATTATTATGGCTTTGACTCTGAAGATGTCCTGATTGGCAAGACAGATGAAGATATGGGATGGCATTCCGATCCCGAACCGTTTATGCAGGATGAACTGAGGGTGCTGGCAGGTCACAGCACATACAAGGTACAGGGCAAGTGTGTGATCCGCGGAGAAGAGCGGGATATAGTAGCTTCAAAGCGCCCCTTATATGACGGGGACAGGATAGTAGGTCTTGTGGGCAGCTTTATAGATGTTACGGATGTTATAAAACAGAGGGTAAACAATGACAAGGTTTTCTATAACATGGAAAACCTTAGAAAGTACAGCTATTTTGACAAGATTGTTGATGAGATACGTCTTGATGAGATACTCGATCCCCTGACAGGGATCCTTTCCCGTACGTATGCACTCCAGTTTGTTCACCATCTGATCAGGGAGAAAAAGCCTTTCACCTTTACCATGATCGATCTGGACAATTTTAAACTTCTTAATGATACATACGGACACGGGGCAGGAGACATAGTCCTCATCACAGTTGCAAATGGACTTGCAAAATATACAAACGGATACGGTCTTGCAGGCAGATTTGGAGGAGATGAGCTGCTCTTAATTGACCTGCACAATACCTCAGGGGAGGATAAACAGTCATTTTTTGAGAGACTCTATTCGGACTCATGCGTCCTTAGAAACAGCGTAGAATTTGAAGAAGGATCTGCATTTGTAACGGCTACATGCGGCGCAGCATCATATCCGGAGGATGCCGATAATTTTGATGATCTCTTTGGACTGATAGACAAGATGCTGTACCTTGGCAAGAGCAGGGGGCGTAACTGTTATTCGATTTATGATGCGGACAGTCATAGAGATATCGAGATCAAGAAAATTGCAAATCAGGGTGTCTTCACCTCAATGACGAAACTCAGATCTGCAGTTGAAAATGCAGAAGGTTTTGGAGAAAAGATTAAAGCAGTGACACCTCTTATTACAGAAGTTTTGCAGATAAGTGATTTATACTATGTCAGAAATGACGGCAGACTTAAGGCTGTTATCGATACCGGATTTGATCTTGATGCTTCAGATATTGCAGACCTGTCAGAGGATGATGTATTTAAGGAAATCACTCTTGATAAAGTAAAACAAAATTCCCCGGTATTTTACTCATCCCTTAAAGATAAAGGTTTAGAATCTGCTATGGTAGTCCGGATGAGAAAGGGCGATGACGTTTCCGGTTATCTGGTATGCGCCGTCAGGAGAAGCTATCGGATATGGCAGGAAAATGAGTGTGCCGTAATGTATTATGCGGCAGAACTTCTGGCGTAATATCCCTATTTTTTGTATTTATATGGCGGGTCGGCAGGGTACCCGCCTTTTAATTTCTGCATACCTCGCTGGATTGCATCCTTTGAGTTTTTCCAGTCCGCGTCTTTATTCAGGTAATCAAATTTTTCAACCATCCATGATACATCTTCCTGCATACGGTCCATGTTGGATGTCATCAGGGGAAACAGCATATTAAAGAACTGTTCTTTCTCATTCTGATTAAGAGCTGTCTCAGCTGCCTCGCAGATATCTCCCATATGTGAGAGACAAAAACCTTTTGAGTTCTTTATTTTTTCTACGAAACCACTGTCATTTTTATATAGATAAAAAAATGTATCGATATATCTTTCAAATATCTCATTAAATTCCCGGCATATATAGCAGGAGTTTTCTTTTTCATTAATCCATGCGGCTACCGAATTTGACATCCCTGTTTTCTTTGAAAATTTTGAAAACATGGGAATCTTTCCCGGGGTGTATGACTTAAATGCTTTTTCCATCTCTTTACGCATAAGCATATAGTGGGTTTTCAGAATCCATGCGTTGCCGAGGGTGTTGCCGTAATCAAACATTTTCTGGAAATGCATTTTGCAAAAGCCGGCCTTGTCCGTTTTCTCACGCATGTCAGCTTCCATGTATGATGAGCCTGAGCCGAGGACAAGATCCAAAAGGTCCTGTTCAATTTCTCTTGCGGCAAAGCAGAAAGGACATTCGTCCCCTGCATTAACAGCATCATTTAAAGGAATGGTATAAAGCTTTTCTTTCATGTATAATCCTTTCGTATATCTGTCTATATGGATGGAATATTATCGCTGTTTAGTTTATTATAACATACAGTGAAATCTATATTTATTTGTAATGGGAGATACATTTTATGACTATCAGGCCAACAGAGGATAATGTTAAATATATTGGAAGGGCTTTTGAGCATGACGGCAATGCCATACTTGGTTTTTCCGGTTCGGGTATTGAGTTTATAACCGGCGATGATATTGTGACCGTTAACATTACTGGTGACGAGACATCCGATAAACAGGACAGACTTTATGACAGGGCCCGTCTGGCCATATATGTAAACGGTCAGCGTAAATATGATTTCATGGTCAGCAGACCGTCTCTTTCATATGATATCAGATGTAATGAAGGAGATTTGGTCAGGGTAATTAAGCTCTCTGAAAATGCCATGTCATCAGCTGCTGTTACGGAGATAATATCGGATAAGGGTATAAAGCCTGGAGAGGATAAAAAACTCCTTGTGGAAATAATCGGTGATTCCATAACATGCGGATATGGTGTTGATGATGAAATGCTCGGCCATGTGTTTAGCACCATGACGGAAGACTGTACGAAATCATATTCACTAAAGACGGTAAGAAAACTTGATGCAGACGGAGAACTCTGCTCATTAAGCGGATGGGGGATCATATCGGGATACTCGGATGACGGAGAGACGAGACATACGGAGCAGCTGATCCCTTCGGTATATGAAAAATGCGGTTACTCTGTTTCAAAGATTTTCGGATTTAATCCCCAGGAGTATGAATGGGATTTTAAAGGGCGACGCCGTCCGGACATT
>CADBFE010000097.1 GCA_902793845.1 uncultured Lachnospiraceae bacterium | reverse complement strand
ATCAAAATTTTTGCCGAGGTTTTCATACTCTGCGATGACTTCCCTGATGACATCTGCCGTAGTGGCATAGTCATTGCTGGTAGACTCGCTCCTCATAAAGGGTACGCTCGCTCCGTACTTTATGGCGATCTCCTTTATCTCCTCGCTGTCTGTCGATACCATGACCTCATCAAAGAGTCCGCTCTTAATGGCTGCCTCTATGCTGTATGCGATGATGGGCTTTCCGCAAAAATCCCTGATATTTTTCTTTGGTATTCTCTTTGAGCCGCCTCTTGCGGTTATTATCGCGATCTTGGACATTTTACAAAACCCCTTTCGATATTTGGTATAAAGAATACAGACGTCTGCTATTCTTCCCTGAAATTATACTTTTTTAATTTTTCAGATCCTCAAAATATCCCCTGTACTCGACGTGGTGCTTATCATCCGGATATAAAAATGCGAACAGATCCACCAGATAATCGTCTGTCATGGAGGCAATATAATCGACGACTATATCGTCTGCGGGCAGACCCGCGTAGTCCACTCTGTTATGGGTAAATTTCGCCATTTGCGCTATATAGGCAATATGATGTTTATATACAGCCGATGATTCATCTTTATTTATGAGATCATTTCTGAATCTCTCATATAACATATCCATCATCGGATATATCTGCTCTTTTATTACGGCGTTGAGCTCATCCTTTTTGTATATGAGGGCATAATTTTCTTTCTTACATTTTTTTAAGGCTTCAAAGAAATCATCATCCATGGCAAGGTACGGTTTGCCGTAGCTGTTTTCGATGATGTTTACCGTCATGTTGTTGATAATCTCAGAGTTTGTCCTGCCTATCCTGTCACCGTCAAAGATATCGATATTGTCTATCATCCCAATCTTTTCGGCGTCATGCCTGTCCTTGCCTACATACGCGATGATGTCAGATACCCTGACCACGCAACCTTCCAGTGTACACGGTATCATCCGCTCAATGGCTGACTGGTCTGTATATGCTTCCTCCATCTTTTGCTCAAAGAGGACAAAATCATTTCTGTCATACTTCTTTGGCCTGTATTCCTTTAGCTCCAGCTCACCGTTATGACATATGATGCCGTCAAGTGTCTGCATGCTGATGTTTGAAGGAAAGATGGTATTAAAAACCCTTGCACTCTGGATATTGTGATTAAAATATCTGCCTGCATATTTCTGATAAAGGTCTGAGAGATTTCTCTCTCCCGCATGACCAAACGGTGTATGACCAATATCATGGCCGAGGGCTATGGCCTCTGTCAGATCTCCGTTTAGTCCCAGGATACGGCTGATATTTCTGGCTATCCTGGCTACGAGCTGAACATGCTGGGCCCGCCTTGAGATATCATCATTTTTTATAAATGAAAAGACCTGGGTCTTGTCTGCATATCTCGTGTAATACGGATTATGCATGATCTTTTCGACATCTCTCACAAACGCGGGGCGAAGAACTGTCCCGTAGTCGTGGGGATTGTCATATTTCCTTATGACATCCTCATCCCTGCATGCATAACCAAATGTGACATGTTCTTTTCTGTCATATTCTATCTGCTTTATGATTTTTTCAGATAACTCATGATAATTGCCCATTTACTGTTCGTCTGATTTCTTTGAAGATCTGTTCTTTAATATGTTTCTAAACTCTTCCTCAAGGCGCTTTTCCATATCGTCGAGATCTTTTTCCATCTCGGATTTTGTATCTCCCGATGAGCCACCTTTTGAATCGTCGTCCTTTTTATCATCTGTGCCGGAATCTTTTTTGTCATCCTCTGTATGATCAGTTTCTTTTTTGTCACTTTCGCTGTCATTAACGGGAGATGCAGGGATCTGCTCTGTGATAACTTCAGGCTCCTTTTCCTTCTCCTTTGGTGCAAGAGAGTTAAGTGCTTCCTCGCCCTTATCCTTTGCAGGCATGGGGATACCCTTTTCCCTGCAGAAGATCTCCATGAATTCGTGGCCTGTGATCGTCTCTTTCTGGATGAGATAATCTGCGATCTTGTCCATGATATCCCTGTTTTCCTTAAGGAGCTTTTTAGCTTCCTTATAGCTGTCCTTTAAGATCTTCATGACCTCTTCGTCTATCATGGCTGCGGTCTCGTCAGCGCAGTTAAGGGACGCCCTGTTATCAAGGTACTGGCTCTCCACTGTCTCAAGACCCATGAGTCCGAACTTTTTGCTCATACCAAAACGGGTAACCATGGCTCTGGCGATCCTCGTCGCCTTCTCTATATCATTGGCTGCACCTGTGGTAACAGTATCAAATACTATATCCTCTGCTGCCCGGCCTCCAAGGAGGGATACGAGCTCAGCCCTAAGCTCCTTCTCAGTCTGGGTAAACTTTTCCTCCTCAGGGTAGCTGAGGACATATCCGAGGGTACCCATGGTCCTTGGTACGATAGTGATCTTCTGGACAGGCTCTGTATTTTTCTGAAGAGCGGTGATGAGTGCATGACCGACTTCATGATATGATACGATCTTTCTCTCTTTCTTTGAGAGGATCCTGTCTTTCTTTTCCTTACCCATGCTGACGAGCTCTACTGCGTCCAGCATATCCTTTTGATTTACAAAAGCCCTGCCCCGCTTTACTGCAAGGATGGCTGCTTCGTTTATCATATTTGCAAGGTCGGCACCTACGGCTCCGACTGTTGCAAGACCTACTTCTTCCAGGTTAACAGTCTCGTCCATCTTTACATTTTTTGCATGGACTTTGAGGATCTCCACTCTGCCCTTAAGGTCAGGCTCCTCCACGATGACCCGCCTGTCAAAACGTCCGGGACGCAGGAGTGCCTTGTCGAGGATTTCAGGTCTGTTTGTGGCTGCCAGGATAATAATACCCTTTCTCGCATCGAAACCATCCATCTCGGATAAGAGCTGGTTAAGTGTCTGCTCCCGCTCTTCATTGCCGCCGCCGTACTTTGAATCACGGCTCCGGCCGATGGCATCAATCTCATCTATAAATATGATGCAGGGTGCATTTTTCTCTGCTTCTCTGAATAGGTCTCGTACTCTCGATGCACCGACACCTACATACAGCTCGATAAAGTCAGAACCGGCCAGTGAAAAGAAAGGTACCTTGGCCTCTCCGGCTACTGCCTTTGCGAGGAGGGTCTTACCTGTACCGGGAGGTCCCACAAGGAGTGCACCCTTAGGGATCTTGGCACCAATGTCTGCATATTTATCGGGATTATGAAGGAAATCTACTATCTCGACGAGGGACTCTTTTGCTTCCTCCTCGCCGGCTACTTCATTAAATGTGATACCCGTATCCTTGTCTCCGTGGAGCTTTGCCGTAGTCTTGCCGACACCAAAGGGTCCTATACCGCCGCCGCCTTTTGACATACGCCTGAAGAGGAGGCTGAGGAGTCCCCACATGATGAGGATAGGGAGGACATAGGTAAGCAGGATGGAGATGATGATACTCGATCCGTCCTCAACTTTTGTATTAACAACTACGCCGGCCTCAAGCATACGCTCTGTGACTGTCTCGACATTTTCCGCAAGACCCGTATAATACGTGGTTCCGGGCACCATATCCGTACCGCCGTTATCCTTTGGGGTGATATGGATACTGTCGGAATTTATCTCAATCTTTTCAACCTTGCCGGACTCTGCCATGGTGATAAACTCGTTGTACGATATCTCCTGGGATGAGCTGCTGCCGGTGAGCCGGAGGAAATAACTGATGCAGAGCAGTGCGATGATGGTAACTGCGGAAAAGAGCAGGAAATTGCCGCTCCTGTTATCCTTGCCGCTGCCGGAACCGCTGCCGTTTCCTCCGTTATTTTCATTATTGTTTCTGTTGCTGCCTTCGGCATTGTCCTCATAGACACGCCTTTTGTTTCTGTGTAATAACATCAGGATTACTCCTTAAAATTAATTATGATAAAGCGAATTGGTCTGGTATACAGGCTCGCTTGTCAGGTTCACTCCAAGCTTTCTGAATATATTTATATCTACCTGGGAAAGGATGACGCTTGAGTGTACATCAAGGCCCCTGAGATTAGAAAGCTGGCTGAGTGCACGCTTTGCATTTTCATCTGTAGCCGCACTGATAGAGAGGGCTACGAGAACCTCGTCTGTATGAAGTCTCGGATTTTTACTTCCAAGGTAGTCTACCTTAAGTGACTGGATGGGGTTTATTGCCTCAGGTATGATGAGGAGTGTCTCATCGGGGATACCTGCCATAGTCTTAAGTGCATTAAGGAGCATGGCTGATGAAGCACCCAGGAGCTCACTGGTCCTGCCAGTGACGATACGTCCGTCCGCAAGCTCGATGGCTGCTGCCGGCTCCCCTGTCATCTCTGCCTTTACCTTTGCTGCAGATATAACGGGACGGTCATCAGGCGTGATACCTGCCTGCTTCATGAGGAGCTCGATCTTGGTCAGCTGGTTTTGGTCAGCCTCGCCCATTCTCACCTGGGTCATTGCTTTATAGTAACGTCTGATTATCTCCTGGTTGGATGCCTTTTTGCATACCTCGTCATCAACGATGCCGTAGCCTGCCATATTTACGCCCATGTCTGTAGGAGACTTATACGGAGACTCGCCCATGATCTTTTCAAACATTGCGTTAAGTACAGGGAATACCTCTACGTCACGGTTGTAATTAACCGTCTTTTCACCATATGCCTCAAGATGGAACGGGTCGATCATGTTTACATCATTAAGGTCTGCGGTAGCTGCCTCGTATGCAAGGTTTACGGGATGCTTAAGAGGTATGTTCCAGATAGGGAATGTCTCGTACTTGGCATATCCTGCCTTGATGCCTCTCTTGTACTCATGATAAAGTTGGGAGAGACATGTAGCCATCTTGCCGGAGCCCGGACCCGGTGCGGTGATCACCACGAGGGACCTGCTTGTCTCAATGTACTCATTTTTACCGTATCCTTCATCAGATACAATGAGGGGTATATTGCTGGGATATCCCGGTATGTTGTAATGTCTGTAGACTTTGATACCCAGGGACTCAAGCTTTTTCTGGTATGCCATGGCTGAGGGCTGGGAAGCAAACTGAGTGAGGACCACCGAGCCTACATAGAGACCGTATCCTCTGAATGCATCTATTAAGCGGAGGACCTCCACGTCGTATGTGATACCGATATCCGAGCGGATCTTGTTTTTCTCGATATCCTGGGAGTTGATTACTATTACTATCTCAGCATCATCCTTAAGCTGGGTCAGCATGTTAATCTTGCTGTCAGGCTTAAATCCGGGGAGTACTCTCGATGCATGATGATCGTCAAAGAGCTTTCCTCCAAACTCAAGGTAGAGCTTGCCTCCAAACTTTGAGATACGCTCCTTGATCTTTTCTGATTGAAGTTTTAAGTACTTGTCGTTGTCAAATCCTATTTTGTTCATTTTTGCTGCTCCGATTTTCTAATATATTCATCTGCTTCTTTATAAGAAGTAAATATGTGCGCATTAAAGCCGTTTCTGACTGCTGCCTCCACGTTTGCTTTCCTGTCATCAAAAAACAGACATTCGGAAGGTTCAAGGCTGTATGTATCGAGGAGACATTTATATATCTCATCATGGGGCTTTACCATCTTTACAAATCCCGAGACTATTTTGCCGTCGGTTAAATGGGTAAATCCAAATCTCTCCCGCTCATGAAGCGTCCACCATTTCTTTGGATAATTGCTAAGGAGATATATTTTATATCCTCTGCTCCTTAAATCAGTGAGCCAGGGCACCGTGTAATCAAAGGTCTTTACGATATCCACATTTTTCTCAAAGAAATACCTGACCTTGTCCTCGTAGCCCGGGACCTCCGTGAGCATCCGCTCGATCGTCACTTCCTCAGGCTCTGCCCCCAGGTCCAGCTGCCCCCATAGGGCATCGTTGTGTATCAGTTTGTCCTCTATCGTCTTTACGGTATCGTCGTCAAATCCAAGATCAAGCATGTAATCGTGATTTACCCTATAATAAGTGTTTTTTGTGTGAAAATTTAAAGAAAATTAAAAAACAGCTGCCCTGTTTTCTGAGCAGCTGTTTTATGTATCAGTATATTGATATGCAGTGTAAAACGTTCTCTTCATCAAGATAGTTTGTCGGCGGTGTCCAGGTCGTGTCCTTTCGTCCTGTGGAATCCGTGTATGTCACCCACATGGCAAGGGGATTGACCACATCACCTTTATACTGAAATATGATCTGGGATGCGCTTGTATGAGCCGATACAAACTGGGCCAGATATGTGGCCTGGGTTAAATCATCCCACCTTAGTGACTGGATAAGCTCTTTATATAAAGCCGATGACTGGTGGCTCTCAAGGCTCTCAAGTGTCATGGGATTTGCTACCATCGCGTCTATAAGCGTCTTTGACTCAGGATCGTCGAGAATCGCCGGGTCCATGGCTGCGTATGTCAGTGTCGAGCAGATGGTATTTAATGTCTGCTCATCTGCAGCTACCTTTGATTTCTCAAAATAAACCATAAGCTGCATGGCAATGATCAGCTCAACCAGGGAAAAACCCCTGTTGTTTTTAACTTCCTTCATAATACTATCCTCCCTTGATCTCCTGATGCGGAGATCCTTTATAACGGTCCCACCCGTTATCCCTTATCGTCTGACAAGCTCATATTTACATATGGGATTGCCCTTGGACGAAAATTTCTCTTCATATTCAGTCATGATGTTCCCTATCATCATGTCCGGATCATTATGCAGATCATAAGTGATCCGCTCTGCCTTAAACGGTGAGGTTTCAAGCTCCTCCACCGCAAAATCAAACAGTTCCCTGTTGTCTGTCTTAAACTCGATGGTGCCGCCGGTTTTAAGTATCTCATCATACCTTTTAAGGAACGCTCCGCTTGGCAGCCTCCTCTTGGCATGTCTGTCCTTGGGCCAGGGGTCTGAGAAATTAAGATATATCCTGTCTATCTCGCCCTTATCAAATACGTCCGTGATCTCCTCGGCATCCATCCTGATCAGTATGACGTTTGGGAGGGGATCCTCCTCCATCTTCTGGATAGCCCTAAGCAATACGGCAGAATACTTCTCTATGCCAATATAATTTATGTCAGGGTTTGCTCTGGCCGAATCCATGATAAAACGGCCCTTGCCCATACCTATTTCAATATAAATGGGATGATCGTTTTCAAAACGGGCTTTCCATTTGCCCTTTAAGAGTTTTGGCTCATGGACCACGAAATCCGACTCCGCGATCATCTCTCTCGAGCCTGTAATGTTTCTGAGTCTCATCTCAAACTACCTGTAAATTTAACCTTTATTTAATATAAGCATATACTAAACCTATTTTTTCTGTTTGAAAAGTAAGTTAATGCAAACTTGTATTTATCTTATGTGCATGAATTAAAGATTTTTTGTTTGCCGTTCGTCACCCAAAAAAAGCCGTTTAACAGGGTCAGAGTGTACAAACTATGATGAATAGGATATAATTTACGTAATTATGTTTATTTGTAGAAAGAGGCTTTTTCGTGAATTATATTGTGTTTGATTTAGAGTGGAATCAGCCGGTAGACGGCAAGTCCTTTTCAGACAGAAAGCTTCCCTTTGAGATCATAGAGATCGGTGCCGTAAAGCTCGATGAATCGCGAGAGAAAATCGCCGAGTTTTCGGAAGTGATACGGCCCCAGGTTTATAAAGAATTAAATATACATATACGCAAGATATTAAATACCAGCATGGCAGAGCTCATGCGAGGCGGAACCTTTTACAAGATCATGGAGAGGTTTAAGAAATGGTACGGCGATGAGATCATCTTTTGCACATGGGGCACCCAGGATTTAACCGAGCTCCAGCGCAATATGGCTTTTTACCGTATGGAACCACTCAGCCGCAGTCCCATCCTGTTTTTAAATGTACAGAAAATGTTTGCCGTACATATGGGTGAACCTGACAGGGTATACAACCTTGAGTCGGCAGTGGACGAGGCAGGTATTGAAAAGGATATACCCTTCCACAGAGCATTTTCCGATGCGTATTATACAGCAAAGATATTAAAGCTCATGAACGATGATGAGTTAAAGGCAGGTATCACATACGATCTGTACCACATCCCTTTAAACGAGGTATCGGAGATCAGCATATATGACAACGGCCAGAGCTATTTTGTGAGCAGGGGCTATGAGCGGAGGGACAGTATCACCGGCAACAGGGATATCATGGCTGTCAAATGTGAGAAATGTGGCGGTGCCATCCTTCGTAAATCGGTTAACTGGTTTTCAAATAACTCAAAGAATTATTACTCTGCGGCCATCTGCAGGGAGCACGGACCCATCAAATCAAGGCTCCGGATCAGGCATCATGACAGCGGCCTCTATTTTGCGGAGAAGTTTACGGAATATACGACAAAAGAGGAAGTACATGAGTTAAGAGAGAGAAAGAGACTCTTAAAGGAAAAGTCTGAAAGCCCCTCTCCTGCTCCGATAAATGAAGATAAACTGATACAAGAGGACGCATAGGGTGGCCAAAATATTATATGAAAACAAATTCATATTAACAAAGGCCATGCATCATGAGTACTGCAGTCTCTGCTTTACAAAGATGCGCAAAAACCTAAAGCGCATGAGCCTCATATTCTCGGTAATTTTTTACGCCGTGACCCTGCTCTTTATGTA
>CADBFE010000096.1 GCA_902793845.1 uncultured Lachnospiraceae bacterium | reverse complement strand
GTGACGGAGAGAGGCTATAAGGAGTCTACCAGAGAGGCAGTTATGGCCTTTAAAAATAAACTTGAAAAAAAACGAATAAATGTTACCATTAGGAGAGAAATGGGTCGTGATATAGACGGCGCATGTGGTCAATTAAGAAGAAGGTATATCGATTAAACAATTATGTCCGTTCGTTCATGTTGTCTCACTGATATAGGCAGACAGCGACAAATGAATCAGGATTATGTTTTCTGTTCGGAAATGCCGGTAGGGGCGTTGCCGAATCTTTTTATGGTTGCAGACGGTATGGGTGGTTACAAGGCCGGAGAGTATGCATCAAAGAGTACTGTGGAGATCATAGTATCCGAGATAATGCGCTCCAAGGAGACGAGACCTATCCGGCTGCTTTCTGATGCCATAGAGACAGCCAATACAAAAATCAGGGAAAAATCATTTTCGGATGATAATTACAAGGGTATGGGTACAACACTGGTCAGTGCGTCGTTTGACGGACATGAACTCCTCGTATCCAATATAGGCGACAGCCGTCTCTATGTGATAGGAGATGAGATGCGCCAGATCACTACCGACCATTCTCTCGTGGAGGAGATGATCAGGATGGGCGGACTCGATCGCGCAAAAGCGAGAAGCCACCCGGATAAAAATATTATCACCAGAGCCGTAGGCGTGGTGGAGAGTGTTGATATTGATTTCTTCGAAGTGGATGACATCAGGGATGGTGACATTGCACTCCTTTGTTCTGACGGGCTGACAAATATGCTCGATGATAAAGATATTGAGACGATCGTAAAGGGACCGGGAGACCTGCAGTACAAGGCAAGACGTCTTGTGGACGGAGCCAACCAGAAGGGCGGCAAGGATAATATATCCGTATTGCTTTTACAGGTCTTTACAGAGGATACCGTATAGGGAGTTTTTTATGATAAAGGTAGGAATGCTGATAGCCGAGCGCTACGAGATAATTGAAAAGATTGGTACCGGCGGAATGAGCGATGTGTATCGTGCAAAGGATCACAAGCTCAACCGTTTTGTTGCCGTGAAGGTGCTGAAGCAGGAGTTCTCAGAGAACAGTGATTTCGTATCAAAGTTTAGAGTTGAGGCCCAGGCGGCAGCAGGTCTCATGCACCCGAATATTGTAAATGTATATGATGTAGGCGAGGAGTCGGGTTTCCATTATATAGTAATGGAGCTTGTCGAGGGTATTACATTAAAGAAGTATATCGAGAAAAAGGCAAGGCTCTCAGTTAAGGAAGCCGTAAGTATCGCTATTCAGGTAGCAATGGGTATCGAGGCGGCACACAACAATCATATCATTCACAGGGATATCAAGCCCCAGAATATCATCATCAGTAAAGAGGGCAAGGTAAAGGTAACGGACTTTGGTATAGCCAAGGCTGCAACCAGCAATACCATCACATCAAATGTAATGGGAAGTGTACACTATACATCACCTGAGCAGGTGAGAGGCGGATTCTCCGATGAAAAGAGTGATATATATTCACTGGGTATCACACTCTTTGAGATGCTCACGGGCAGAGTGCCGTTTAACGGCGAGACTACAGTTGCGGTAGCCATAAAGCATATTCAGGAGCCCATGCCTTCTCCCAGGGAATTTGTACCTGAGATACCCATCAGCGTGGAGCAGATAGTATTAAAGGCTACCCAGAAGAGTCCTGACAGACGATATCAGAACGCACCGGACATGATCGAGGATCTGAAGAAATCCCTCATCAGCCCTGACGAAAACTTTGTGCGTATCGAGGATAATACGGTATCCGGTGTGACCAAGGATATCACCAAAGAGGAATTAAGCGCCATAAAGGAACAGACAAGGCGCAGAGAAAACTTTGATGCCCAGATGGGAGATACGGATCCCAGAAAGTCCATGGCCAAGGCAAAAGCCCTGGCAAGCGAGATCCCATATGAGGGAGGAGAAGAGTACCAGGAATATATAGAGGACGAAAACGGCAACCTCATACCCATAGATCAGGCAGGCTATATTGAGCCCGAACCTTATGTAGTGAAAAAGACAAGGACTGAGGAGCCCGCGCCTAAAAAATCAGGCAGCAAGAGCTCGTCAGGCAAGAGCGGCAAGTCAGGCAAAAACTCCCAGACATCCGGCTCTAATAAGAAAAGGTCGGGAAAAGGCGAGGAAGACTTTAATCCGAAAGCGGAACTCCTCACTACCATACTTATTGTGGCAGCAGTCATCATTATCGGATGCGTATTTTTATATGTCGTGGCGAGTGCTCTCGGTATCACAAACATATTCTCATCAGGAAACGGTGAGGTAGTGGAGATAGGAGCAGGGGATACTGCGGGAGTTTCCGCAGATCCAAACGGAGCGGTCAGCACAGATACTGCGGCAGCTGCAGCAGGAACGGAAGGCAGCGGAGATCAGAGCGTGGCAGCAGCCACCGTGCCTACCGTAACGGGACTCACAAAAGCAGAGGCTACAGCTACACTTGAGGGAGACGGCTATGTCGTATCCGTGATATCAGCCAATTCTGATTCTGTAGCTAAAAACAATGTCATATCCCAGTCACCTGAAGCAGGTCAGCCTGCAGAGAGAGGATCGACAGTTACCATCACGGTATCATTAGGATCCGAACTTGTATCCGTGACTGTACCTGATGTAATAGGCAAATCCCACGAGGACGCCCTCGCAATACTTGTAGAGGCAGGACTCGATGTAAACTTTACGACTGATGAATATTCACCTACAGTGCCTGTAGGCATGGTATGCTATCAGAGCTACTCTTCGGGACTCACAGTCAGCTCCGGTACTACGATTGAACTGCGTACCAGCAAGGGCGTGGAACCGGCATATTACAACTGCAATGTATCCGTATCGGCTCCCTCCGATTATGCAGGCGGCGATGCAGTAGTGACCTTAAAGGGTTCTGACGGATCCCAGCTGTTTCAGACGACTACCAGTACATTCCCTGTGGCAATCAATGTCAGCAATATCTACAGCATTGCATCAGGCGAATATACGATTACATATAATGTGAGCAAACCTACGGAAGTCACAGATGCCGAGGGCAACGTGACCGTCCAGGATGTGATAGAGACCAAGACTGCCGGACCTACGACAGTAACCTTTACAAAGGTACCGTAAATGACAGGCAGGATAGTTAAAGGAATCGCAGGATTTTATTACATAGATGTACCGGGAGAGGGCATCATCGAATGCCATGCAAAGGGCACGCTCCGCCGTGACAGGTATAAAAGACCCCTCGTCGGAGATATGGTGGACCTCGAGTATGTGGACCGGGAAGCCATGACCGGCAGCATGACTGCCATCCATGACAGAAAGAGCGAGCTTATCCGTCCCGAGATAGCAAATGTGGACCAGGTCCTCATAGTTATGGCGTATGAAAAGCCGGCTCCAAATCTCCAGCTCCTCGACAGGTTTCTGATCTGTCTTGAAAAACAAAATGCCGACTGTATCATCTGCTTTAACAAATCGGATAAAGCTGGTGATGAAAAGATAGAGGGGATCGCATCTGACTACAGGGACTGCGGATTTCCGGTTCTCTCTATATCGGCAAAAGCAGACGATGACATGGAAGCGCTTAAAAAGCTCCTTGAGGGAAAGATGACGGCGCTGGCCGGACCAAGCGGAGTAGGCAAGTCGACTATCATCAACAGGCTCTGTGAGAAATATATCATGGAGACAGGCAGGGTAAGCGAAAAGACCGCAAGAGGAAAACATACCACCAGGCATTCGGAGATATTCAGATTAAGAGATTTTAAAGATACATACATAGCCGATACCCCGGGATTTACGGCTCTTGAGCTTATGGAGGATATCGACAGCGCCAGTATCAAGGCGTATTACAGGGAGTTTTTCCCTTATGAGGGCATGTGCAGATTTGATCCGTGCTCCCATACCCATGAGCCGGGATGTGCGGTTAAGCAGGCTCTTGCAGACGGTCATATCGGACGGCTGCGATACGATAATTATCATGCGCTCTATACAGAGCAGAGAGATAAAGAAAAAAATAAGTACTGACAGGCTGGAATCATGAATTATTTATCACCTTCAATTTTATCGGCAGATTTCATGCATCTGCAAAAAGACATAGATGAGACTGTTTCGGCAGGATGCGACTGGCTCCATATCGATGTGATGGACGGAGTGTTTGTACCCTCCATATCATACGGCATGCCGATCTTAAAGCAGATCAATGAGCATACGGATACATTCCTCGATGTGCACCTCATGATCACAGAGCCCGGCAGATATGTACAGGAATTCATAGATATAGGAGCGAACCTGATAACTGTCCATTTTGAGGCATCACATAATATTAAAAATGCCATTCACCAGATCACAAGTGAGGGAGCACGAGCAGGCCTGGCAATCAACCCGGAGACATCGGTAGAGGCGGTATTTCCGTATCTTAAAGATATAGATATGCTCCTGATCATGACTGTCCGTCCTGGATTCGGAGGCCAGAAATATCTTGATGTATGTACGCCAAAGATTAAAAAGGCAGCCGATTACATTAGAGAAAACAATTTAAAGACAAAGCTTGAAGTAGACGGGGGAATCAATTTTGACAATCTGCCCATGGTACTTGATGCAGGAGCCAACGTGATAGTGGCCGGTTCATCAATATTCAGGGGAGATATCGCAGACAACACTAAACGAATGTTAGAAATAATGGGTAGATGATTTTTTACTGGTCGTGTTTTGCAATTGCATTTCTGTTTCTCTTATGGGTGCTCTTCCTTGAGGAGAGGATCAATATTTTTCAGTGCCTTACAACTATAATGGTTATCATAGCCAACGGAGGCTGGATAGTCTACGCAGATGCTCAGACTTTGAAAGAGGTCTCTATCGGTATTAAGCTTACTTATGCCGGTGGTATTTTTGTGCCTGTTCTGCTCTTTTTTACCGTATGCGAGATTTGTCGTATTTATCTGAAAAAGTGGTGCGTGGCACTCATGCTGACGCTTCAGGTAATTCTCTATATGTTTGTATGTACAATTGGTCACAACGGTCTGTTTTATGCAGGACTTGATTTTGACCGTGTAGCGGGAATGACTGTGGTGGAGAAGACATACGGTCCTTTCCATACCGTGTATCTGGCTACTTTGTTTGGATATTTCAGCGCAAGCGTTGTCATTGCAATATTGTCGATGAACAGGAAAAATGCAGTAAGCTTCTCAAACTGTGTCATCATTCTGGCAGGCGAAGGCATAGGCGTTGTCACATATACGACAGAGCGTATACTTGGACTTGATTTTGACGTTATGCCCCTTGCATTCATACTCCTATCAATCCTTGTTTATACAGCTATGCATAAGGTTCATAAATATGATGTAAGCAACAACTCTGCAATCGTAAAGCAGATGGTTAATACATCGGTTTATATTGCATTCGATCATGAGCAGGGATATGAGAGTTGTAACGATCATGCACTTGAAGTATTTCCCGAGTTAAAGACGGCGGCCCTTGAAAAGAAGCTGCCTGATGATTCCAAGATCATGGAATACTTTGGCAGAGACCTGGCGAAATTTATTCTCTCTGTTGAGAACAAGGTAAAGGCAGGAGAGGTAAAACACGACGGCCGTATATATGAATGTTCATTCTTTAAGCAGGGAAGATTTGCAATCAGTAAAGCTATAGTCCTCGAGATGAATGATGTGACGGAAGAACGCCGCTACGTCAACATGCTGAAGAACTATAACAAGGACCTTACATCAGAAGTTGAGAACAAGACCAAGAAGATAAATGAGATAAAAGACAGAACTCTCCTTGGTATGGCGATGATGGTCGAGTCAAGAGACAGCAGTACCGGTGGCCATATCAAGCGTACAAGTGATGTCGTCAATATATTTGCAAAGCACCTCATCAATGAGAAGATGGGATTCACGGCAAAGTTCTTAAGATATGTGGAACGAAGCGCACCCATGCATGACCTGGGTAAGATTGCCGTAGATGATGATATTCTCAGAAAGAACGGCAGGTTTACCGAAGCAGAGTATGAGATAATGAAGACTCATGCGGCAGAGGGCGCTAAAGTAGTTAAGAACATCTTAACCGGTATCGAGGATGAAGAGTTCGTTAAGATAGCTACAAATGTGGCTCACTATCATCATGAAAAGGTAAACGGTAAGGGATATCCCGAAGGTCTTGCAGGAGACGATATACCGGTTGAAGCCCGTATTATGGCTCTCGCAGATGTATTCGACGCCCTCGTATCTAAGAGATGCTATAAAGAGGCATTCTCGTTTGACAAGGCATTTGAGATTATAAGCAATGATTCAGGTACTCACTTTGATGCAAAGCTCGCCGAGGTATTT
>CADBFE010000095.1:6954-13130 GCA_902793845.1 uncultured Lachnospiraceae bacterium | reverse complement strand
GCTCTCTTTAGAGGCGATGAATATACCATGTCTATCGGGATATCCTTTAATTTCCCGGCCAGTTTCCTCGCCATCTCCCTGCCGTTATCATTCAGTTCAATATCTTTCTGACCCTGGAGCAGGCCCTTATCATTCCATAATGTCTCGCCGTGTCGTACTATTAGCAGTTCCATTTTATTATCCTAAACCTAACGTTAATTGTATTACTCCGAAAAATTCCCTGACAACATAATGTATGCCTACCGGAAACAGGGTCTGGGCAGGTATACCCGTCACATTATAATGTCCCTGACTCCTGGCTATGAGTATGGCTCTGTATAGGTGAAATCCGTTGGTCACCAGTCCTACACTCACATCGCCTTCCGGAATCTTCTCAAAACTGTATCTGATATTTTCGATGGTATCAGTCGACTTGTCCTCCATGATCACCCTTGACGGTTCAAGCCCCATCCTGATGATATGAGTCGCAATGACAGAAGCCTCGCTGACTATCTCATCTCTGCCCTGACCACCTGATGCTATGGCAATGGTATCAGGGTTACGCTTCAGATAATTATATGCCTTCTGAATCCTCAGATACAGGGGTCTCGTCGGCTCATCACCTTTGAGACCGGCGCCGAGTACTATGACGTAATCTAGGTTCTCCTTTGGCGCCATATTCATATAGACTATAACATTTACTTCAACAAATATAAACAGAGCGGCAACCGTCACAAACAGTATCCTGTATATCACCTTAAACCATACAGGTATTCTGAATTTTAGTTTGCTGCCGTTTTCCCTGTGACCAATCTCGTCGACGAGCAGCACGATCCTGACTATGGAAAAGCCAAAGAGCAAAAGCCAAATCCATACAAATGAAAGTTTAAATCCGGCATACGCCACACAGGTAAAGTAATACAGTATCGAAAAGATCGCTGCTATCACATAAATAAAGCATTTTACTTTTGAAAATGTGAGCCTGCCGTGTCCCAGATATCTGTGGACAGTCTTTTTGTATCGTAAATATTCTTCACCGTACAACTTTTCAAGCCGGCCCTCCTCTGTCAGGATCCTGTAGTGAAGGGTAGCTATTGCAAGGATGGTAAACAGCATGCACAGTACGTTAAAGTACATAAGCAAAAGCCCTATATATAAAAGGTCAAAAGAAAGAATGACCGGATTTCTGCTAAAGGAGTACATTCCCTTTGTGATAAGACCTGCTTTGCCTGCCTTTTTGCTTTTAATATTCCACTCCGTACCGATACTGAGCATCGACAGGACGAGTATGCATATCGCAGTGATACAGAAATAGATGCCAAATACCTTAAGGAGTATACCTCTGCCTGTATATCCAAGGAGGGCATCTCCGTTTACTATACTGGCTATCTCCGCGGCCGCCGCGCAGTAACAGGCTACTCTCATGGCAATCTCTTTAAGAGACGGCTTGCCCGTACCCCAGAGTGCTTTAATGTTTTTTATCAGATAAATAATGTAAAATATCGCAAATAAAGATAATGCGATTATTCGATAAGTCATTTTTTACCTCTTGTCATCGGCCCTGCTCACGCTGACTGTATTTGATGATGATCATCTCCAGGACTATATTGTCTGCTATACGTCCTGTCCTGATCTTCTCAGTGGCATCTATGCATTCCTCAAAAGCCTTTGTCAGTGCTTCCATGGAGTAGCCTCTTGCCTGGTTTATATACTTGCCAACAAAATACGGTCTGATACCGGTCTTTTTTGCGATCTGCCCGTCGTCAAAGCCCTTGCTCTTTAAATCTTTGACCTGAAGCATGAGATTGAACTGTCTCGCCACCAGGGATAATGTCTTCTGAGCCGGCACTTTTAATTCAAGGAGTTCATAATATATCTGAAGTGCCTTTTGCTTTTTACCCTCGGCCATGGCATCTGTCATCTCAAATACTCTGTCCGACAGGGATGTTACGACTATGGCATCTATATCATCCTTTGTGATCTCATCTTTATTCATTGTATATGCCAGGAGTTTGTTCAGCTCTCCGGACATATTGCTCATATCGACACCGGTCTTTTGTATAAAATATGCCAGCACCGACGGTTCTATCTTTTTCTTTTCTCTGTTGATACCGCCCATCAGCCATTTTCTGATCTCCGGCTCATCCGGGGTGACAAATTCAACAGCCGAACCCGACGATTTTACAGCCTTGTACAGCTTGTACTTTGCATCGACCTCCCGCTCATCAAATATGATGGTAGTCGTATCGGGTATGGAAGACTTTATATACTCTGCAAGCTCATCCTGGGATGATTTAAAAAATCCCGAATCCGTGATCAGTACCGTACGCTTGTCTGCGAAAAACGGCATGGTATCAGCTATGGATATAATCTCCTTAACATCAGCATCCTTGCCTGAGAAACATGTATAGTTCATATGTGTCTCATCATCGGCTGCGCCAAGGGCTTTAAGGAGTTTATTCCGGTACAGGAGTTTTAAATATGTCTCACTGCCGTAGAGCAAATATACTTTTTTAATTCTCCCGTCACGGATATCGTTATCAATAGTCTTCATGAATTAATCCAGTTTAAACTTGTCCACCTCGCTATAAAGGGCATCCGAAACCTCACTGCTCTTAAGAGCCTGGGTCTCGATATCTTTGATGCTTTCAGAGACATTTCCTGCCTTTAAAGCTATACCGGAGAGATTATCTGCCGTATCCTCAATGGTCCTGTTTATGGATTCCGTAGATCCCTTCATATGCTCTACATTGGTATAAATCTCGTTACCGACATCAGAAAAGCCCCGGATCATCTGACCGAATTCATTTGTATTTTCCGCATATATGTCACTGCTTTCCTTTAACTGGTCATAACCGCTCATGGCAGTGGTGGCAGTAAACTCAAGCATATCCTCTGCTTCCCTTGCAAGCTCATTTACAGAGCTGACCACTTCGTCTGATATCTGTTTGATCTTTGCTGCCGCATCTGCTGAGTCGACGGCCAGTTTTCCTATCTCCTGGGCAACTACCGCAAATCCTCTGCCGGCCTCACCTGCTCTGGCTGCCTCAATGCTGGCATTAAGTGATAAGAGGTTTGTCTGGGATGTAATATTAATAATATTTTCAGTCAGTACATTTATCTGCTCAACTGCTCTCGATTTTTCAATCTTATCAAGGAGCTTTGTCTTCATGAGGGAGACTTTTTCCTCAACCTCATTGCGCTTTCTCTCTGCTTCCCGGCCGCTCTTTGTTGCTTCACTGCTTATATCAGCGGTCTTTTTCACTCCCACCTCAATATTTTTAACCATACCGTTTACCGACTCTGTGATGACAGTCATACGGTCTCTGAACTGATTCATGGCAGACGCTGTCATCTGCATGGAATCACTGATCGTCTCTATCATGTCCGATATCTCAGATGAAGAATTCTGGGCATTTTCTATATTGTTTGCAACAGTATCAGATACCGTCTTGAGTTCATTTGCATTCTCGGAGATATTTTTAATAATATTTCTCATATATGCCACGAGGAGATTGACATTGTTTGCTATAGTCTCTATCTCATCACCTGTTCTGATATCGATCTCTTTAGTCAGATCTCCATTACCCATGGTCAGGTCAATGACTTTATTATTGAGCATCGAAAAGCTTGAGCGGAGTACCTTGCCCAGCACAAACATAATGGCAATACAGATAATCAGAATCACAATACAGATCAGCGCAATCATCTTTGCGATATGGCTTCCCTGGAGGACTATCTGATCCGCACTGATATCAACGCCGACAAGTCCGACTACCTCACTGCCTGCATATATAGGGCTGTATGCTGTCAGATGCTCACCCCACTCGTCGACAGTAATCTCATCGGATACAACTGTGGCACCGTCAAATGCTTCCCACATGGCATCCTCTTCCTCAAAATCCTCACAATAATCACACGGATCCTCGGGATCGGCGTCTGCCACATACTCGGGTTCACCATTGTCACGGAGTCTCAGCGCATATACATACTCGAGTCCTCCATGGGCCTGAAATACCGACAATTCATCATAGACAACCGAAAACTCTTCACTTTCCTCGCCTGTCTCGCGGATTGCCTCAAATACGTCTCCGTCCACACAGTTTGCCGCACTTTCCGCAAGATTGGCTGCCTGCTGCTTTAGCTGATCCAGCATGGTTGAGCTCATATTTCTGTAAATGCTTATACCCAGTATCACATCAGATGATATTATGAGCAGCATTACGATTATAAATATTTTAGTAGCTATTCCTATCTTTCTGTTTTTCATTTTCGTTATATCTCCTATGCTATATTCATAAGATTTTTACCGTCTATAAGTTTACCATAAAATGAACAGAGATTCTATGTGAACCTTGGTATAAAGCTTTCCTTTGCCACCTCTCCCTCTTGGATAAGGACATTGGTGATATTTCGGTCGGTGCAGTGGCGGATCAGCTTTTCATATTCACGTTTTGTCACTTTCCTGTGAAGGTCAGGATACTTTGCAAGCCTGGTATTCTGCTTCTCTGATAACTTATCAGTGCCGTAAAGCGGCGTATACTGGCTCATAAGAGAAAGAGTTAACTTGTCGCCGTATGTATCATACAGATAATCAACAACGGCTGTTGCATTACGCACCGCAAGGGGCAGTAACAGGTGACGCACTATGACATTCTCCAATCCCACCTGTCTGACCATCTCTGCAATTGCCTGCTTTGCCACATCAGGATAATCAGGAGCATTTGAATACTTCCTTGCCAGTTCTGTATCCATATACTTAAAATCGGGCAGATAGATGTCTATAAGGCCATCAAGAGTCTTAAGAGTTTCTACAGAATCATAACCTGAAGAATTATATACAAACGGCAGATCAAAGCCTTTTTCTTTTGCAAGGAGTATGCTTCTTCTTATTCCAGGAACAAAATGTGACGGGGTCACAAGGTTGATGTTTCGTGCGCCCTGAGCCTTTAAATCAAAGAAGATGCCTGTGAGTTCCTCGACCGTCACTTCCCATCCGTTGCCGTTTTCTGATATCTCCGCATTCTGGCAGAATATACATTTCAGATTACAGCCCGTGAAAAAAACAGCTCCGCTTCCCTCGGTTCCCGAAATACGTGGTTCCTCCCAAAAGTGAAGAGCTGCTCTTGATATGCGGATGCGGGTGCCTTCACCGCAGTATCCGGTCCCGGCCCCCACATTCTCACTTCTTTCAATATTACATTTTCTCGGACATAAATTACATACTGACATATTGCTTGCCTGGCAGTCCAAATCATCTTACAAATATATCTTTCAAGAAATAATTGAAAAACGCAAGAGTATTTGCAAAAGTCCTATGACTTTTTGCAATAATTCAATTTCAGTCTCTTAAAACCAGCTCTGTTATCCCCTGGTTCATCCCGGGTCTTATGCTTTTCACCCTCGGATTTCGGCCATAGGAGAAATCGTCAATAATGGCTTCTTTTATCCTCGTGCCACTGCGATAACCGTGAATAACTCTCACGATATACACGGACTTATCTGCCTTATTAACAGCGCTGTTCACTTTTTTCAGTGCATCCTCGACATTCAGTCCATGCAGATCAATTTCTATTATTCCGGGAGATACATTCATACAAAGCCCTCTTTTTTTGCATACAGATATATTATATCAAACACTTTCTTATATTAAAAATCAACCCGGTCTTGAAGTAATAAACTTCTGACCGGGTTAAAAAATCTCATAATGTCTGATAACAGATCCCGCTTATAGATATCCGGGCCGTTGATCATTTATTTCAACATCTCATATATCTGCTCTGTTTCCATCTGTCCGTCTGTTGTCTCAATGCGGATATAAACCTTTTCAGTCGGATTGAGGAAAAGTTTGCATCCGTTCTTACCGTCTACAATAAAGTTTCCTTTCAGTAATGTATCCATTCCAACACCGCTTGATCTGAGGATATCATGATCATGAATATCTTCTCCGAACTCAACAGACTTAATGCTGTCTATAGGTATCACATATTCGTTTCGAAGCTGATGACATACGACGCTGCCGTCTTCAATCCTGACACTGATAGGTGTTATTTCAATCATACCGGCCCATACTACAGAAAGAAGGGAGCCAACGATTGCGAGAGCACATACAATTCCGATAAACTTTCCTACAGGATGTCCGATGTTAATCGTTGCACCAAAACCGGCACGCTTCTCAACATTTACTCTCTTATCGG
>CADBFE010000095.1:0-6936 GCA_902793845.1 uncultured Lachnospiraceae bacterium | reverse complement strand
CCAGTACTCATCATCATCAACGATTATATCCGTACTCTTCTTATATATGTCATCTACCCTGCTGTTTGCTGAAGCAAAGATTATTATTCCTGCCATCAGGAGTACCATATATACCACAATCCCTCCAAATATGACAGCTCCGGAATTTATGAAAAGCATTCCGCCTACGCCAAACAGAAGGTAAAGTGTATTAATCCAGAGAAACAAAACGCTTAAATCGGCCCAAAGTTTTTTCTTCGCTCTGTTGTAATTTGCGTTTATATCACTGTCGTATGAAATCACTTCATTCTTTACATTATCCATAAGGACAGATACGAAGACAAACAAAAGTCCTGTTCCGAATAGTGTTCCGCCAATGGCAGAGCCAAGGAAACTGCCTGCAGCCTTGTAAGCCGCAATGGAAATGACTCCCATATCAAGCAGGAGGAAAAATATAAAGCCTAAAAATGCAACTACCGTAGGAAATATAACTTTTTCGATCTTTAATGCGTGAATACTTCCGGCTGCCTTTAAATCAACAACATTTACTTTTTTATCTCCGCCGATACCAAAGCTCCTCTTAATGGCAAGCATTTCTTTATGACCGAGAATATAGGGAACCTCGATGATAAAGATTACCGCAAATATGAAGATACACCAGATGAATGTCTGCATCTTCATACCGTGAAGCAAAAGAAGAATTACTGCAAGCACTGTACATCCAAGGGAAATATATAATCCTTCTTTATTTCTTTTTGCCACGGTTTTTTCAACACTTTCTTTTACATCTTCAGATAAAAATTCATCCCTGTTTTTAATGCCAAAAATCATTTTGCTCTTTTCCCATTTTCTGGGATACATATATAAATATATGACCCAGATAAAAGGAACGATGCATATAAACATTGTAATACCTAAAATCAGACTACCCATTTTTATTTCCTCCTCTGTTTATGCTCCGTAATACCCATCAACGAGCCCAATTATTTCCTTTTTCGGTACTCCCGATAATCTTGCTTCCGAAACTATCCTTTTTAGTTCCGCTTTATTGCTTTCGCTTATGCTGCCCTGCTTTTCAATAGTCGTCCTGACTCTCGCTCCGTTCTTTCTGTCGGTCATTATGTATCCTTCAGTTTTAAGAAGCTGGTAGGATTTACTGACTGTCATCGTATTGATTCCAATCTCAAGAGCCAGTGCCCTTACCGTCGGTAGCTGCTCACCGGGTGCCAGTGATCCGTCTGAAATCCCCATTACAATCTGATTTCTTATCTGCATATAAATCGGTATATCCGATAATTCGTCGATCCTTATTATCATGCTTTATCACTCCTTCCTGTTTTTACGGAAATAATAACTGTCAAAATCACCATCGGTATCATACTTATAATTCCTATATGCATCGGTCCCAAGATGGCCTTATCTGCATATTCAGGCTTTACGATATATGCAAATATTGTGAATGCGTTAATCGCCCCATGCATCAAAGCCGGCATCCAGATTGTCTCTGTCTTTTCATATACGTAATCAAGCAGGATACCCATCATAACCGTGCTGATACAAAATACAACCGGACCAAGTACCGGTGCGCCAAGATAATCTTTGCCGTATTCATATCCTGCAAGAATCATTACCGGCCAGTGCCAGCATCCCCAGATTACTCCTCCGACAATTCGTCCTTTTGTTACTCCAAGTTTTTCTTTAAGATATGGGTACATGGCGCCTCGCCATCCGATTTCTTCTCCAAGAGCAAAAATTATATTAAAAATCGGAGCTATGGTTAAAGATGAAACTGTACTGATTATCAAATATTTATCAAATGTAAGCCCCCGGGCTTCCATCTGTTCAAGTACTCCGGCTTCTTCCATCATATTGCGAAGTACGGTGAACTCTCCGTCATATGCATTCGGAAAGATTACAAAGAATAACGCGCCACCGATGATACTCAGTAATGCAGGTATCCATAAAGAAAAGAAAATATATCTTATCTTTCCTTTTAGGTGAGGGATAAATCCCATGCCTTTAAGCTGAATTCCGGCTATCAGAACCGAGAGAAGCGGTGCAAACATACAACATGCCATAATGATTTTAAAAGTGTCAGCATCGCCTTTGTTCGCAAATATACTTGCTGTAAACTCTATAATCCATCCAAGAATAAATGCTGCGATTATATATACCGTAAATTGTTTTTTGCTTATTTCTGTTTTCATACCGATACCTCCGTGAATTTGTTCCCATTTGTATCTTTTGTATTACTCTATCTAATACAGATAATACTACTCGTACAAAACTTCGTCAATACTATTTTTCAAATATTTTAATAAACACTAAAAAAGGACATGGCCTAAAACCATATCCTTTAAATCCGTTGTGCCTTTTACCATGTTTTCTTTAGGTAATTTTATTATCGTCCAGACACTGTTTTTGTTCTGCCTCAATCATTGCTTTAATATCGTTATCGCCTAATTCACTGTTTTGTGCCAGGCTTTCCTTTCCGCTTTCAGAGATATCTGCGAAATTGTCAAACAGAGTCTGTTTGCTTTTCAATAAATCCATAATCTTCTCATCAACAGTTTTTTCATTAAGCAACCTGTAGACTAATACCCTGTTTGTCTGACCCATGCGATATGCTCTGCCTATGGCCTGATTTTCAATTGACGGCTTTAGCTGGGGTTCGCAGAAAATTATCACAGATGCAGCCTGAATATTAAGTCCCGTTCCTCCGGCCTGTATCTGGGAAATTAAAACTGCGCCGTCCTCTGCTGCTGTGAAATCATCTATTACAGCCTGTCTCTTATCCGGTGATAAACTTCCCGTTATAGGTCCAAAACCTTTTCCGTTAAGCATTTTCGAAACAATATCAAGAGTATGCAGAAACATCGAAAAGACTATAACTTTTCTGCCTGCTTCCCTGGCTTCTTTTATCAGCTGATACAGTCTCACACCTTTTGAGGAATCGGGATACTTTTCGACCAGCCACGAGGCCTGACGCATTTTGGCAAAATCGCCATACATAACAGCTGTTTTATAAAGATTTGCTTCTGCCTCGGTGAGCGTACACCATTCCTCTGACTCCGTCTTTTCCGGTAGTTCTGTCAGTACATCCTCTTTCACACGCCTGAAATAAACTGTAGCCACTTTGCGCCTGAAATCCGATGCCATGGTTAAACTGGTGCTGCCCATGACAGATTTTGCCACAGAGGGCTGCAAGCATCCTATCAGGAAGCACATCTCCTCGACATTGTTCTCTATAGGCGTACCTGTCATAAACAAAACCCTGTCCGTATGCTGCCTGAACATGAGGAGATTAACCGTTCTGGCGGCCTCGGGATTTTTTACATAATGGGCTTCATCGGCTACTATGAAATCTATCTTGAAGTCTTCCGGAAGTGATAGTTTGGCAAGCATTTCATAAGTAGTGACTCCAACACCGCCGTATTTCATCCACTCTGAGTATTCTGTATTTGCTCCCTTGCCATGTATCTTAAACACTTTCAGATCACAGAACTTCTGGATCTCCCTTATCCAGTTCACAAGGACACTGGCGGGACATATTACAAAGAAATACTTAATCCCCGTATTTCCAAGTGCAACCATGGCACCGATTGCCTGAACAGTCTTACCAAGTCCCATATCATCTCCAAGAAGCACTGCCCCCTGGTTAATAATATACTGAACACCATATCGCTGATATGAACGGAGATCATGTTTCATACCGGTGAGGTCAAGAGGGACATTACCTATAGCAACAGCCAGTTCCTCGGAAAGTCCGTTTTTTATGGCTATTAGTTCAGATTGCTCCTTATTACCGGCGTTTTTGCTGCCACCGTCTGACTTCATTATGTTTTCAAGCAGGACATAATATCCGGCAGAATTCAGTTTAAAGTCATTCCAGTATTCATCATGTTTTGCCTGCAGTGCTTCCTGGCGCTGACGGGTCAGTTCATCGATCTGGCTCTTATAAGAACCCGAAGCAAGCTCTTCAAGTTCTCTCATGCTTTCAAGTGCGGTCTGCCTGGTCTTTTCAGACGAGAGTGCCCAGACAAACCAGTGTCTCGCCGGCATTGATTTCTTTCTTAATGTTTTGACCTTTTTATTATTATCATCAAAGAGTTTTTTGGCTGCGCGACTGATACGGCTTACATTTCCGGCACAATATAAAAGGTTTACGAACGCATCCATGACACCTGTTTTCTTGTCTGTATCTATGCGTATCGCAGTATTCTCTTCCAGGCTCTTTCTTATCTTTGCCGTGACATCAAGTATATTGTCAGCCTGAACCGGCCCTATACCCTTTATCCTCTCAAGCTGCCTGTAATCGAGTTTCTCAAGTTGGGCTATTGTATGGATCCCATTATCATGCAGCAGCTGAGTCCTGATTCCAAGCTTTGCTTTTCCAAGCTCATCCACCGACATGCTTGCGATTTTCTCATTTACCTGAGCCGCCTTTATCTCTTCTGCCTTGGCCGTTATCTTACCCGGAAGTTCATCATAAGAGGTGCTCAGGAATTCAAGGGTATTACCGGCCTCTTTAATTATTCTGTTTATCAGTCTTGAATGTTTAAAGTTGGGTTTTTGAGTCATAATATATCTTTCCTAAAAACGCTCACCAAATTGGTGAGCGCTGTTATACACAATATGTTTGCGTTGTCATTATACTACAGACAATGATTTTTCATCCATCATTTTCCTGAATTTTTCAGGGCTGATACCAAATCTTGAAGCAGCTTTCTCTATCGAAATATCTCCATCTTTAACTAATTCCATATATGCTAACAATTGGCCCTCTTCACGACCTTCTTCACGGCCTTCTTCGCGGCCCTCATCTTTTGCATCTTGCAGAGCAACCCATTCTCTCATATATTGTGTCCTCCATAACTCATTACGTCTGCCTATCATAACAGCATCATCTATTTTTTTCGTAAGTCGACCTGTCGGTTTTCCATTTCTGATATACAGATATAGTTCCTTTAGTTCATCCGACACATCATTTCCGTCATAGGTACAATTAAAAAATGTTTTTGCTGTACCGTCATTAAGGAAAATGTCTATTTTTTCATCACATCTCTCGTGAAAAGTATATTTACACAATCCCTGCCTAAATGGATCAAACGTACATATAAATATTACATCACTATGTGGCAATGTTTTGTAAGAATTCTTCTTTTCCAGAAAATCAACATCTATAGATGCCTGATAAAATCTGCTTCTCTGTGGTAATTGATGAGATTCAATGGTTTTCTTATTAAGATTTTCCATTTCAACATCATATACCGAACCGTCACTTTCTTCGTTGTAAACATCAAGTCTTATGGGCTTTCCACCGGATGTATACTTAATTTCTTTTTCTGTTTCAACAGTTGTCAGTGTGTCTACATCCCTTTGTAAAAGGCATTCCAATACCTCTCTACAAAGCCCGGAATCTTCCATAACCTTTCCGAACATAAAATTGTCAGAAAATACCAGTTCTTCAAATTTTTTCATCATTCTCTGTTTTACCATACATATGCTCCTTTCGATAAATAAAATATGACCAGGAACAATGACCGTAAAACAACTGTCTCATCATTCCTGCTAAAAAGTGGGATGGGTTCCATAAGCAAGAATTTCTGAAACTAAATGAATGACTAAAATGATTAAATAAAAATATACTACTGAAAATCCGCTTACAAGTTCATTATAACACAACTCAAGATAATATATGAATCTATTTTTACATATCCTGCACATAAAAACTCCCACCATAATGGTGGGAATTGTTATGAATGTGCGTATGAGCTTCTGTCCCGGACAATTTACGGTGCGTATTTAGCATACGACGAAATCCACTGCTTACATCCCCTTATGATTTGAGGCAGGGCTGCGAGACGAAGGCTTTTTCCGGCTCGCATGGCTCAAATCATTAGCGGGATGTTGGCAGTTAGTTTGGCGTATGCGTTGCACCGGTCCGGGGCAGAATTCATACGCACATCCGGACGTTCCCCACCTCCTTCAAAAAACCTCTTGCCTTCTCCTCTTTTTGGTTATATCCTATCCTTAATCAGATGGTCTGATTTCCGGACCCCATCCCAGCTGATTAAATATGAGTGAAGAAAAACGTTTTTATCTGGACGGTTTTATTTTTAATTTAAAACGTCGTCCTCTGGCTTTAATTTGCCTGATCATTGTCACAGGCATATTTATTTACGTGCATGTTTTTTATAAATCACCTGAACCGGCTCTTTATGAAGATGGCGAATATATTACACTGACCGGCTATGTCACGGATAAACAGATCAAGGAAGATAAGCTCCTGATATATATAAAGAAAGTTTCCTGTGAATCCGGAAGCATTAGTGTCATATGCTATTTTTCGTATGATGAAAACGACGGAAATCAGCCTGAAACCGGCTAAAAGCCGGTTCATTTAAGGTAGCAACCAATCCCGGGGAGTTTGATTTAAGGAAATATTATAAGTCTCTCGGATATGACATGCCTGTATATAAATGTGAATTAAACGGCAAATCTGCCGAATACTCTCAGTATAGAGAATATCTATTTAACCTGAAGCAGAACCTGATCAGGATATCACTTGTCTGCTTTGGAGAAACAGACGCTGCGATCATCAATGCCATGCTCTTTGGCGATAAGGCTTCCCTTGATCAGGACATAAAGGACTTATATCAGAGCAGCGGCATTGCCCATATCCTCGCCATAAGCGGCCTTCACATCAGTATAATCGGCATGGTGATATTTACAATTCTCCGAAAGTTTCGTATCCCGCTCCTGATCTGCATTCCAGTCAGTGTGTTTATCATAATCAGCTACGCATATATGATTGGCCCCGGAGTATCCGTATTCAGGGCGGTATTTATGTTTATTATGATGCTCCTTGCAAAACCCCTTCACAGGACATACGACAGTCTGACAGCACTTTCCATTGCCGCACTTATACTGACTGTCAGTAATCCCCTTGTCCTT
>CADBFE010000094.1 GCA_902793845.1 uncultured Lachnospiraceae bacterium | reverse complement strand
CTCCTTGCACAGGAAGAATGAAGAATCAGCATCTTCCGGAAGGTCATGGTATCTGATTCCGAACTTGCTGGCATAGTCAAAGCCGCTGTGTCCATAGAAACCAATATTCCCTTCAAAAAGTACCGCTCCAAAGCCCATTTCTGCGGCCTTTTCAAGAGAGTAGTCCAGGATTGCCTTGCCATATCCCTGTCTCTTTAATTCAGGAGCGATGCCGATCGGTCCCATTGTAAGAACGTCGATAGTCTTTCCATCATCTGCCTCAATGGTAGTTTTCATAAATATGTTCTGACCGATAAGCTTGCCGTCTTTCTCCATGACAAAATCAAGTTCTTTTACAAAAGCAGGATCATACCTAAGGACATGTATCACATAATGCTCACTGCATCCCGGCCGATACACGTTCCAGAAAGACTCCCTTACAAGGTTTTCAACTTCTCTGTACTCTTCTATTCTCTCAGGTCGTATTGTATAATCATTTGAATTCATCTCCAAAAATCTCCTCATTTGTATTATTCATTTGTCTCCACCCTTATCGCCAATATCAGTATGGATCCCACTGTCTGGAATAGAGCCGTTCTCATTTTTAATGGCATCCTCTTTTATTCTTCCCAGATATATACAGTAAACAATCGCAACAACAATAGTCATCTCCTATACTGCTCCATACCAGATATCAGTACATTCATAGATATCTCGAAGCTTTCATCAATAGAAATCGGATTGCCAAAAGAATTATGGATCTGTAGCATGATAAATCCTTCAAGAAAAGCTCTGTAAGTTCTAAGCAAATGATTTGCCACCTCTTTATCTATACCAAGACTATCTGTTTGTTCAAAGAAGAATGAATACAAGCCCTCTGTAGCTTCAAGTAAAGTTTCATCAGAGTATTTGTTATACCAAAGCATCGCCTCAAATACACCCGGATTCTCCATAGAAAATCTGTAAAATGCTATGCCGTAATTTTTGAGTTTTTCTTTTGGACTGGTTGAATCAATTCCTGCAACTATCTCATCCGAAACCTTCTTCCAACCATAGATCATAAGCCTATAGTGTAAGTCATCTATTGATTTTACATGATTATATAAAGAAGGTTTTCTGATTCCTAAATATTCAGAAAGAGTTGTAACGCTCAAATATGACAACCCCTTTTCATTTGCTAATGTAGCAGCTTTTTCTATTATTTCTTCCTTAGATAATCCTGTTCTTGGCATATTTACTCCCATTCCTTATAAACTAACACTGTTAGCCTCATTATACTAACACTGTTAGTTTTGTCAATAATATTTCTATACAAACCACTTTACCAAGCATTTTTTAATAATAGAAAAAGGACAGGTTTTTTATTCCCTGTCCTCAAACTTATATCATCTTAAAAAACTTTAGTGCCTCAGTAATAGCATTCTCCTTTTCTGGTGTTGTTCCAGGCTGTCTTAGCTTCTGCACTTGTAAGATCAAACTCGTCCATATCTACCTTTACGTTGATATGATACTGTGCTTCATGAAGTTTGGACAATAAACATGCAGTCTCAACGTCGTTTTGTCTCAACGTCGTTTTCGTTGAGCAACACCTTGCCACCATCTTCAGCGTCATAATCTTCGCGGAATTTAAACCTTATTCGTTTACGGGTGCGGCCATCTTTCTATCGATTTATTATCTCTGTTACTGAATCAATCAGTTCCTGACTGAATCCTTCCAGATCTTTCAAGTTGATAACCTTCTTCTTTACAAGTATAGCAATATCCCATATCGCTTCGGATTTGTTCATTTCCAAAATCACACCCGGATGCTTCTTATCATTTCTGATTCTCTTTTCAAGTTCCCAAAAGTGATCAGAAGCATTTCCCGGAGAACTCAACATTTCGATATACTTCTTTGTCAATTGCTCCATATAATGCTCCTGCCATTCAGGAACTCTTTCACGAAACAGTTTCCAATCTGCCTTTGATATCTCTACCATAACCCAATCTCCTCAATCTCAAAACTGTTTCAGTTCATCTATCATTGCAGATCTTCTCGGATACTGTGCTCTAATCTTTGCTGCCAGTTCAGCCGCAAGCTTCCTTCCTCCCGGCCGAGTTGCTATTTTCTTCAAAGTTCTTGCTATATACTTGTAATCGCGCCTATTCTTTGAAGTACGAGCCTGCCTGTCTGCCGCATTTGCCAATACCTTCAGGCACCTGTCCGGATACATACTAAACAGCTTCTTTCCATAGGTATCAATAACGTACTCATTGTCAGGCTCCGCATTATCCATGATCAGGTCATATCTGTCCTCATAGCTTAACCAGAGATTAATCGCCAGCAATTTGTCAGCAAATTCATTCAGTAATTCTTCCCATCTGACCTTCCACTCTTCAGCGGAGAATAGAGCCTTGTACTCCAGATAATATTTCTCATCACCGGTATGAGCTACCATCATATCGTAAAGCTCTGCGTTATAAGCCGCCGTATCTCCTTGTATCCTGTATATTTCCATCAGAGCTTTTCTCGGTCCATCAGACCAGTAAGAGTCCGGGCGACTATCTATCTGTTCTCTGTAGAGCCTGATTGCTTCATCATAATTACCATATTCTGTCTCAATCTGTGCCAACAACTCTTTATTAGTATATCTGTCGCTGGATCTTAAGAAATCCCTGATCTCCTGTATTGGTCTCTTCTGGTCAGCCAGAACCCTTACATAGTAATCTTCCTTTACATGAAGTGAATACTTCAAGATCTCCTTTTCAGGAATCTGACGTTTCAAATCATCCATGACCTTCAAAAGGAACTGTTCCTTCTTTGCAAGCTCATCCTCGCTCTTAAAATACTTAAGGACAAAATCATAGATTGCATCTTCCATATAGTCAAAGACTCTTCCATCCAAATGCTCCAGTAGTACATCCAGCATTCGCTCATGAGAAAGGCTCTGCTCCCCATTTTTATAAATGGTTTCCCAAATATCATAAACACACGCACAAAAATCTTGCGTTTCACCGTTAGAATCATCCTTATCAGTATTGTTCCACTTTACATATGTCCAATTACAGAGTTCAAAAAGATCTGCATATCTGTTCTCGGCACACAGCCCTTCTTTAGCTTCTTCCAGACCTTCCGTCACATCCATGCAGAGACCTCCGCAGTCACGCCAGTCGGCAAAGCCCCTTCTTGTATTGTTAATGAACGCCGCTGTTATGAACTTCTTATAATCCTGCAATTCCATATCTCAAATCCCTGCTTCATTTATTGATCTTGCCCTTCACCGACCTCTTCTGCCGTTGTCGTATAAACTGTATATTCGAAGCATCAAGGCGTCTTACCTCATATCATCCCTAATTTCCCAATGTCCGTACCTTTTTCCACCTACCCGTTCTATACGGCCAGTTTCCTTAAGAGCACTCATATATCTCACAAGTGTTCTTCTTGCTATTCCAGCCTCTGCTGATAATTGATCAAGAGTAATATCAGGCTTGCTGCGAATTATCTCAATTATCTTTAGTGCCAATGTGTCATCCAAAGTGCCATCGGTCTTGGCACTATGGCCCTTTGGCACTTTGGGCTGATCTATAAGCGCACTCCTTAGCGCCGGGAAATATACTCTGATTCCGGTTCCAAGTATCTCATACCTGGGAAGCTCTGCGCCAAGCGCTATGCACTCATCACAAATCTTTTGAATCCCCTGTCCCCAAGTTTCTATATATCCCGCTCTGAAAAAAACGTTGGCTATATCAGGATTATACGGGATAGAATCATGTGGCTGCATCAAGGTCTCCGCAGTCCATCCCTCAGGAAGGATACAGCGGTTGCTTATAATAATCTGCTCTTCCTCGATCCTTATCTGTATCGGAGTACCATACATGTAACAGTTATGAGCGATGGCGTTATAAATTGCTTCGCGGATAGCGTTTCGTGCAAAAGGATAAGTCTCTACACGCCGGTCGTGTTCATAAGTGATTTTTGCCTTCAAATATTTGAGATAAATCAGATCCACAACCTTATCTGCCGTAGATATAAGTGAACCTTCAAGATCATCATGATACGCCACTGTTCCGTGCTCAAATTTGCCGACTTTAACATAACTGCCGACCTGCACAATATTCGGATCACTGTAGAACAGCAGCACAGCTGAACGCTTCAGCTTGCCGTTTGATAATAGTTTCAACTTGGACAGAAGTTCCTCATTTGAAATATTAAGCTCAGCCTCGGTCATCCGCTTGCTGCGAAGCGCCTCTCTCCTGAAAATCTTAAAGCTTTCCGCATCCAGATCATCAACGGTAACCCCATCGACCGTTACATCTTCCCACCTGACGCCGGTCTTTTTCGTGATGAACTCCGTCAAAGCAATCCCCGTCAGCTGCTGCTTGGTCGCACCGCTCCGGTAGTGAAACTCACCATGATAACTGATGGGAAATGAACTCGGATCAACCTTTATTTCAATATAGTCTTTCCCGTCCTTAGTATGCTTATTTACATCTGCAATAATACCCAGTCCCGACTGGATCTTATTCGGGATATCTTCCATCAGCTTTTTGACATCCTTCACGCCGACAACATTACCGGCATCGTCAATACCGATATAAATGGTACCGCCCTGAGCATTTGCAAAGCCGCAAATCCACTTCAGGTATTCATCCCGCCAGGATTCCTTATATTCGATGTTTTGACTTTCTGCCATAAATTATCTCCCTTCACTCTTGATCCTGTGATAGTCCTCCATATCAACATCAAGAGTAATCGTCTTCTTTAAGGTGTTGCTCATTCGCTGTAAAAGACTCACGACTTCTACATGTACAGTTCCGGGGAACTGGTCTACAGCCCGCATTCTGACCGGTTTGTAACCGTATGCCGTAAATATTTCGAGATCTCTTGCGAGGCTTGTCGGTTTGCAGGCTATATATATAATGTTATCTACGCCATAATCTATTATCTTGCGCAGCGTTTTGGGATTGACTCCGTCTCTTGGCGGGTCGAGGATGATATAATCCGGCCTGTCTGTGATTTCGTCCAGTTTTTTTAATACATCGCCCGCTATGAATTCACAGTTATCAAGGCCGTTAAGCTTTGCATTTTCTTTTGCTGCCTCTACAGCTTCCTCAACTATCTCAATACCTATGACCTTGCCTGCAACAGGTGCTATCATCTGAGCGATGGTACCTGTCCCGCTATACAGGTCAAATACCGTCTTGTCTGCTTTATCTCCGAGATTATCACCTATATATTCTCTGACTGTGCCATATATTATTTCGGCACTGAGCGAGTTGGTTTGAAAAAATGAAAAAGGAGATATCTTAAACTTTAGTCCCATTAACTCTTCATAAAAATAATCCTGACCATACAAGACTCTCGTCTCGTCGCTTTTTACCACGTCAGATAATGAGTCATTGATTATATGGAGTACACCGGCTATCCTGCCCTTCAGATCAAGGGCCATCATTGCCTCTTTCCAGTCATCGATTATGCTTACTTCCGTACACATCGTATCTGCCGGTATATCTGATGATGTCACGAGACATATCAGTATTTCTCCTGTCCTCACTGCTTTTCTAACCAGCAGATGTCTCAAAAATCCTTCATGTGTAATCTTGTGAAAATATGTACATTCCTTACCCCTGAAATAGCCGAGAGTCTCTGAGAGAATCTTTCTGTAGTCCTCATCTACAATCCTGCATTCTTTAACTGAGAGTATGTCATAAAAACTGCCTTTTTTATGGAGTCCCAGTTCGAGCTCGCCGCCCTTGCATCCATCGCCAAAAGAAAACTCCATTTTGTTTCTGTATGCTTCATTTACAGGACTCTCATATGTGCCTTCATAGCAGTAGAGATAATCTTTAAAAATCCTGCGCATCTGACTGTCTTTTAATTTAATCTGGTCAGGATATGACAGATTCTGATATGTACAGCCTCCGCATGTGCCAAAATGAGGACAGGGCGCTTCAATCTCATTTGGTGCCTTTTCGTCTACAGATATCAGCATTGACTCGTATATATCATGTTTCTTTTTTTTGATTCGCACCGTCACTCTCTGGCCCGGCAGGACATCCTTTACCAGAGCTGGTATGTCCGTCCCGTACTCCTCATCAAGCTTTACCATTCCCTTTCCGGGAAAATCCACGTATTCAACGCTGCCTTTGCATATACTGCCCTTTTTCATCTATTAATCCTCTCAACATTGAAAAAAGGGATGAAAATAAATCCATCCCTCATAAAATCATAAATACTCAAAAATATTTAAAAACAAAATCTTACTTTTCAGACTCGTCCTCAAATTTGTCGTCATCATCATCGTCGTCGATATCTTCATCATCAAAGAAATCATCGTCGAAATCATCACTGAAATCATCGTCAAAGTCATCGAGATAATCAGGTGTCACAAACTTATAGATAGCAAAAGCAACAACAGCTGCAAATACAACTACGGCTGCAATGATGCAAACAGTCTTAAGGCAGTTGCTCTTTTTCTCCTCTTCTTTTTTTCTGTTTAAGAGGTCTGTTATCTTAACTGCATCAAGTAAATCTTCTATTCTGTTCATATTAAAAATCCACCTTTCCGATAAATATACATAAATTCATTTAGTAAAATATTATCACAGATTTTCCAATAATTCAAATATTATACTCTCTGAAGTTTGGCAAAAGCGGCATACATGATCTTCTGTCCGAATTCGTCAAATTCAACCGTGACCTGATAATCTTTGGAACCGGGAGTGATGTCCTTTACAACGCCTTCACCAAATTTAAGATGACGGACTCTGTCCCCGACTTCATAGTCAGGTTTTGCTCCGCCTGACGGCATTCCCTTTGGCATGGCATTTAATTTGCTCAGTGCCTCCTGCTGTGTCATTACGTTTTTTGTCTTTGGCTTGTTGTTAAAGGTGACTTTTCTCGGTATGAATCCGTCATCGTCAGACCTGCCAAAAGGCTTTTCCCTCATAAATCTTGACGGCGATGAATCTTCATCATATTCATCAAAGAAGCTCTTGACCTTGGGGATTTCCCCGTCAAGGAGTTCCGCCGGTATCTCTTTTACAAAGCGGCTCACAGGGTTGTACTGGGTCTCTCCTCTGACCATCCTGCTCCTTGCATATGACAGGGTGAGTCGGTCCTTGGCTCTCGTGATCGCCACGTATGCCAGACGTCGCTCCTCCTCCATATCTTCATCACTGCCTGTATTTATAGTCAGATATCCGGGAAAAACTCCATCCTCCATACCGCTTATATATACTACGGGAAATTCCAGTCCCTTTGCACTGTGGATAGTCATCATGAGCACTCTGGATTCATCATCAGATACAGAATCGATATCGGATACCAGCGCTACCTCCTCTAAAAATCCGGCAAGAGTACTCTCCGGATTCTCTTCTTCATAATCTTTTATCTTTGATAAGAGTTCATCGATATTTTCAACTCTCTCCTCAGCCTTGATCTCATCGTCCTCTCCTCTTATCTCCTCGATGTATCCGGTATCTTCTATTATCTGTTTTGTCACATCATAAATGGTACTGCCGGCCAGACGCTCTTTATATGTCTCAATCATATCGGTAAAGTTCTTTACTTTACCGGCCGCCTTGGCAAGTCCCGTTACTTCATCTGCAGCCAGACACGCATTATAAAAGCTCATGTCTTTTTCATCTGCATATGCCTGGATCTTATTTACCGTTGTATCACCTATTCCGCGTTTAGGTACATTTATGATCCTCTTTACCTGCAGATCGTCCACGCCGTTATCAAGAGTCTTTAGATAAGCGAGGATATCCTTGATCTCTTTTCTGGCATAGAAATTTACTCCGCCTACCAGTTTGTACGGTACATTATCATGGACAAAACGCTCTTCAAACTCACGGGACTGGGCATTAGTCCTGTATAGTATTGCAACATCCTTATATCCGTACTCGCCTTTTCTGTTCATACGGGCTATCTCATCGCATATGGCTTCCGCTTCTTCCTTGCCGGAATCAAACGATCTCTGAAATGCACTCTCTCTTCTTCTTTACGAGATGTCCAAAGAGCCTTGTTTTTACGGCCTTTATTGTTTGATATCACTGCGTTGGCAGCATCAAGTATGTTCTGGGTACTTCTGTAATTCTGCTCAAGCTTTATAACCTTTGCCCCGGAATATACATTCTCAAAGTTAAGGATATTCATAATGTTGGCGCCACGGAATTTATAAATTGACTGATCGTCATCACCGACTACGCATATATTTTTATACTTGTCTGCCAGAAGCTTTACCAGTGTGAACTGAGCTGTATTAGTATCCTGATACTCGTCAACCATGATATATTTGAATCTGTCCTGATATGACTCAAGGACCTCGGGACATGCCTTGAACAGATACACAGTCAGTCTGATGATATCGTCAAAATCAAGGGCATTGTTTTTTCTCAGCATATCCTGATATTCACGGTAGCATGTGGCAATCCTTCTCTTTGAAAAATCAGCTGCATTTGCAGACTCATAATCATCAGGAGACATGAGCTCATCCTTGGCTCTCGATATCTCACGCAGGACCGTTGCTTCCTTAAGCTGCTTATTGTCAATCTGAAGCTTTTTAAATACAGCCTTCATCGTACTCTTCGAGTCATCTGTATCATATATTGTGAAATTGTTGTCATAACCAACCCGGTCAATATATCTGCGAAGTATCCGGACACATGTGGAATGAAACGTCATAACCCATACGCTCTCAGCTCCGTATCCCACTATACGGTCCACACGCTCCCTCATCTCCTTGGCCGCCTTGTTTGTGAAGGTTATGGCCATGATATTGTAGGGATTGACGCCTTCCTCTTCTATCAGATATGCGATACGATGGGTCAGTACTCTTGTCTTGCCTGAGCCTGCTCCCGCAATTACAAGGAGTGGACCTTCGGTATATACTGTCGCCTCATACTGCTGATCGTTCATCTTGCTTAAATCCAACATCTTTTAATATCCTTTTCGAAAAATCAAAGCAGACTGAAAATGCCGGCCATAAAAAAGGCCGGCATTCCGGATAATCTTTTAATATCTTTATTAGTTTGCGCTATCCTCTGTAGCAGGAGCTGCAAGTCCCATTGAAGCCTTTAATGCAGCAAGCTCTGCATCTACTGCAGCTGCCTTTGCGCCGTCATCATACTTGGCTGTGAGGGCATCGATTGTTGAAGTATCACGCTTAGAGTTAAGCTGTGCCATTGCATCAGCCTCATCAAGCTTTCTGTTGATCTTCTCCTCCATCTCATCGAACTTGTTCATATTGCTGAGTGCACTTGTGGCACTTGTCATATCATTAAGTTTCTTCTGAGTCTCGGCAACCTTAACCTTAGCCTTGAGCATTTCTCTCTTAGACTTAAGTGTAGAGATATCCTGCTCAACCTTGTCATGCATCTCACGCATCTTCATTGAGTTCTCACATGCAAGTGTATACTGCTGATTGAGAATCTCACGCTGTGCTTCGAGGTCTGCCTTCTTAGAGAGGAACTGCTTTGCTGCAGCATCATCTCCACCTGAAACAGCCTTTACAGCATATTCCTGCATCTTAGCTATCTCTGCATCACACTCATCAAGCTTTCTCTTTGAAGCCTTCTCCTCAGCCATTACTGATGCTGTCTCAGACTTGATTGTCTGGAGATCATTCTGAAGGTTACGAAGATACTGATCAATCATCTTCTCGGGGTCCTCCCACTTGTCGAGAAGAGCGTTGATGTTTGATGACATGATGTCCTTAAATCTTGCAATAATTCCCATTTTAAAAATTCCTCCTTTAATTTATGTGTAATTAATTATTTTTTAATGCGCTTTTTCTGTAGATGATATCTTCTCTTGAAGGTCCGTTACTTACCATCGTGATGGGATATCCAATCTCGTTCTCGATAAACTCAATATACTTTCTGCAGTTCTCGGGAAGCTTGTCATACTCTCTGATACCTGTGATATCTTCCTTCCATCCGGGAAGTGTCTTGTATACAGGCTTTGCATCCTTTAAGAGTCTTGTTACAGGGAAATCTGTAGTCACCTTACCGTCTATGTCGTATCCAACGCACACAGGTATCTCATCGAGATATCCAAGTACATCAAGTACTGTGAATGCTACATCTGTAGTACCCTGAAGTCTGCAACCATACTTGGAAGCAACACAGTCAAACCATCCCATACGTCTGGGTCTTCCTGTTGTTGCACCGTACTCACCGCCGTCACCGCCGCGTCTTCTGAGTTCATCTGCCTCATCTCCGAATATCTCTGAGACAAATTCACCACCACCTACTGCTGAAGAGTAAGCCTTGCATACTGTGATGACTTCCTTAATCTCATAAGGAGGTATGCCTGCACCTACCGCACCGTATGCAGCTATTGTGTTTGAAGATGTAACCATGGGGTATATTCCGTGGTCTGTATCCTTAAGTGTTCCGAGCTGGCCCTCAAGAAGGATTGTCTTGCCTTCCTTGATTGCTTTATCAAGATAAAGTGATACGTCGCATACATAAGGAGCAACCATATCCTTGTATTCCATGAGTGTCTTGTATAGCTCATCTACATTAAGAAGAGGCTTGTGATAGAGATGCTCAAGGAGAACATTCTTCTGTACTATTACTCTCTCAAGTTTTTCCTTTAAGTTTTCCTCTGTGTCAAAAAGGTCACTGACAGGGAAACCTATCTTGGCAAATTTATCTGAATAGAAAGGTGCGATACCTGACTTTGTTGAGCCGAATGATTTGCCTGCAAGTCTCTCCTCTTCATACTGATCAAAGAGAATATGATAAGGCATCACTATCTGGGCTCTGTCTGAAATAAGGAGCTTGGGAGCGGGTACACCCTTGCCCACAATATCCTGAATCTCGCCAAAGAGAATGGGTATATTAAGTGCCACACCATTACCTATAATGCTGGTTGTATGGTCGTAAAACACACCTGACGGTAATGTGTGAAGAGCAAATTTACCATATTTATTCTTAATGGTATGACCTGCATTTGCACCTCCCTGGAATCTGATGATGATATCGGCTGTCTCAGCAAGCATGTCTGTAATCTTGCCCTTGCCTTCATCTCCCCAGTTTGCGCCAACTACTGCTTTAACCATTTAATTGTCCTCCATCTCCCGTTTTGCCGGGGTAAAAATCATACGGATTTATTATAATGCATATTTGAATAAATAACCACTAATTTAGTATATACATCAGACAGATACATGACCTTCCTGTCCAAGTACGTCCTTATACTTTGTTCTCACAGGATTTACGAAGTTTTCGATGTATTTCTCAACCTGATAAATGCTTCGTCCCACATATTTCTCAGGCTTCATGATTTCATCAATCTTGTCCTCGCTTAAGTGGAATGCAGGATCCTTAACTGCCATCTCAAGCAGGTTGTTGTCGAGGCCTTCCTTCTTAACTCTGACGCCTGCTTCCATTGAGAGCTTTCTGATTCTCTCGTGCATTTCCTGTCTGTCCTCGCCTTCCTTAACGGCATCCATCATGATATTCTCAGTTGCCATGAAAGGAAGCTCGCTCATCAGTCTTCTGATGATTACTTTCTCATTTACAACAAGTCCGTCAACTACGTTGAGGCAAAGCTCAAGTATACCGTCAACTGCAAGGAATCCCTCGGGAATTGATATACGCTTGTTGGCTGAGTCATCAAGTGTTCTCTCAAACCACTGGGTAGCAGATGTAATAGCCGGATTCATGGCATTAACCATTACATAATTGGCAAGTGATGCAATACGCTCACTTCTCATGGGATTTCTCTTGTATGCCATTGCTGATGAACCTATCTGGCTTTTCTCAAAAGGCTCTTCAACTTCCTTAAGGTGCTGAAGAAGTCTGATATCGTTGCTCATCTTGTGAGCTGAAGCTGCGATACCTGCGAGGATGTTGCATACTCTTGTATCAACCTTTCTCGAATATGTCTGGCCTGATACAGGATAGTACGCATCTTTAGCAAATCCCATCTTCTCTGCAATCATGGGATCAATCTTGTCTATTGTCTCATTGTCCCCGTTAAAGAGCTCAAGGAATGAAGCCTGTGTACCTGTGGTACCCTTTGAGCCAAGGAGCTTAAGAGAGCCCTGAACATACTCAAGGTCCTCAAGGTCCATCATGAATTCATTTATCCAGAGGGTTGCTCTCTTACCTACTGTTGTAGGCTGGGCAGGCTGAAAATGAGTAAATGCAAGTGT
>CADBFE010000093.1 GCA_902793845.1 uncultured Lachnospiraceae bacterium | reverse complement strand
TTCCTGTCTTTTCCGATCATCTCGGCAGCATGTGCAGATACGAAATCATGGCTGGTACCGTGGAATCCGTAGCGGCGTACCTTGTATTTCTCATAATATTCATAAGGCAGACCATACATATAGGCTTTCTCAGGCATTGTCTGATGGAATGCCGTATCAAATACAGCCACATTGGGCTTGCCGGGCATATTTGTAATGCACGAATTAATACCGATAAGGTTTGCAGGATTGTGTAAAGGCGCCAGGTCGTTTAATGATTCAATATCCTTAAGGACACTGTTATTAATGATCACAGCTTTATTAAACTTCTCTCCGCCATGAACCACTCTGTGACCTATGGCATCAATCTCATCAAGAGATTTAACCACACCGTATTTCTCATTTGTCAGTGCATCGGTCACCATCTTTACGGCTTTGTTATGATCAGGGATATCCTCCTCGATGACAACTTTGTCTCCACCCTTTGGTGTATGATTCAGTCTCGAGCCGTCGATACCTATACGCTCAACAAGTCCTTTTGCAAGCACATCTTCCGTATCAGAATTGATGAGCTGATACTTAAGTGACGAACTTCCGCAGTTGATTACCAAAATGTTCATGAATATATATCTCCTTTTTGCGTTATCGCATTTCTCTTATGGATTTTCGCAGGGACAGTATCTCGCCCTGGGATACCGACAGTATATCTATACCAAGATGTACGAGATGTTCTGTCATCGTCTCATCTGCTGCCAGTTCTCCGCACATACCCACAGGTATCTTGTTTTTGTGTCCGTTTTCTATAACGGTTTTTATGAGTGACAGCACAGCCGGATGACGGGGATCGTAATAATCCGTCACGTCATCATTCTGCCTGTCTGCTCCGAGTGCATACTGGGTCAGATCGTTAGTACCTATACTGAAGAAGTCTCCGTACTTTGCAAGCTCATCCGATATAAGAGCCGCTGCCGGTGTCTCGATCAGTATTCCCTCAGGTACATCTCCTATATCAAGTCCGCTGCTCTTTAACTCCTCACGAACCTCCGCCGATATCTCCCGCAGCTTCTTTACTTCCCAGACCGACGTGATCATGGGATACATAATCGCCAGATTACCGTACACAGATGCTCTGTAGAGCGCACGCAACTGGGTCTTTAATATATCCGGGGTCTTTAAGCATATCCTGATACCCCTGCATCCAAGATCAGGATTTGGCTCACTCTGGAGATTTAAATATCTTGCTCCCTTGTCGGCTCCGAGATCAACAGTCCTTATCGTTACCTGCTTGTCTCCATACGCCTCAAGTACAGCTTTATAAGCCTCAAACTGTTCCTCTTCTCCGGGGCATTCATTTCTGCCAAGGAAAAGGTATTCACTTCTAAATAATCCTATTCCTTCTGCTCCGTTTTGCAACGCTTTCTCCGCATCATCAAGTCCCGATACATTAGCATATATCTTTACGGTTCTGCCGGACCTTGTTTGAGTCGGGAGTCCGATCAGCTTGTGTAGATTCCTGGTCTGCTCCTTCAGATCGCTGATAATATTTTCATACTTATTCAGGGTCTTCTCGTCAGGATCGGTTATCACCAGCCCCTTGTATCCGTCAATGATACACTCTTTTCCGTCAAGAGAAATATCAGCCGGAATACCTGTTACCACAGGGATATCCATATCTCTTGCGAGGATCACTATATGGGATCCTATACCGGTATTCTTTGTGATGACACCGGCGATATGCTCTTTACCTGATTCAATCAGGAGAGACGGCTCGGCTGCATCTGCCATAATGACCATTCTCTCATTGCCAAATATGATGTCTGATTCTTCTCCCCCGAGGATATTTATCAGTCTGTATGAGATATCCCTCACATCATCAGCCTTGGTCTTAACCGTTTCGTCCTCGATATTTTCAAAGATTTTCACATACTTTTCGCATGAGAGTTTTACGGCATACTCCGCATTTACCCTGTTATTTTTGATCTCATCTCTGACAGTATTGTTGTATCCCTCATCGGTGAGCAGCATTACCTGTGCAGACAAGATGTCAGCATTGGGCATATGCTTTTCCCTGGCAATATCATACAGCTTTTCTAGTTTTTCTTTTGCACTGTCAAAAGCTTTTTCGTAGCGCTTTAACTCAGCATCCGTATCGGATATGCTTATCAGCTTTGTGTCATCCACTTTGCTCTTAAACACTCTGATCCTGCCTGTTGACGCGCCTTTACAAATCGGTTTGCCTGTAAATTCTGTCATAAGTAACCCCCCTTTTCTTAAATTGTATGTTAGTAAGCTTTACCCCAGTAAACCATCTTCTTGGCAGGCTTTCCGCAGCATACACATACATCGGAAAGTTTCTCCTGCTCCCAGGGCATACAGCGGCTTGTGACTGCGAGCTTATCCTTTATCTCATCCTCACATGCCCTGTCACCGCACCACATGGCCTTTACAAATCCTGACTTCTCAGTGAATGCTTTCTCAAATTCATCCATTGTGACAGCCACGTATGTGTGTGCATCTCTGTGGGCTTTTGCCGCCTCGTACATATCCTTCTGGATAGTGACAAGTAATTCTTTTACCTTTGATTCGATATCAGAGAGAGCTACATCAATCTTCTCTCCGTTGTCACGGCGGACAATTACACATTTGCCATTCTCGATATCCTTGGGTCCTATCTCGATACGCATCGGTATACCCCTCATCTCCTGCTCGGAGAACTTAAATCCGGGGGTCTTGTCGGTGTCATCTATATCAACTCTTATGCCTGCCTTCTTTAAGGTATCAAGCAGTTCGTTTGCCTTATCGAGTACGCCTTCCTTTTTCTGCTGGATAGGGATGATCATAACCTGGGTAGGAGCAACCTTAGGCGGAAGCTTTAATCCACTGTTGTCTCCGTGAACCATGATAACAGCTCCGATAAGTCTCGTTGTCATGCCCCATGATGTCTGGTGTACGTACTTAAGAGTATTGTCCTTGTCTGTATACTGGATGCCAAATGCTTTAGCAAATCCGTCGCCGAAATTATGGGATGTACCTGACTGTAGGGCCTTGCCGTCATGCATAAGAGCCTCAACAGTATATGTAGCCTCTGCTCCGGCAAATTTTTCTTTCTCCGTCTTCTGACCCTTTATTACAGGGATGGCAAGTACATTCTCAAGGAAATCAGCATATACATTGAGCATCTGAACCGTTCTCTTCTCGGCATCTTCAGCTGTTGCATGTGCTGTATGACCCTCCTGCCAGAGGAACTCGCGGGAGCGAAGGAAAGGTCTTGTCTCTTTTTCCCATCTTACGACAGAGCACCACTGGTTACATACCTGGGGAAGATCTCTGTATGAATGAACTACGCCTTTATAATAATCGCAGAATAATGTCTCAGATGTAGGGCGGACACAAAGTTTCTCTGTAAGAGGTGCTCCTCCTCCCTGTGTAACCCATGCAACCTCGGGAGCAAATCCCTCTACGTGATCCTTCTCCATCTGTAGGAGGCTCTCGGGTATAAACATGGGCAGATACATATTTTTAACGCCTGTCTCTTTGAACATTGCATCGAGCTGGTTCTGAATCAGCTCCCATATTGCATATCCGGCAGGCTTTATAGCCATGCATCCCTTGACACTTGTATAGTCGATAAGCTCTGCTTTCTTAACTATATCCGTGTACCATTGTGCAAAATCTTCCTCCATGGAAGTAATTGCTTCAACCATCTTTTTGTCTGCCATGATTTTTTATCTCCTTTATTCCGCCACCGGGCGGATAATTTTTATCTTACTTATAATAATACAAGGTCTCCCGAGTTTTCGGAAGACCTTGGAAAAATCTTTTTGAGAATTAATATAAATTAATCCTGTACGTATGGCATTAATGCTACATGACGAGCACGCTTTACAGCAGAGGTAATAGCTCTCTGATGCTTTGCGCAGCAACCTGTAACACGACGAGGAAGAATCTTTCCTCTCTCTGATACATATCTCTTTAACTTGGCTGTGTCCTTATAGCTGATGGTCTCTTTAGCTTCAACAACGCTGTTCTCACCTTCAGTCTTCTTGGTTACACCACAGAATACACAAACCTTTTTTCTCTTACGCATGCCTGCACCGCCACGTCTTCTGGGTGCATCATTCTTATCATCCTTATTGAATGCCATGATAATGTCCTCCTAAAATCAACTGAAAGTTAGTTGAATGGGATTTCGCTCTCTATACCGTCCGTAGGAATATTCATGAATCCGTCATCGGCAGGTGCGGGATTTCTTGTGTATCCCTCATTTGAACCGCCGCCCTGAGCATTCTTGCTCTCTGCGAACTCAATTTCCTCAGCAACAACATCTGTTGTGTAAACCTTGCTGCCTTCTTTATTGGTATAGCTTCCGGTCTGAATACGGCCTGTGAGCACCATCTTCATACCTTTATGGAAATATTTCTCGACAAACTCGCCCTGCTTGCCAAATGCTACACAGTTTATAAAATCTGCGTTTGCCTGCTCACCCTGAGCGTCCTGTCTCTGGAATCTTCTGTCTACTGCAAGAGAGAATCTTGCAATTGCCATATTTCCGTTTGCCCCCTGTGAATATCTCACATCAGGGTCTCTTGTAAGGCGTCCCATTAAAATAACTTTATTCATAATTAACTGTTCCTTTCTTTGCGTTAAAGATTATGCTTCATCCTGTGTAACGCATAAGAATCTGATGACGTTGTCCATAATACGCACATAGCTCTCAACCTGTGCAGGAACATTCTCGTCAGCATCGAAATGAATAAAGTAGTAGTATGCTTCCTTCATCTTCTGAATTTCATAAGCAAGCTTCTTCTTGCCGCCTTCTTCAACATCTGTAACGCTGCCGCCACACTTAGCGATAGTTTCCTTACATTTGTCTACTGTAGCAGTTCTTTCTTCATCTTCGATCTTAGCGCTAACAACAACGCATAATTCGTATTTGCTCATGCTACTGTACCTCCTTTTGGTCTAGTGGCCTCCCCTGACAAGAGGGAAGCAAGGAACAATGCTTTCGCATTGATCACAAAATATTTCACAGGCTTTAACTTTAACACATTAAAGCTCTCTGTGCAAGTGATTTTTTATCTCACGACAATCTGGCCGAGTATCTCGCCTATCTTGCCATGGATACTGTAGTCTGCCACGCTGTCTCTCGCTGTGGCATCCTTGTTGATCAGTACCAGTTTGTCTCCTCTGTAGTAGTCTATGAGACCTGCTGCCGGGTATACCACGAGGGATGTGCCGCCTATTATGAGCATATCCGCATTTTTTATGGTATTTACCGCTCCGGAGATAACATTATTATCAAGACCTTCCTCATAGAGGACCACATCGGGTTTTATATCTCCGCCGCATGAATCACACTTTGGTATGCCATTTGAATTAAACATATACCTGACATCAAAGCTCTTGCCGCACTTCTCACAGTAGTTTCGAAGGACGCTTCCGTGGAGTTCGTATACAACCTTACTGCCCGCCTCCTGATGGAGTCCGTCTATATTCTGTGTTATTACCGCCTTTAATTTACCGGCTTTTTCAAGTTCTGCCAGCTTATAATGGGCTTTGTTTGGCAGAGCTCTCTCCACTGTGTCTGTACCGACTGTCTTTTCAAGGAGCTTATCATTGTAAAATCTGAAAAATTCCTCTTTATGTCTCACAAAAAAAGTATGTGAGAGCATGGTCTCGGGAGGATAGTCATATTTCTGATTGTATAATCCGTCTACACTTCTGAAATCTTTGATACCGCTCTCCGTAGAGACTCCGGCGCCGCCAAAGAATACGATATTGCTGCTGCCGTCAATAAGCTCCTGCAATTTGCTTACGTCAATTTCTGCCATGCCTAATCCTCCTCATCTTTTAAATCAAGGTCCTTTTGAATCATCTCGAGGTACGGGACCATCACACCTCTCTTTTTCGGAATGACATATTCCGGGTCAAGTTCATCGAGCCTGAAGCTTTTTCGGCCGCCTTCCTTTGCCCTGTCCCAGAATACTTTCAGGTCATCTATCCTTAAGTAATACATCATGTCCCTTTTTGTATAATAAATCAGGAAGAAAGCCACGCCCCTTTGCTTTTCAAAATCCAGCATAAACTCTACCTGATGCTCATGAATATTCTGAAGTGAAAATGTGTCTGTCGCACATTCCTTGGCATCAAAGCATACGGGCACTCCCTGAACGGCGCCTATATAATCGACTGTACTTTTCTGATCAAAGTATGCAAGGGCCAGTCCCTTTTCCCTGTATTTTTCATTTGTCCTGTTGATCATGTCCTCGAGGGTCGAACCTCTCAGACCTCTTGTTGACCATGTAGCCATGTTTTATGCCTGTCGTTTTTAATATTCGTTTTTCATCAGCCTTCGGAGAGCATCAAGGGATCTCTCAACCTTTTCCGTATCTATACAGTAAGCCATCCTGAAATATCCTTTTACTCCGAATGAATCACTTGGCACAAGTATGAGATCGTATTTTTTAGCCTTTTCCGAAAATGCTATTGCATCCGGTTCAGGTGCCTTGGGGAATATGTAGAATGTTCCGCCGGGCTTTACAACCTCAAATCCGAGAGATGTCAGTTCTTTATATAAGATATTCATATTAGTCTCATATACCGAGAGGTCGCTTGTCATATCTACGCACTGCGCAACTGCGAGCTGTATTAAAGATGCAGGACAGTTATGACCGGTACCTCTTGATATCTGACAGCACATAGGGACTATCATATCAGCCTTTACAGCCTTAGGATTTACTGCCACGTATCCGAGTCGCTCTCCGGGTATGGAGAGAGATTTTGAATATGAATAACATGAGAGTGTATTGTCATAAAACTTTGAGACATACGGCGCATCAACACCCTCAAATACTATCTCGCGATACGGTTCATCCGATATGATAAATATCTCATGACCGTACTCACTCTGCTTTTTTGTCAGGATATCTGCCAGTTTTTTTAGAGTTTCGGATGAATAAACTATGCCCGACGGATTGTTTGGAGTATTTATTAACACCGCCATTGTCTTATCGGAAATCATCTCTTCAAATTTATCAAAATTGATCTGAAAAGATTCTGTATCCGCCGGTACTACTTTAAGCACTGCACCGGATTTATTTATATAGGGATTATACTCAGGAAAATAAGGAGCAAATGTCAGTATCTCATCACCGGGTTTTGTCACGCATCTGACTGCATGGGCAATGGCTCCGGCCGCACCGCTCGTCATAAATATATGCTCAGGTCCGTACTTTATCCCAAAGCGTCTGCTTAAAGAATCGGCTACAGCTTTTCTGGCTATGGGATTGCCGGGATTGGGACTGTATCCGTGAAGATATGAAGAATCCTTTGTCTGCAGCAGTTCTATCATGGCCCGGGTCAGTTTATCTGGTACAGGCACAGACGGATTGCCGAGACTGTAGTCAAATACATTTTCATACCCTATCTCTTTACCTCTCTCTGTGGCATATACCGACAATGCCCTTATTACTGACGGCGCATTTGTCATCTCAAGATATTCACTGTTAATCATTTATGGATGCTCCTTTTCAGATTACTCTGCAACGGTCTTGGCCGTTTATAAAACTCTCTGTATTTTTATATGCTTCCTCAACACATCTTGTCCTGGCTTCGGTGCTTGCCCATGCCATATGAGGTGTGATTATCAGTCTGTTTGAGTCCTTAAATTTCTTTAACGGATTGTCAGGTGTAATTGGTTCTCCGTCGAGGACATCAAGCCCTGCCCCTGCTATTTCATTATTTTCAAGGGCTTCATAAAGATCACTGTTATTTACAACCGGTCCTCTTGCAACATTTATGAGGACAGCAGTCTTTTTCATCTTTGATAATGTTTCCTTATTTATGAGATATTTTGTTTTTTCATTTAAGGGACAGTGGAGACTGATTATGTCAGCTGTGGACAAAAGCTCACCCAGCTCTGCATATTTATATCCTTCATCCCTCACCGTGCCTGATGCACTGGACCAGATCACATTACATCCAAAGCTCTCTGCTACTTTTGCAACACCCCTGCCGATATTACCCATACCGATGATTCCCCAGGTCTTGCCGGAGAGTTCTGTAAATGTCTGGCCGTAATGGGTAAAGAAACCGCTCTTTTCATATTCGCCGCTCTTTACATATTCATCATAATATTTAAGGTGTTCCGTCACATACAGAGCAAGGGCAAATGTATGCTGGACAACTGCAGAAGTCGAATACCCCCTGACATTCGTAACAGCTATACCCCTTGATGTACAGTAGTTAATATCCACGTTGTCATATCCTGTGGCAAATTCTCCTACCAGTTTTATATTCGGTGCCGCACCTATTGTTGACTCATTTATGGGGCTTTTATTGATAAGGACAATGTCCGCATCTTTTACTCTGCCGGCTATTTCGTCAGGAGCGGTCGTATCATATACGGTCACGTCTCCAAGTTTTTCAAACATGGAAACAGATACGTCACTCCCCACACTGTTTCTCTCAAGTATTACTATTTTATATTTCCTGTCCATTTTTTAATCCTTTTTTATGGTATAGGCACCAGCTCTGAGAATGAATAGTTCTCACTCTTGTTATCATCTGTCAGACTTAAGGTATAGCTCCTGGTCTGATAACCGTTTTTCCTGAATGTAACCACAACCGAGCCTGCCTTTTTATTAAACGATACAGGGGACAGTCCAATGTATGTACCGTCCACATAAACCTCTGCACCCTCCGGAGAATTGATATATACCTTTGCCGTAGACGTGGGGTTGATCACCTGGGACGAATTGGATGATACCGTATTGCTGCTCGCACTGTTTCCCGACGCAGTCTGATTGGTGCTGACTGACGGACTCGGTGATGGTGATACAGGCATGGTATCCGTCTGACTGTTAACACTCACCGTATTGCCGCTTGCAGTCTGATTGTCGCTGACTGTATCGTCTGCACCGGAATCTTCCTTTTCCAGTACCACATCGAGATTGGCACTCGGTGAACCTACTCTGATGAAATTGGTCACCGTGGTATATCCGTCTGCCATAACCATCAGCTGATGGATACCGTAGTCGAGCTCTACCGCCTCCGATTTGTCAACTTCTTCTCCGTCTATATATACATGGGCTTTTGACGGGGAAGTTGTAAACAATACTAGTCCTGTCTGAACCTCATCCTGCCATTTACTCACATCGAGTTCATATTCATGGCCCGGAGCGATACTCATCTCCTCTGTTCCTGATGAACCGCTCTTTGATACAGTCACCGATATATTGCCCTCGGGCACGGTGATCAGCATATCCTCCGTCACTTTATATATCATATCCTGGCCTATCTCAACCCAGCCATCCACAAAGTACGAATTGTTTGTAAGCCTTAAGTATCCGTGGCCCTTTGTAACCGTGATACTCCTGATTGTATGATCATATCCCTGGACCGTCAGCACATCAACAGGGTTGATGTCCTCTATCGAACGCTCGCCTTCACTCGTCATCACCACAATATCATCGGATATGTAATAATCATCATTTCCGATGTACATCTTAAATCCGCCTGCATGTATCTCGTAATTGTTTATCTCTGCAAAGGAAAATACATCAGCCGATTCCTTTAAGGTGTTCAGTCTTTTTGAATTTTTCATGAAGGTGACATCAACTATCTCACCTTCCGAAAGCTGCATCAGTGATACAGCGCTTCCGAATTTGTCATAAAAGCATGTGGCACCGTCATATCCGAGAGTGTAATATTTTCCGTTTGCCAGTGTCTTAAACTGTATCTGACCGTCCGTATTGTTTATGTCGATTATGACTGCCGTATCGGCGCTGTCATAATTACCCGGGAGTGATGACACATACCCTGTATATCCGTTATCTCCTGATACAGTCTGACCGGGCACGGTACATCCGCTCATCATAAATATCACTGATATAAACAGGATAATCGCCGTGACATATTTTTCTATCAGATACTTTTTGTCATTATGAGAAGGCTCTTCTATTACATCATCGAGCATTTTCTTTAATGTCTCTCCGATATCCGTTCCGGTTTTCATACCTGCGTCCATCAGGTCCCTGCCGTTTACGGCCAGATCTTTTATAGTCACAGCTTCGTTTTTAGATACGATATCTTCATAAAGAGCTTTCATATCTTCGATCTTTTTAAGTTTTTCCTCGCGCATGTATGTACTCTGTGCCATTACATCAGCATATTTTACTTTAAAAAGATCCGGCATATTGTCTGTGCCAATAATATTCATGGCACGCCTCATGGCTTTTCCCGTGAGTTCTATGTCCCTGTCATGATACAGTGCAAAGAGACTCACTCTGTCTATAGTCGCATTATCAAATTTAAGGCGTCTCATGATCTCTCTTGCCATGATACTGCCTTCCTTTGGATGATTATAGAAATGCGTGGTTCCGTCCTCATCAACCGTGAGCATCTTTGGTTTTGCCATATCGTGAAAAAGCATGGCAAGCCTAAGCTCTCTCTTTGCTTCCACGCCTTCCATCGAGTGAAGGATATGCTCACCCACACTGTAGCAGTGATGTATATGCTTTTGATCTGTCTCCATGCATCTGTCAAACTCCGGCATAAATACTGCCGTCAGTCCAGATTCGTAAAACAGTTTAAATTTATACGGACTGTCAGAGACAAGTGTCTTTAACATCTCCTCACGGATACGTTCACCGCTTATCCTGGCCAGATCGCCGGCCAGTTCTTTTATGGCAAGCCATGTTTTTTCTTCTATCTCAAAATCAAGTACAGCTGCAAATCTCACCGCACGCATCATCCGAAGTGCATCCTCTCCGAAACGCTCCTTTGGATTGCCTACACATCTGATGATCTTTTTTTCTATGTCTTTTGCACCATCAAACAGGTCTACCAGTCCTTTTGTCGGATGGTAGGCCATGGCATTTACGGTAAAATCCCTGCGCTTTAAATCCTCGGAGAGCTGCCTTGTAAACTCTACTTTATCCGGATGTCTGCCGTCTGCATATTCTCCGTCTATTCTGTATGTGGTGACCTCGATCATGTCGCCGTCTTCAAGGACAGTTACCGTTCCGTGTTTTATGCCTGTATCAACTGTTCTCTTAAAGACATTCTTTACCTCCATGGGCGTGGCGCTCGTCGTCACATCCCAGTCATTCGGAGTCCTGCCCATAAGAGAGTCTCTGACACAGCCACCCACCACATACGCTTCATAGCCGGATGCATTTAACATATTTATTATTTTTAAAGGGGCCTTGGGGACTTGTATCTCCATGGGTAGATTCCTCAACAGTAAAAATTAAAATTCATTAAGAGCCTTTATTACATAGTCCTGCTCTTCTTTTGTAAGACCGTTGTACATGGGTATTGAGAGTACCTCATCCGCATACTGCTCTGTGATGGGCAGTGTACCCTTCTTTATTCCCAGATATTCATAAGCCTTTGACAAGTGGGGCGGTACGGGATAATGGATTATCGTTGAGATATTTTTATCATTAAGATAATCAATCAGCTTTGCTCTCTCTTTTGACCTTATGACAAACTGATGGAATATATGATCTGAACCTTCCGCTATCTTCGGAAGTACAAACTTATCATTTCTGATTTTTTCAAGGTACCTGGCACTGATCTCTTTTTTCTCTTTTGTGAGCTCATCCATATGGGCAAGACGTACGGATAAAAGAGCTGCCTGTATCTCATCAAGTCTTGAGTTTACGCCGACTTCATCATTGTAATACCGTACACTGCTGCCATAATTTCTGAGCATCTTTATCCTGTCTCTGTACTCCTCACTGTCGGTAACTATGGCTCCGCCATCACCGAATGCTCCAAGGTTTTTTGAGGGATAAAATGAAAAGCATCCTATATCGCCAAATGTACCCGTCATCTTACCTTTAAAGAAAGAGCCGTGGGACTGGGCGCAGTCCTCAATCAGTTTCAGGTTGTGCTTTTTACAGAATGCACATATGCTCTCCATATCCGCACTGTGTCCGTACAGGTGTACAACCATAACGGCTTTTGTCTTATCGGTAAGCTTTTCCTCAAGCCTTTTTGCGTCAAGCATATAATATTCATCCGGCTCACAGAAAACAGGTGTAGCGCCGTTAATGCTGATACCCATCACACTTGCTATATATGTGTTACCCTGGACGATGACTTCGTCTCCCTCACCTATTCCGAGGGCTCTGACAGCTAAGGTTAAGGCATCAAGTCCGTTGCCGACACCTACACAGTATTTTGCTCCCGTATAAGATGCAAATTTCTCCTCAAAGGATTTAAGTTCATTACCAAGTATGTACCAGCCTGATCTGAGAGTCCTTATGGCTGCATCCTCAAATTCTTTCTGATACATGTAAAAGCCTCTGTCGAGGCGATTTGTCATTATGTTTTCCATTTTATTCTCCTAATAAAAATCAAAAAACTGGATGGCGTTTCACACACTCCATCCAGTCTATATTATCAAAAAAAACTCTTTAAATCAAAGGAATCAGTCCTCGTCGATACCCTGACTTCTGATATATTCGATTACATCTCCGACAGTCTCAAAATTCTCGAGTTCCTCATCCTCGACCTGCACACCGTACTCATCCTCAAGGGCCATAACGAGCTCCATAAGCTCAAATGAATCTGCACGAAGATCCTGCTTGAAAGATGTGTCTGCTGTGATTGTCACATCAGGTGATACATGAAGCTGGTCTTTAATAATCTCGAAAAAATCAAAATTCAAAATCAAGTAAAGTATATGCATATGTATATCCTTTGTCAATCAGATTTAATCAGACTTTCATAAATATTTCTTTTACTGACGCCTCTGTCCTTTGCAACGGCTTTCATGGCCTCTTTTCTGTCCATTCCCCGGCTCTCATACATTGCCATATGCTCTTCTATGGACATATTCTCAAAGGACGCTATCTCCTCGTTTTTTATATCCTCCCTGGATCTGCCTTCTATGACCAGGACATACTCGCCCCGTGGCTCTTCGCTGTCATACATCTCCATGGCCTTTTCTATGGTTGTGGGGAGCACAGTTTCAAATTTTTTTGTGAGCTCCCTGCATATGGTCATCCTGCGATCACCGATCGCGTCATGTAATATCTTAAGGGTTCTCTTTAATCTGTGAGGCGCTTCATATATTATGACTGTTCTCGTCTCACGCTTTAATTCCTCAAGGACTTCATTTAATTCTTTCTTGTCTGATTTTTCAGATGGCAGAAATCCCTCGAAGCAAAATCTCCTCGTAGAAAGTCCCGAGAGTGTGAGGGCAGTGATACATGCTGCCGGTCCCGGCAATGATGTGACGGTGATGCCTTCTGAAAGGCACATCCTGACAAGCACTTCTCCCGGATCAGAGATTGCCGGTGTACCTGCATCTGTTATAAGGGCGATATTTTCACCGCTCATCATCTTATCAATCAGTACACGGGCTTTTTCTGTCTTGTTAAATTCATGATAGCTCGTCATCGGTGTCTTTATATTAAGATGGCTCAGAAGATGTATACTGTTTCTGGTATCTTCTGCTGCGATTAAGTCCACCTGTGAGAGTGTCTCTGTGACTCTTTCTGTTATGTCCTTTAAGTTGCCGATCGGTGTGGCACACAGATATAACATTCCCTTCATATGTTATCCTCTTTCGAATTCAGTAACCGTATATTTCGGTTATCTCTTCTGTATATACACCCTGTTCCTTAAATATAATCAGGGGCTTTTCAACTGTTATCCTTGATCTGCCGCCCTTGCATGCCTCGATGAGGACCATGTTTGGTTCATGATCTATATACGGATAGACAAGCCGCATTCGCTTGGGCTCCAGGTTGTTTTGGATGAGCGTATTCATGATCTCAGCCAGGCGAAAAGGCCTGTGGACGATAAACAGCTTGCCTCCGTCTTCAAGTACGACAGATGCCTGCTTTGCCACATCCTCAAATGTGCAGAGTACCTCATGTCTCGCTATCGCTTTTGGCTCACCGGGATTTTTAAGACCATGATCGTCTATCATATACGGCGGATTACATGTCACAACCTTAAAAGAAGCAGGACCAAATATTTTTCCTGCCTCTTTAATATCACCTTCCACAATATGAATCTTTTCTTCCAGATGATTGAGTGCGACGCTTCTCCTCGCCATGTCGGCGCTTTCCTTTTGTATCTCAAGGGCTTCGTAGGATGATGCATCACATTTTGCCGAGAGCAGGATAGGGATGATACCGGTTCCCGTACCCATATCAAGTACTCTGTCTCCCTTTTTTGCAGTCACAAAACCTGTCAGCAGCACTGCATCCATTCCGAAACAGAATCTGCCCGGATTCTGTATGATCTTCAGATTGCTTCTCTCAAGATCATCTACTCTCTCATCTTCAAGCACAGAAAAGTCACTCATTACTGTCCGTCCTTTTTACTGTCCTTTTTATGTTTTCCGTCACGATTACCTCTTTTATCGTATTTTCTGTTCTCGTGATTTTTGTCAAAATTCTTTTTGTCATAATTCTTCGAGGGATTCTTTTCATGTCCCTTTCCGAATTCCTCTCCGGACTTTTCATTCCGGCCACCCTTATGGTCAGGCCGGCGCATCTCATTCTTTACCGGTTTGCTCTCATCAGTCTCAAGCTTGTCCATCTGGTCTTTTTTCTCAAGCTCTTCCAGTTCCTTAAGCTCTGCCAGTTCCTCTGCAGAGAGATTTCTGTCCTTATGATGTCCTCTCTTAAATGTCAGCTCAGATACGGGATATTCCTTAATCTCTTTTTCATCACCTTCATCAATGATGACTCTGACATTCTGCTTGAGTATGCTTATGGAATGAACCACGCCTTTATCTCCCTCGGGAGTAGTTACCATATCTCCGGGTGATGGCATGTGCTTATTAAGTTCTTCATATGTCTCTGCCTCGTTTTTTATACAGCACATCAGTCTGCCGCACAGACCTGATATTTTCTGCTGATTAAGAGATAGTCCCTGATCCTTGGCCATCTTGATCGATACCTGTCCGAAATCCGGGAGAAATGTTTTACAGCAGAGTTCTCTGCCGCATACACCGATACCGCCGATGAGTTTTGTCTCGTCCCTGACGCCTATCTGCCGCAGTTCTATTCTGGTTCTGAATGTACCTGCCAGATCTTTTACAAGCTCTCTGAAATCAACTCTTCCGTCTGCCGTAAAGTAAAAGAGCAGTTTATTTCCGTCAAATGTATATTCTGCATCTATCAGCTTCATCACGAGACCGTGAGCCGCTATCTTTCGTCTGCAGAGAGCGAGAGCATCTTTCTCTTTTTCTCCGTTCTTTACCTGCTGCTCATCATCCTCTTTTGTCGCTACCCTTATCACATTTTTAAGGGGCTGGACAATTTTTTCTTCCGGTATTTCCCTGACACCGCTTACAGCCGTTCCGTATTCCACGCCTCTTGCTGTCTCAACGATGACATGATCGCCTTTATTGATCTCTTTATCTTCCGCTCCGAAGAAATAAATCTTTCCGGCTGTTCTGAATCTTACACTTACTACTTTTACCACAATCTATAAACCTCCATCTATAAACCACATTTTAAGCCAAATCGGCTTATTAATTTTCTCTTATGGTCAGCATGAGCAGCTCCATCGCAAGCTCAAAGCTGACATTTGACTCTATTCTCTTCTTGGCATTCTCAAGAGCCTCGGTGACTTTCTCGATTCCCTCATAATCGGTTCTCGATGCGACCTTTCTGATATACTGGATCTCGTCTCTGAATATGAGATGATTCATATCATGGGTTGCCTTAAAAAGCAAAACATCCCTGTACCAGACACTCATTATATCAAGATAGTCTCCTATATTGAATCCAAATTCCTTGATCCGCTTTAATGCATCTATGACATCTGTGAGTTCCATGTCATAAATATTTTTAAGAAGTGAGAGTGCTTCCTTCCTGATCTTATCAAAGTCCTCACTCTGAGCCAGCGCCTTGGCCCGGCCCACATTACCTCTCGCAAAGGCAATACATATCTCAGCCCTGTAATCGGGTATCTTGAGTACCTGCATGAGATACTTTCTCATCTCATCATCCCTTACCGGCTTCATCTTAAGTACGATGCAACGGCTGAGGATCGTAGGTAGTATCTGCTCCATGGAATTGCAGAGCATTATAAAAACCACATACTCCGGGGGTTCTTCTATAGTTTTAAGGAGCGCATTCTGTGCCTGAGGCGTCATCTTCTCGGCCTCTTCTATGATGTAAACTTTATATTTACTGCTGTAGGGCTTAATAATGACCGTATCATTAATCCCGAGTCTGATATCATCGACACCGATCGTTCCCGGTTTTTCATGCTGTAGATAAATGATATCGGGATGGTTAAATGTATCCGCCTGTATACATGAATGACATTCATTACAGGGCTCAGTCTCGCCTTTCTCACATACCAGTGTTTTTGCAAAAATCTTTGCAATAAATTCCTTACCCGTTCTGGCCTCACCTGATATCAGATATGCATTTGAAACCTTGCCGTTTTCTATTGCTCCCTGAAGCTGCTGTTTTATCTGGTCCTGTCCGACGATGTCTGCAAATGTTGTACCCATAATGTAACCCTCCGATTAATACTTTTAAAAATATTTATTACATGAATATATCGAGCAGCAGTCCTCTTATCTCACCTATTTTAGCGAGGACTGACATGTTATCTTTTTCTTCCTTACAAAGCTCCTGGGCCAGTTCATCAAGAGTCTGGTCAACCAGTCTGATGATTCCGTATACTCTGTGACGGCCTTTTTTATCAAGAAAGTTTTCCCTCGAAAAAGAATGGGATCTGTTTACTATCTCGTTCATGAAATCTTTTATCAGACCTCTGTATTTCTTCATATCCCGGATATCTTTTTTCTTGCTGATCTTTTCACCCTGAGCAGTTATCTCAGCCATAAGACCTGTTAGTTTTTCCTGTAACTCGGATTCCTGAATGTTGCTGGCGAGTATAAATTTAAAATCACCGTTTGGTGCCTCTGTCTGCTTTACTTCGGTGACAGGAACCGGTTCCGATATCTGATTTATTTTAATATCCATATATTAAATGTCTCTTTCCCTTACGGTTGCCTGCTTGATAATATGTCCTCTTTTATTGATCCGATACATTCCTCAAGATTTGAATTATCGTATCTTTTTACGATACCGGCCAAAGCTATCTTATCCTCCGAAAAATCTTCGCAGTCTGCAAGATATCTCCTGCACATCTCGGCATATTTCGGATTATCCTGACTACGTTCTCTCTGCAAAGCTCTCTGCAGACGTTCACCATCATCTATCTCTATATATAAAGGAACTACTCTGTCTAATCCGAAATATGAGACAAGTTTTGTATAGACTTCCAGAGTTCCTATAAGGAGATAATCTTTATCCCTGCTGACATTCTCATCATCAACTGTGAAATAATGCCAGTCCCCATGAACAGTATGATAACATCTCTCCTCGATGACCTTTCCGTCATCACGAAGTGATTTCAGTCCATCGATATCTGTAAAATGATATTCAACTCCGTCTGTTTCTCCACTTCTCATGGGCCTGGTGGTATAGGGTACCATCCTCTCAAGCGAAAGTTTATTATCATTTATCAGCCTTGAAAAAACAGTATCTTTTCCGCTGGCACTTTTTCCCATCAGACAAAAAATATGTCCCATTTTCTTATCGTTATATTCCCGAAAAGAATATAATCTCCCTTTTAACGTCTAAAGATTATTGTACCAATTTACGTGTAAAAAGGCTATACCTCATTGCCCGAAAGCCCCGATTCATGTAACTTCTTTAGCGGAATAATTAATATCAGATATGCGATAAGAGTCCAGAGTCCCGTATATACAAAGGAAGAAAACATAAGTTTAAAGGCAGTAAGCACGAGACTGATAACAACGGACAGAACAACCATTATTTTAAACAGGTTTATTTTTGTTCTGTAATCAACCGCATCCCCTGAGATTTTCCTTATTACCAGAAATCTTAATATCAGACAGATGACAAGAGATAATATTATGATAGCTATGCCGTATCCGATTGTCATTATGAATACAGCCGCACCCTGTATCATGTTTTCGCCAAGATCAACCGCAGGGGTAAAATCAGCGCCGTCAACCATAAGCTGATCAGGGGTCTTGGGTTTTTCCATCAAATAAAGTGCAAAGTTGCACGCGCACGTAAAGATTGTCAGAAATATTATTCCCACTGCCCATAGCATGTTGCTATTTCTTTTATTCATATAAATCCCCTTTTCATTCATTATAACAAAAAAAATCTTGAAAATTCTCAAATTTGAACTTTCAAGACTGTATTTCTTTAATGAGACACGGGGGAATCGAACCCCCGACAACTTGATTAAAAGTCAAGTGCTCTACCGACTGAGCTAGTATCCCATCGTTTCACCGTTAGGTAAAACAAAATGCCCAGAACCGGAATCGAACCAGTGACACGAGGATTTTCAGTCCTCTGCTCTACCAACTGAGCTATCTGGGCATATACAATAGTAGCGGGGACAGGATTTGAACCTATGACCTCCGGGTTATGAGCCCGGCGAGCTTCCAGACTGCTCCACCCCGCGATATATAATTTTAATGGGCGGAGGTGGATTCGAACCACCGAAGCAATCGCAGCAGATTTACAGTCTGTCCCCTTTGGCCACTCGGGAATCCGCCCATATTTATTAAATGGGGCCTATAGGGCTCGAACCTATGACCCTCTGCTTGTAAGGCAGATGCTCTCCCAGCTGAGCTAAGACCCCAAATAAACAAATTATTATATCTGCTCAAAGCATTCAAAGTGAATCCTTTGTAGCAGTCCGGATATTTTCGAAGAAAATATCCAAGTTTGTTAGTTTTTCTATGCGAAACTGCCATTGCAGTGAGCATCTAGAAAAACTCAAACTTTAAGCTCCCCAAGTTGGACTCGAACCAACGACATCATGATTAACAGTCATGCGCTCTACCGACTGAGCTATTGAGGAATATCATTTTCAGTATCCCTGAAAACCGAACACACACTCTTGATCTATCTATTTCTCTATCTCGTTCTTCCTGAACCTTCCTACCTTTTAGGATAAGTCCTCGACCTATTAGTAACCATCCGCTGAATGCATTACTGCACTTACACTCTG
>CADBFE010000092.1 GCA_902793845.1 uncultured Lachnospiraceae bacterium | reverse complement strand
CATTGCTTTTCAAAATAAAAAACACAGCACATTTTATTTTGTGCTGTGTTTTTCTATATGCTTTTTAATTGCATTAAATGTTTTATCGCTTATATAATGTTCAACCCTGCAGGCATCCTCTGCAGCTGTTTTTTTATCTACTCCTATATTGATGAGTAGCTCGGTTAATACTGTATGTCTTTCATATATGCTCTTGGCTTTTGCTTCACCGGTCTTGGTGAGAGTGATATATCCGTCGGCATCTCGCAGTATGTGGCCACTCTCGAGTAACAGTCCAAGAGCACGGCTTACAGACGGTTTTGAGTATCCCATATGTTCACCTATATCAATTGCACGGACATGGGATGATTTCTGATTGAGTACATATATTGTTTCAAGGTACATTTCACCAGATTCAAGTAATGCTGCCATAAAAAACCTCTCTTATAATCTAAGATATTTTGTTATCTGCAACTAACATTATAATACAGAATTTAATTTTGTGTTATACATATAATAACACAAATAAATATTTTATCAAATATATTTTTTATTTTATTATTTCCCCTTTTTCGGAGACGTAAATAACTTCATATTCCGGGTATGTATCATTAAGCCTTGATGTGATAATGCTGTTGCCGTAAGAGACAAAATACGCGGTGCTCAAAAAGTCGCATACAAGAGACTCAGGGCCGATTACGGTCACACTGCCAAGTCCGTTTTGAATAGGATATCCGGTTTCTGTATCGATTATATGATGATAAATTACGCCGTCTGATTCAAAATATCTCTCATAAATTCCTGTTGTTACGACGCTCATACCATCTGATACAGGGACGGATGTGACGGCTTCATTATCCGAAAAAGGCTTTTTTATGGCGATATTATAATTGTCTGAATCGTTTTTAAATCCAAGACAGTATACATTGCCTCCAAGATTGATGAGAGCGTTATCTATGCCGTTATCTTTAAGATACCAGGCTGTTTTGTCGGCTATATAACCTTTTGCCACGGCGCCAAAGGAGATCATGATATCCGGATCGTCTTTAGTCAGTTCATTTTCTTTTATATGAAGTGATTCATATCCGCATTTTAAAAGTGCATCGGATAAAGACTTTTCATCAGGTACCTTCGGAGATTCGTTTCCAAAACCCCACAGCAGGCTGACAGGGTATATGGTTGGATCAAACAGGCCATCCGTTAAAGCAGCGCCGTCTAATAAAAAGTTAACCAGATATGCGGATTCATCATCGAGTATGATTTCGGTAGCATTACTGTTAATATCAGCGAGTATACCTTCATCTGAGGATTCCGAGAAAAGCATGTCATATTTTTCGAGCATTTCTTTAAGGCCTTTAGAAGTATCATCCGGGAACTCGCCGTATACGGTTATCTGTACAAAAGTATCAAAATAAAAGCCTGTAAAAATATGCTGATCCACCGGTTTATCCGCCAAAGGAATGGCACAGGCAGTTAAAAATAAAAATGCCAGAAAAGCTGTAAAAACATGTATATAACTGTATCCGATCTGTCTTTTCTTAATTTTCATACGTTAATCATTGTACCATCGATATGTGTTATAATAAACCCATGAAACTTGATGACAATTTTGATGATGATGAATTTTATAATGATAATAAAAACAGCAACAGTTATATGATGTATACGGTTGCTGCCGTGAGTCTCGTATTTTTGTTTATCCTGGTGATAGTCATTGCCATGAATCCTCAGAAGAAAAAGACCGGAAGTACGACTTCGTATAATTACGTACCCGGGACGACAGACGATACCATTACTGTCGGAGACCTCCAGGTAGACGACCTTGATTTCTGGCATGATTATGACGATCAGGTTGAACCGTCAGCAAAACCAAACTCAACCGCTACGGATACCACCGTTACGGAGCCAAGTCCCGAACCCTCGGAGGCTCTCGACCCATCCATGGACGGCAAGCATACCCTGATCACATATAAGGACGGTACAGAGGAGTGGCTTGAGATCAATCCGTACCTTGCACTCAATACATATAATGATGCAAATTTCGTTTATGTAAACAACCTCATGAAATATTATGAAAATGGCAGCAATGTATCTTTTTCCGGTGTTGACCTGTCTAAAAATAATGATTATGTGGACTTTGACAGACTTAAAAATGCCGGCATAGATTATGTCATGCTCCGTTTAGGTACGAGAGGTTTTATCAGCGGTGAGATAAGCATCGATGAAAATTTTCAGGATAATTATGACAGGGCTACAGCAGCCGGTCTTGATGTAGGCGTATATTTCTTTTCCCAGGCCATCACTAAAGAGGAGGCCATAGAAGAAGCAGAGTTTGTCATAGCATCCCTGTCCCAGAATGCTATCAGCTATCCTGTTGCCTTTTATATGGAAGATGTGGCAGGCACTGATGTGAGGACCAAGGACTTAACCCAGATGGCCAGGACAAATATTGCCATAGCATTTATGAATGCAGTAAAGGCCGCGGGATATTGCCCTATAATATGCGGTAATAAAGAATGGCTCCTGAAGAAAGTAAGCTTTGGATCATTAATAGGTTATGATGTGTGGCTTTTGCAGGATGCCGATACACCGGACTTTCCGTATGAATACGAGATGTGGCGTTACAACTCGTTTGGAGAGATACCGGGAGTCTCGGGATATGCCAATCTGTGCATCAGTTTCACGGACTATACGATAAGGTGACGATATGAGAATAATATTTGTGAGACATGGGGAGCCTGATTATGCAAGGGATACCCTGACTGAAAAAGGAAAACTTCAGGCCGCAGCAGTGGCAGAGAGATTAAAGGATGAAGGTATTGAGGAGATATATGCATCTCCCATGGGCAGGGCCCAGCTAACCGCTTCATATACTTCAAAACTCCTTAATCTCCCGGTGACTACCCTTGATTTTATGCATGAGATATCATGGGGTGGCAAGCCAAAGGACGGAGTAGATGCCGATATCCCCAAATACCTTGAGATGGCTTCCGGTAAAGGCGAGATCCATTTTGAAAATGCCATCGATATCCCGGAAAACGGTCATCCCTGGACATTGGGAGACCGGATGCTTGAGTCTGGATTTGATTTCTTTAAAGATGACTGGAGAGAACATCCGTATTTTAAGGGCAATATTGCGACAGACTTTTACGATTTTGTATCAGGTAAATTTGATGAGTTTTTAAAGGAACGGGGGTATGCCCAGGAGGGCAACCGGTTTTACTGCAGTGCAAAAGAGAACAAGACTATAGCCGTGTTCAGTCACGGAGGCTCAGGGGGATGTGTACTCGCCAGGCTCTTAAACTTGCCTTTTCCTTACGTGGCTGTGGTGATGCCTTATGAAGTTACAAGTGTTATATCCGTAGATATACCGTTTGCTCCCGGCAATTATGTACATGGCAGACTTGAGATATTTAATGATGTGGGGCACATCAAAAATATCGGATCCGGCTTAACTATTCAGAGTGTTTGAGGCGTGAATAATATTCTCCCGGGAACAATAAGGCGGTTGTGCTTAGAGAATCGTCATCCGAGCTGGCAATTTCGAGAAAGCTGTTTGAGGCGCAAAGCGCCGAGTTTTTCTCGAAATTGCTACTCTAGCGAGGATGGCAGATTGTCTTAGCACGACCAGCCCGTTCCAGGGAGAATTTATTCACGCTAGAAGCAGTAACTTTGTTTGAGAATTACCACTCAATAATGTATAATAATTAGGGTTTAAATATATGTTTTCGGGTAAATTGCGAAAACAAATATTACATGGAGGGTTACAAAAATGAAAGTTGCATTGATTTATTATTCTATGTCCGGTAATACAGAATATGCTGCAGAGAAAATAAAAAATGTAATGACAGAGAAAGCTGCTGCGGCAAACGGCGGAGAAGGCCTGCCCGGCGGATTCAGTATTGAGCTTATAAAAATCGAGCCTGACAAGGCATATCCTGATAAGGGCGCAAAGAAATTTCTCTTTGGCGGCAAAGCTGCTGTAATGGGCGAAAAGCCTGTTCTTAAAGAATATAAATTTGATCCTTCAAAATATGACACCATTATAATCGGTTCACCTGTATGGGCAGGAACCATGGCTCCGCCAATCAGGGCATTTATCACAAACAGGTGGAGCGATATCATGAATAAACAGCTGGGTATCTTTACATGTGCCAGCGGCAACGGCGGATACAAGGCTGTTGAAAAGATCCGTGATCTCATCGGTGTCAGAAAACTTAAATTCTGTATGTCCTTAATCGATCCCAAAGTAAAACAGACCCACAGCAATGATCTGGAGATAGACAGGTTCTGCACCGGTATGCTTTTTTAGGTGATATTATGGGTGACACCAAAGGCGTATTCCGTACAACCAGAAAAGACGGCTCCGTGTATTACAGGGTATCCATCAGTCCCGGAGGCAAGCATATATCCCTTGGCAGTTTTGACAAGGAGGAGGACGCCGGATACGCCTATATGGAAGCTAGGGAGATCCTGGAGGACAGTGATATATCCATACAAAAGATTATTTTGTATGAAGAGTTCTATTATCTATCTTTTGAAAAGAGAATCTGTCTCATTAATTACAGAGACAACGGTATATATATAGCCAATCCCATTTATATTAAAAATAAGATGTTTTATTATTATCTCTCTGCAGACGAGGTCCTTAAATTTGATGCGGATGAGTTGTTTTTTTATTCTTCCCACAAGATTCAAAAGAGAGGAGGCCGTCTCTTTTTTGCCGACTTTGGCAGGCAGATAAGTCTGGCATCCAGATACGGCATTAAAAACTACGGGGTATATGGCAGGGATTATATATTTAAAAACGGGGATATTTATGATTACAGAGTATCTAATATAGAGATACTGAATACTTACAACGGCGTATCCCAGGTGATAGATCATCACAGGAAAAAATATAAGGCTGTCATTCATTTAAAGGGCAATTTTACCATAGGTCACTACGATACACCCTTTGAAGCTGCAGTAGCTTACAATAAAGCAGTGGACGAACTGGCAAATGCCGGATACACTGCCGGTTATGAAAAAAATATTTTTGGCAAAAAAGAAAAAAAGGAAGCTGATTCAATATATAAAAAGATAAAAATTCCTAAGAAAATAATAGATGCCGCAATGGAAAAATAAAAAAGATTCATATTTTTTGAATCTTTTTTATTTTTGCAACACTTTTGCAACAGTCGGTGTTTTATTATAACCGAGGATTGAGGGAACAGTGAGTAAACACTTCCCGTCATAAGGTAACCGCCGGAGACATTGAAAAGAGGAAAACATCGGCGGGAAATCCTTGGAAAACAGAGTCGGGGCAGGCGCCGGATCCTACAGTGGAAAAGAAAAGGGATCGGCGTGGAGAGAGCAGTAAGCTCCGGGCCGAGACAGAAAATATCACAAGCATTTCCGAAGACCTCAATGAGTTCTCGGAGGAAATAGAGGCAAATCCTCCAAATATACAGTGTAATAATTGTTGGTTATATTTTACTAAATATAATAGACAAAAATGCTTCATGATGGTATAATTTTACTAGTTTTGGAGCACTTTTGCTTTAAATAAAAGTATAAAAAGAGGAGAAAAGAATATGGCAAAGAATTCCACTCATGCTTCCGGAGTTAAAACCGGCAAGATAAGCATGCGGGTTACGCTTATCTTATTTGCACTCATCCCGCTCGTAGTTTCATCAGTTATCATCTCGATAGCAATCCTTTCACTCAGCAGCAAAGAAGTTCAGAGTTATACAAGAGCTTCATTTGAACAGGTTATCTGTGATGTCGGTGATGCATTTGACTCCATGACAGAGGACAATATGCAGATACTGAAAGCTTTTGCTACTGCGCCCATTGTTACAGAAGCACTCCTTGCACCTGACAATCAGTGGGTCCAGGATACAGCCCAGCAGTTTACACTTGATTACTTTGGCAGTCTTGAAGGCTGGGAGGGTATCTATCTGGCTACCTGGGATTCCCAGGTCATGACTCATCCCAATGCAGGAGCCATCGGTATGATCCTCCGCGAGGGCGACAGCCTGACAAACCTTCAGAACAACATTTTAAACGCCGAGAACGGTGTATTTAATACAGGTATCATCACATCACCTGCTTCAGGACAGAATATCATGTCCATGTATACGGCCGTTATGTTTGATGGAGAACCCATCGGATTTGTCGGATGCGGATTCTATGTAAAAGATATCGCAGACCAGATCACCGATGTATCAAAGCTCGGACTTGATACCGCGTATGTTTATATCGTTGACAGACAGGGCATGATGCTTTCTCATCCCGACGAGACCAAGATCGGCAACCCCGTTGAGAATGCTGCAGTAAAGGAAGTTATCAGCAGACTTGATGCAGGCGAGGAACTGACATCAGACATCATAGAATATGTATTTAAGGGCAAAAATAAGTACGCAGCATATTATGTGGGTGCCGGCAATAATTACATAGCCGTTCTCACTGCAGATGTTGACGATGTCCTTTCAGGTATCAAAGCAATCAACAAAAATGCTATTATTATCACATTTATCAGTATAGTAATCTTTTCCGGCATTGCACTCTGCATTGAGAG
>CADBFE010000091.1 GCA_902793845.1 uncultured Lachnospiraceae bacterium | reverse complement strand
ATGATGTTGCTCTTCTGGAGCTCCACATCAAGCTTTTTGCCCTGAGTCACACGCTTATAGTGATTGTATACTGCTACAGACAGTACCTTCTTGGCCTGCTCCTGTCCTATAACATATCCGTCGAGGAATTCTTTGATCTGTCTGGGCTTTAAGAGATTGATATCCTTATCTGCGTACGACTTTTTGCCGTAGCTCTCCTCCTGCTCAAACTCCTCCTCGATAATGCTCTCGCATACATCGACGCATTCATCACATATAAATACTCCGGCCGGTCCGGCTATCAGCTTTCTGACCTGATTCTGTGTTTTATTACAAAACGAGCATCTGACTTTTGAGTCGGTACTCTTTCCTGCCATGTTTATACCTCTCTGGTTATCCTGAATAATTCTTACTTATCTTCTGAAGTAGGACGCTTTGAAATAACATCATCAATGAGTCCGTAAGCCTTGGCTTCATCGGCACTCTTCCAGTTATCTCTGTCAGTATCCTCAACGAGCTCCTCGTATGTCTTGCCACAGTTGTCAGCGAGGATCCTGTTTAACTTCTCTTTTGTCTTTAAGATATGCTTTGCAGCTATCTCAATCTCTGTAGCCTGACCCTGAGCTCCGCCTAAGGGCTGGTGGATCATTATCTCTGCGTTGGGGAGTGCATATCTCTTGCCCTTGGCTCCGCCTGATAAGAGGAATGCGCCCATGGATGCAGCCATACCGATACAGATGGTTGATACATCGCACTTGATAAAGTTCATTGTATCGTAGATAGCCATACCTGCTGTCACCGAACCGCCGGGGCTGTTGATGTAGAGCTGGATATCTTTCTCGGGATCCTCAGCCTCGAGGAACAGCATCTGAGCTACAACAAGATCTGCTGTTGCATCATTTACCTCTCCGTCGAGAAATACGATCCTCTCCTTTAATAATCTTGAAAAAATATCATACGATCTCTCGCCTCTGCTTGTCTGCTCCACTACTACGGGGACAAGGTTGTTGTTTCTGATATTCTCTGTCATTTTGTAATCCTCCTGTACAGTATGTAAAATCCTTAAATAAAGGAAAAGGTGAAGAATGCATGATTCATCCTTCACCTTAATGTATCACAAAAATTATTTCTCTACAGCGTTCTCAACTATAAGTTCAATAGCTTTCTTAATTCTGATATCAAGCTTTAAGTTGTCTGCATCTTCTTCGCGAAGGAAATTCTTAACCTGCTCAGCTTCCATATTGTAGTTTTTAGCCATGTCAGAGATTTCGTTTTCAAACTCTTCATCTGTAGCCTGGATATTCTCTGCATCAGCAACAGCCTCAAGTACGAGCCTTGACTTGATCCTCTCCTCTGCTCTGGGTGTTGTCTGCTCCTTGAATGACTCCTTGTTCATACCTGTGAACATGAAATACTGATCAAGTGAGAGTCCCTGCATCTGAAGGTTCTGGGCAAACTCTCTCATCATCTGCTCTGCCTCTGTATCAATCATAGCCTGAGGAATGTCCATCTTGGCATCAGCGATTACTGCGTTAATGGCAGCATCCTCTTTTGCAGTCTTGGCATCCTTTTCCTTCTTCTCAGCGATGTTTTTCTTAAGGTCTTCCTTGTACTCATCTACTGTATCAAATCCCTGATCGTCAGCAAATTCATCATTAAGCTCGGGAACCTGCTTCTCCTTGATCTCGTGGATCTTGCACTTAAAGAGTGCAGCCTTGCCTGCAAGCTCTTTTGCATGATAATCCTCAGGGAATGTAACGTTTACATCGATATCTTCCTCTTTGTTTTTGCCGATGAGCTGATCCTCAAATCCGGGGATAAATGCTCCGGAACCGATAGTCAGGTTGTAGTTTTCAGACTTGCCACCGTCAAAAGGTACGCCGTCTACAGAACCGTCAAAATCAAGTACTACAAGGTCTCCGTCCTTAACAGGTCTGTCTACTGCGATCTGACGTGAGTTCTCCTCAAGTGCGTCCTTGATTGCTTTGTCCATATCCTCGTCTGTAACTGCTGTCTCAATCTTGTCGATCTGAACGCCCTTGTACTTGCCAAGCTCTACGCCGGGCTTAAGTGCTACAGTTGCAGTAAAGATGAAAGGCTTGTTAACCTCAATCTGTGTTACCTCTATCTCAGGTGTAGATACGATATTCTCGCCACACTCGTCATAAGCCTTTGAGTACTCCTCAGGGATGATGATATTTGCTGCATCCTGGAAGAATACTTCCTTGCCATACATCTTTTCCATCATTGCACGGGGTACTTTACCCTTACGGAATCCGGGTACACTAAGCTTATTCTTATTTTTCTGATATGCCTTTTCTACGGCCTTGTCAAACTCATCATATGCGACCTCAATCGTAAGCTTTGCCATATTGTGCTCAAGCTTCTCTACATTAACGCTCATTATAAAAAACCTCCAAAATATATATTACGCGAAAACCGCGCAAATCAACTCATACAGTATACCACAAAGCCTTTAAATCATACAAGACCATATTTCTTACGTCAGTTTGTCAGCACTTTTGAGGTAATACCGTTTAATCTGCCGATTTTGCCTGACAGTCCGTTTATGACAGGCATGGGAGCCTCCATAGCCACGCTTATCAGATTGACTCCGTCCTTACAGTGGGGGAGTCCCATACGTCCTATGATATATTCCCCGTATTCACTGAGGAGTTCATTCAGCTTTCCCGTCTCCGTTCTGTCCCTTACCATGATCCCAAGGAGCGCGATCCTTATCTCTTCATTATTATTCATTATCTTTATCCTCCGTATCAGAATGGGTGGCTATGATTACCGGTCTTTTGTTTCTGTATTTTTCTATGATCTTCTTTACCTTATCGATATTGTCATGATCAAGTCCCGCAAACGGCTCATCGAGAAGGAGTATATCGCTTTTATGGAAAAGAGCTCTTAGCAGGGATGCCCGTCTCTTCATACCGCCGCTCAGTTCTGACACCTTTTTATCTGCACCGTCAGGGATCAGATACTGGGTGGCGCTTTTAATCTCATCCGAATCGCCCTCATCCGACACAAGCAGTATATTGTCATATATATTCATATAAGGAAGGAGCCTGTCATCCTGAAACAGGATACTCGCCTTGTAATCAGAGGGTCTTAAATATCCCCGGACCGGTTTTAAAATCCCTGCGAGGATATGGAGTCTGGTCGTCTTGCCATCTCCTGAAGGTGTCGTAAAAAAATATGTCTCTCCTGATTTATATTCTGCATTCCAGTCCCTGATGACAGTTTTATTTTTGTCATACCCAAAACCGATACCGCAAACCGATAATACAAAATCATCTTTGTGATCACCGGCAGACTGTTTTAATCCTCTGACTTTTCGGGGCCTGATACTATCAAGGAGTCTTATTGTCAAAAATTCAAATGTCACTCCGAGGACTATCACCACCGCCGTATAAGCAAATACACCTGCAGTATCAAGTACGATCTTGCTGTCATATATCCCCTCTCCTATTGAGCTTGACGGCAGTCCGATGATCTCCGCAGCCACACATGCCTTAAAGCACATTCCGACAGCAGACTTTAAACTGCTCTTTACAAAGGGCATAACCTCCGGCATATAAATATACTCTGCCTTTTTAATACCCCTGATACCGTATACCTCCGCCATCTCAAGGAGCTTTGCGTCAGTCTCGTCGAGGCCGGTGAGCACACTCTCATAGCAGGCCGGAAACACTACCATAAAGGCGACAAAAAAAGACAGCATATCTGCTCCCCACCAGATAAGGAGCATTACGGTCACTGCAGCTACCGGAACGGATTTTATAAACCCAAGCATCGGCTTTAAAAAATACTTTACCGGCTTGTATTTATAGGCGATCACGGCAAATATTACAGCAGTAAAAACCGATATCAGGAGTCCCGACAAAATCCTTGCAAGTGAAAAAAATACAGATCTGTAAAAGGACTTAGCCCCCATCAGTTCATATAATCTTTTCACTGTATCTACAGGACCAGCGATGATTATGATATTGTCTGCAATTAAAGACACGGCCTGCCACAGCAAAAGCCACAGCAGGACCGGAATCATTTTTTTTAAAAAGCTTTTCATTAAAATTCGTAATACTTAAATTCGGTGTAGTAGAAATCATCTGTCGGAAGCGCGCCGCCTACAGATGAAGGATCAAGCTCATATAAAGCATTAAGATAACCTTCGAGAGCCATCTTCATCTCCATCTCATCAATGTAAACAATGTTGCATGCAGGAAGAGCCTTGGCTGCTACAGGTGCTTTCTCAACTATGCCAAGGGATGCGATTATCTCTGCTGTGCCTTCAACATCATCATTGGCTTTCCCAGCCGATTCCTTCTGAGCTTCCATAAAAGCAATAAGCTCATCAGGATGATTTACAATATAATCATTTGTCGCTATGGTAACGCCTGTTACGAGACTGCTGCCGTCAGATGAGCACGACTCCCATTCCTTAGTCATATCCATTATCACAGAGAGTGATTCATTCTGAATACATGCAGCCGTTACGAAAGGCTGGGGGAGCAGACCTATTGCATCAGGATTTTCAGCCAGAACTGCTGCCACCTCAGTAGCCTCTGATTTATATTCAAGCGTTACATCATCTGTTGTAAGACCATTACCTGCAAGAACATACTGAAGAACAAGGTCGGGGCTTGTCCCCTTTCCGGTTAAATAAATTGTCCTGCCCTCAAGATCGCTTACGGATGAAACGTTCGAATCTCCGCTCACAAGATAGAGAACACCGAGAGTATTGATATCAATTACCTTTATGCCGCCTTCTGTCTTCTGATATAAAATCGCAGCAACATTGGCAGGTACAAGAGCGATATCAAGCTCGCCCTGTACAATCATGCCGCTGATTACATCAGCCTGAGTCTCCATTGTAAATGAATAAGCGCTGTCAGTGTCTGCCTGCTCATCGCTTATCATGTTTGCAAGTCCCATTGTTGTAGGTCCCTTGAGAGAACCTACTCTCGTAACAAAACTCTCATTTGCCGATACGCTTTCCTCCGGCTTTGCTCCGCAGCCCATACATACTGCTGCAAGCATGACACACGATATTATCAGTGCCACAATCTTTTTTGTCATTTTTTTCATTTCAAAATGCTCCTTTATAAAAAATAAAAAGACATTTCTGACTTTTGTGCGCATGAACACAAAAGCAACAGGAATGTCGCTTTTTTCCATCGCTTAGTTGTCAGCCTCGGCTTTCAATTCAGGTTTGGTATCTTTATGAATTATTATCTTAAATATTTACTGGGGATTCTCTTTTAAATAATTATCAAAGAAGGCTGCTGCCTTACCCTGATTGTATCCCTTTTCAAGATTGACATCGCAGAGTGCGCCAAAGTCAACGGCGAGTTCTCCCGCTATCAGATCTCCCTTGATCACTGCCGTACTGCCGACAGCTACCTTTTCTTTTACATCGAGGTCTCCCTCAACGGCTCCGTCGATATCGGCATTTACTGCTTTGATATTGCCGATCACGGTCACATCCTTGCCGACACTGATATAATCGAGACTCTCTATATCACTCTCGATCACACCCTTTGACAGCTCTACTCTGCCGACTTTTATATTGTCGCCTCTGATACTGCCGTTTAAATCAAGGTTGCCTGTGATATTTACATTGCCTATCACGTCTCCGTCGAGCTCGAGATCACCCTCGGCATATACATCACCTATTATCTTTGTTCCCTTGGGAATAAAACTTCCTTCCATCTTAAATCCGACTCCTTAATTATTTAATCAGGTAGGAGCGGTACATAGTACTCTGCTCCGTCCTCCAGCCTGACACATCCGAGTCTGCTGGATCTGCTGTTAAGCGCCATTCCGCAGTCCACATTTATCACCCTGTGTCCCCGGTACGAATCGCTCTTAAATATCTTGCCCTTGCCCTTTTCATCCATATTGCCAAGGCGCTGGGTAAATATATGACCGACTACGTAGATGTCGCGCTTGTAGTAAAAAACATTTTTTGCTTCCGCAAGTTCCTGGGTAGGATCAAATATACTCTCCCAGACTATGCTCTCTACTGTCTTTTTATCTGTCTTTTCGTAAAATAGTTCTTTTCCGAATGCTTTCTTTAGTGAGAATGAATGGGATAAATGATATTTATTCTCACCTATGTCAATGCGCTTTATCAGTCTGCATTTTCTGAGGAACTCTTCAATAGCGTTGCGCTTTTCCTCTTTCATACCAAGGAGGTCCAGGCATGTACCCTCTCCTCCGTTACAGGGGTGAGTCCATATCTCAAAAGGATTTAACCCCTCATCGGTCACTCCGCTGAAGATAGGCTTGTCCTGCTCTCTCTCCCTGAAAAACGTCATCGTATTTAAAAGCATTATCTCATGGTTGCCGAGGATCAACTCCGCGTTTTCCCGGCCCATTATATCCTGAATAATCGATATACCGTCCGGCCCCCTGTCGATACAGTCACCAACATCTTCTTGTAGGAAAAATACTGTCCGTGTATATCACTCATTACGTAAGTACTCATACTGCTACTCCACTAACCCGCCAATAAACCTCTTGCCTTAAACCTTAAATCAAGGCATATCTGAAATGTCATCTTCATTAACACAGATGACCGGTCTGATACCCATACATTTGTTTAGTGCCCAGAGCATCAGTCTGTCGTCCTTTAGGGCGTGTCCTTCATAGCTCTCGCTGCACTTATATGAATCATCCTGATCTATCGGGCCCCTGGATCTGAGTCCGTAACTGTTTGCCTGTATCTCACCATCAGCTAATGCAGCCGTGTACTGGGAATACGGTGCCGATATGTTTTCGTTTACTCTCTTTTTCTGGCCCCTCATGACAGTCGGATCAAAGTCAAATCCGTATCTGATCTCCTCTATCGAAGGCAGGTAAACTTTATCGTATGTCTCTCTGTCAGTCAGCGCCGATATGATGGTCTTTACCGTAGTTACCTGGAGTTTCATCTTTTCCTCCTCGGTAAATGCACGTCTCACAAATACGCTGTTGAGCCATTCCCTGATCTTGCTGTTTTCCCAGTAGATGCCGTTTTTGATCTTCGTGATCTCCTTGTCGGACATCTTCATAAATTTATCTTTATCAAACGGCCTATAGTCAAGGACATACTCTGACTGAAGGGTCACACGCTTGCCCCTGTGCTCCACAACCTTCCAGGGTATGGGATTAAACTTAAAGTATCTGTATCCCGCGATCTCCTGGGTATTTTTCTGCTGGATCATATCAAGGAGATTGGCCTTTTCCTCCTTGCCCTCCTTATATATGGGCATCCTGAGGTATCTGTCCTCACCGACTACCGCCACATCATCCTGGTTGTAATCTGCGTAGATAATATCAGATGTACAATGGATGCCGGTCACCTCATTCATGGGATAAGCACCCATCCATATCCTGCCGATACCGTCTCTCATGATGAGGGGCTTTTCCTCGGGCTTTGGAGACTGGGGTGCGGCCTTCTCATCCGGATATCTGCCGTAGAGATCGTGATAGAGTTCATCAACAGTCTGCTGACGGTCCCTTGCATCCATGGAGAGACCTTTCATGATCGCCTTTGCGATCTTTTTATCTATCTTGATCGTATACTGGGCTATATCGATGAGCTCGTCCTTTTCATTTCTCTCATACGAGCACTGGGGTGTATCACCTGTCATCATGCAGTAAAGCGTGGCACATATACTGTATATATCACTCCACGGTCCCTGCTCGGAGATCTTTGACAGCATCTGCTCGATCGGAGCAAATCCCCACTTGCCCAGGAACACCTGCTGGTTGGCCATACCGAGCTTTCGCGATCCGCCAAAGTCGATGAGCTTTACCGAGCCGTCCTGATCCATCATTATATTGTCAGGTGAAATGTCTCTGTGAATCAGTCCCGACTTGTGGAGCTTGCCGAGGATGTTGATCACAGGCTCCATCAGCCTCATGGTCTCATCTACGGGCAGCCATCCGCCGTGACTGTCTATATATTTACGAAGGTTACCGCTCTCAAGAAATTCCATGATGAGGTAACCTGTATTATTCTCATAAAAAAGATCCTTAATGGCAACAATACCGGGGAACTTGGAAAACTCCGCAAGGATACGGGCCTCTCTTAAATAGGCTGCTGTCTCTTTCTGGTACTCTTCACCGTTTACCTCATCAAGAACCACAACAGTCTTTTCATCATCGGATCTGTCTACCATCTCGTCAGGGAAAAACTCTTTTACAGCCACCCTGTACTCAAGGAGCATATCGTATCCGATTCCGATGTAAGTGATACCGTATCCACCCTTACCTAAAATATTGCCTATAAGAATCTTGTTATTTAAAACAGTTCCGGGTGCGAGAGCCTTGGACCATGTGCGCTGACCGGTCTTCTCCTTGCCGCAATACGGGCAGATCTCGGGCTCATCGCTCGTCCGCATACATCTTAAACAGATTTTTGATATATCTGCATATTCCATAAAAGCAAACCCCTATATACCTAAACTGTATTTTTCAAAAAATCATACACATTCATTATACTAACGAAAGCTCTTTTTTTCCACATATTATTACAAAAACGGGCAAAAAATCACTCATTTCTGATAGCGGAAAGAGGGCTTAATTTCATGGCTCTGAGCGAAGGGAAAAATCCCGCTATCATACCGATCAGAACAGCAAATATGATCGATACCAAAATGAGCCATGGTGGTATGACAGAAATATACTGC
>CADBFE010000090.1 GCA_902793845.1 uncultured Lachnospiraceae bacterium | reverse complement strand
GGTAACAATGCAGAAGGCTTTGCAGGCATTGTCACAAATGTGAATGTGGCAGCCCAGACTGTAGAGGTCACTGTAGACAAGGATTACCTCATAGATATGACAAAGCTCAACCTGACGGTTTCCGGCGGTGAGATCACGATAGGAAATAATAATTATTATTTCGACGACTGGGAATACAATTACGACGAATCTACAGGAAAATGCACATATACATTTACTCTTGATAAAGCAAAGAACGGATCAAATCAGCTGTCCCAGGCTGCAGCGACCAGGAGCATGAGTGCCCAGGTCGGACCGTCCATATCATATCAGGGTATACCGTATTATCTCTCCCAGATGAATGAGTGGGTGAGAAAGTTCTCAACGGCATTTAACGGTATCTTAAGACAGGGTGTGCAGGATGACGGTAAGCAGGGCATCGATCTCTTTACGGGAGACAATGTGGTAACAGGTAAGGAACTTGACTTTACCGTACCGGTAAGCGGACCCGGCAATATAACAGTTAAAAATACCGATGACAGCTACTATCAGCTGACGGCAGGCAACTTTGTCATAGCAGATGAACTCCTCAAAGATGCGTCAAAACTGGCTACAAGGACAGAGCAGCATTCCGGTGTCAGCGACAATGATATAGTCACAAAACTGATCGACTTAAAGACAAATTCAAATGTGATGAGTTTCAGAGGATGCTCGGCAGATCAGTACCTTGTATGTATGCTTTCGGATGTATCCTTAAATACCCAGAGAGCAAGCGACTTTACAACAAGCTACAAGGTACAGAAGACATCCATAGAAAACCAGCGTCTGTCGGTGAGCGGTGTAGACAACGACGAGGAAGCAGTTAATTTGACAAAGTATCAGCAGCAGTACAATCTGGCATCAAAGATGATATCGGTTCTGGCAGAAGTATACGACAGACTGATCAGAGAGACCGGAGTATAAGCGATAAAATAACAGGCAGGAGGCAGCAGTATGAGAATTACGAATAAGGTAATGCAGAACAACTCCCTTACAAATATAAATAAAAACAAGGTGCTCCAGGACAGTCTGACTACCCAGCTCACAACAGGTAAGAAGATAAATAAGCCGTCGGAGGACCCTGTAACAGCTATCAGAGCACTGAGACTTAGGAGCGATGTGAGTCAGGTAACCCAGTTTAGCAAGAAAAACGCACCTGATGCAAAGAGCTGGCTTGAGATAACAGAGAGCTCTGTAAAGACTACTATATCCGTCGTAAAGGATATGATCGAAAAGTGCGAGAAGGGCTCAAATGATACACTCACAACAGACGACCGCAAGATCATCATCGATTCGTTAAAAGAGCTCAGAGATGAAGTATACGCAACGGGTAATGCCGATTATGCGGGCAGATTTCTGTTCACAGGATACAGGACAGATACTCCCCTGACCTTTACTGAAAATGCGACAGAAAATTATAATATCTGGGAGTCTTTTAAAGGCGATGATATTGACAAGATGACATATGTCAGCACTATCAGCTCTGCTTCCGGCAATGATCTGCTTGATATTACGGAGACTAATTATGACGGCGGCGCCCAGATGGCTGAGACGGATATCACATCAAATGAATATTTCAGGATCAGACTTTCATATGATAATCTTGGTGCTGCATCATGGTCATCGGGGTTAAATACAGAGGACTGGTCAGGTCCTATAAGGGATGCGTCGGGCAGTCAGATAATGTATGATTCGGATACGGCAACAGGAGCTGCCGTTGACGCGGCATACAAAGAAATTGCTACCACGACTGATAACAAGATGATACTCCTGCCCGAGACAGGCGAGGTACTCATCTCAAAATCATTATATGATGCGATTAAAAACGGTGATGCAAACATAACTTTCGGATATAACAAGAATAACTGGAAGAACGGAGACTTAAGACCCGAGCATTATTTTGCATGTCAGAAGACTGACACAACAAAGACACCGGCCGAGACCATTAAATACAATCAGCAGTCCGAGGACGGAGATAATATATTTGATGTATTCCAGAGAGGCCTGTCAGATCAGCCCATTGAATATCAGGTTGGATTTAACCAGGATGTCAGGGTTAATACGGTAGCAGGCGAAGTTTATATCCACGATGTAGGCCGTGATGTAGATGAGATAATCAACCTGGCCAATAACTTAACTGAGGTGGAAGCGACCAGAGATAAGTTAAAGGAAATGGCCAAGGATACTGAGACATATACGGAGGCTCAGATAAAAGATATAAAGGCAGACCTGGATGCAGCCGAGAAAGCAGTGACTCTTATGAAAGACCAGCTCCAGAAGACATTTTCAAAGTATATTACCAGCATGCAGGGACATCTGGATACGATAAACTCGGCACTCACCACGATAGGAAACAGGTCATCCAGACTGGAACTGATATCAAACAGACTTGAAGACCAGACCACAACATTCAAGACTCTCCAGTCAGAGAATGAGGATGCCGATGCCACAGAGGTAGCCGTACAGCTCTCGAGTGCCCAGGTATCCTACCAGGCAGCCCTCATGGCTACCAGCGATATGATCAAAGAAACATTGCTTAATTATTTATAATCAGCTTGTTTTTTGATATAATAAATACAGTTATGCAAATAAAAGTATTCAGGAGGTTACGGAGATGACAATAAATACAAGGATATTCGGAGAAGTGACCATAGGGGACGATCGTATGATACATTTCCCCAAGGGTATAGTAGGTTTTCCGGAGTTAACACATTTTGCCCTTATTCATGACGCAGAGGCGGGAGATCAGGGAGGCATCAGATGGATGCAGTCAATGCAGGAGCCTAACTTTGCAATCCCTGTTGTTGATCCCCTCACTGTTAAGGAGGATTATGACCCGGAGGTTAATGATGATCTTCTGGCAACAATCGGTGGTATAGACGATATACTCGTACTGGTTACTATCACTGTTCCCTCTGATATTACAAAGATGACAGTAAATTTAAAGGCTCCCATTATTATTAATGTGCCTGAGAAGAAAGCCTGTCAGCTCATCGTAGACCAGGATTATCCCGTTAAATTTGAGATTTACGAGATCCTCCGTAAGAGAAAAGAAGAAATGGAGGGTAAGTAATATGCTGGCATTATCAAGAAAAAAAGGCGAAGCTATAGTTATCAATAATGATATAGAGGTAACTGTCCTTGAAGTAAAGGGTGATCAGGTTAAAATCGGTATTGCCGCACCAAAGGAAGTGCCCATATATCGTAAGGAAGTATATATCCAGATTCAGGAAGCCAATAAAGAGGCTATGAGCAAGCCCGATCCGGACGCATTTAAGAAACTTTTCGGATAAAATGCTCTAAAAAACAGAAAATTCTCAAAAATTTTACGGCAGGGTGTTAAAGTTTTAATTCATCCTGCCGATAATTATAATAGACCATAGTTTATGGTCTGTTTGTGTACCAAATTTGTAACTGATTTATATTAACAAACAAATTCACACGGAGGTGATAAAAATGGCAGCAATTGAACCAATCAGCAGTGCAATGACTTACCAGGCTAACGCCGTAAAACCTGTTGAGACAGTAAAGCCCGTAGAGACCACGGAAGGTCAGGTAGAGGTAAATGCGCCTCAGGTAGATAACAAGACGTTATCTGTATCAAAAGCCCAGACTGAAGAAGGGGAAAACAAAGGCGAAAATGGCGAGAAGTTTAATCAGGAAATGATGAGGCAGGCCATGAAGGAGCTCAGCAAAAAGGCTACAAACGTAGAGGCGGAGTTTGGTATTCACGAAAAGACAAACAGGATCACCATCAAGATGGTGGACAAGAAGACCAAGGAGGTAATAAAAGAACTGCCTCCCGAAAAGATGTTGGATATGCTCGCACGTATGTGGGAGATGTCAGGCCTCATGGTAGATGAAAAGAGATAGGAGGAGAGGCTTATGTCAAGAGATATGGTCAGAATCACGGGTATGAACTCGGGCCTTGATACAGAAAGTATCATCAAGGCTTATACCTCAACGACAACTCAGAATATTCAGAAAGCTAAAAATAATCTCCAGCTCAACAAATGGACCCAGAGTGCATGGCAGGGGATGAACTCCAAAATTTACAGCTTTTACTCCAAGACTCTGTCGACAAACAGAATGTCGGGTGCATACAGACAGAAAAAGGTCACTACATCAAACAGTGCCCTCTCTGTAGTTGCGGGCAGTGGATCTGTAGACGGTGTTCAGACAGCGCAGATTAAGGGAACCGCATCAGCGGCATATCTTACAGGTGCGACACTTGGCAATATTACATCAGGCTCTGATAATCTGGCCGAGAAACTCGGAATCCAGGAAGGTCAGCAGATTAAATTTGCGTCAAATGATGGTAAGGAAGCAACGATCCAGATCGGCGGAGAGTCGTCTGATGAGAATGTAACCGTTGTTAATACAATGGATGACCTGGTTAAAGCATTTGGCAAACAGGGCTTAAATGCCAATTTTGATACGACCAACAAGAGACTCTTCTTAAGCGCCAAGACATCGGGAACAGACAGTGATTTCTCAGTGACATCTGACAGCGTAGAGACTTTGGCAAAACTCGGACTGGCTACAAAAGCTCAGATCGATGCATTTAATGAGACAGCAGATGAATCATCAAAGATAACTGCTAAGGCAGCATCAAAGATTGACGGATCAAAAGCAAAGCTCATCCTTAACGGAGCAGAGTTTGAATCAAATACAAATACATTCAGCATAAATGGCTCGACATATACCATCAATTATCTTCCTACAGATACTAATGAGAAGATATCGGTTACAACAGCGACTGATTATGACGGTATGTACGATACCATCAAGAAAATGCTCTCGGAATATAACGATCTCGTAAATGAGATGAGCAAGTATTATAATGCTGAATCAGCCAAGAAGTATGATCCTCTCTCTGACGAGCAGAAAGAGCAGATGACCGAGAAAGAGATAGATGAGTGGGAGACCAAGATTAAGGATTCCATACTCCGTAAGGACAGCAAACTCTACGATATTATCGATACCATGAACAACGCAACACTTAAGGGCATCGAGATAGGTGGAGAGAAAATGTACCTCTCTGATTTTGGTATTGCCACGGCCGGATATTTCGAAGCAGAGAAGAATGAGAGATATGCGCTCCATATCGATGGAGACAAGGATGATGAAGCTTCTGCAGCTAAAGATGACAAGCTTAAAGCGATGATTGCATCAGACCCTGACAAAGTAATGGAGTTCTTTACAGGATTTGCAAATAATCTCTATAATGATTTATATGCTAAGATGGGTTCTTCATCACTTAGTAGTATTTATAAGGTTTACAATGATAAAGAACTTGCGACCGAACAGAAGGATTGGGAGAAAAAGGTATCAGACCTTGAGCAGAAACTAAAGGACATTGAGGATAAGTATTACAAGAAGTTTGCGTCAATGGAGAAACTGCTCTCATCCATTAATTCAAAACAGAGTGCCGTAGGCTCATATTTCGGACAATAGGAGTGACATAAATAATGACAAGAAATCCATATGCTCAGTATGCCAATAATAAGGTGATGACAGCTTCCCCTGCGGAGTTGACCCTGATGCTTTATGAAGGTGCCATTAAATTTGGAAATATTGCGATTACAGCAATGGAGAATAAGGAAATTGAGAAGGCACATGTAAATATTGTCAAAGTTCAGAAAATAATCACAGAATTCAGAACTACTCTTAATTTTAAGTATCCAGTGGCAAATGATTTTGACAGAATTTACATTTATCTGGAGAGACGTCTCCATGAATGTATGGCAACCAAGGATAAGGACATCATGGAAGAGATAGTAATGCATCTCCGCTCCATGAGAGATAATTGGAAAGAAGTCATGAAGAAAGCTAAAGGCTCTGAACAGTAGAGGATATGAAATGGAACAGTATTTAAACTCTCTGATAGAGGGGCTGAAAGCAAAAGAAAAAATGCTGGATGAACTGACTGCTCTTACGGAAAAGCAGCAGACTATAGTATCCGGAGAGAAAATAGACTGGGATGCATTTGATGCCATAGTCGATGAGAAGTCGGATATCATTGAAAAACTGAATCAGAATGATGAAGGATTTACGGCGGTATTTGACAGGATTAAGGATGATCTGAATTCTCAGATGGGTAAATATTCATCATATATTGAGCAGATAAAGTCCGGTATAGCAAATGTCACAAATAAAAGCACATCCCTTATGGCACTTGAACAAAGAACGAAAACAAGGGTTGAAAATGCTTTTAAAAGGCAGAAAAAAGAGTATAATAACAGTAAGACTTCATCGAGAGTCGCAACCAATTATTACAATGCCATGAACAGGATGAACTTTGTTGATCCCCAGCTCATGGACAGTAAAAAATAAAATTTTGTTAAAAATTTTATAATTCAGGTATTAAGTATCGGATTTATTGTCCGATATATATAATACAAGCGGAGAAAATGAAAATTTTCAAAGCACAATTACATAATAACCGGTGTCAAGGATGACACCCCACTACTAATTTCAAGGAGGAAAAAACTATGGTAGTACAGCACAATTTAACAGCAATGAACAGCAACAGAATGTTAAGCATCACGACAGGATCTCAGGCTAAGTCAACTGAGAAGTTGTCTTCAGGTTACAAGATTAACCGTGCAGCAGATGATGCAGCCGGACTTGCAATCTCAGAGAAGATGAGACGTCAGATCAAGGGCTTAACACAGGCATCAGCTAACGCACAGGATGGTATTTCCTGCGTACAGACAGCTGAAGGTGCACTTGGTGAAGTACACGATATGCTTCAGAGAATGAACACACTTGCAGTACAGGCATCT
>CADBFE010000089.1 GCA_902793845.1 uncultured Lachnospiraceae bacterium | reverse complement strand
TTAAAGCCATTGTCTTATCCTTCTTTCTGTTTATATATTTTTTCTATGTTTTTCTATAATTTTTATTTATACCGGGAGGTAATAAAAAACCCGGAAACTTTTTTAAGTTCCCGGGTAAACAAAACGTTCTAAAGCATCAATTCATTCAACATCGCTTTTCAAAAAGAGATGCAGATATCCATTCGGATGCTCCGGAACCAGCTTTTGCCCGGGTTTTAAACATTCGACAGCATGTCATGTATCTTGTTGTACAGCACATCTTGATTGTCATAATCCGCATCTCCTTTCTTGATTTTTTGCGGTTCTCATAAGATGTTTTTATCTTAACATCAACTACATTGTTTGAAAATTATACCGTTTTTATCGCGAGTGATAACTTTTAGTTATAACGTCTTATTATATTGCTGCAAAGCCTTTCTCAAGGTCTGCAATTATATCATCAATATGCTCTGTACCGATTGAAAGTCTGATAGTACCCTTATTGATTCCAACGCTTGCAAGTTCTTCATCTGAAAGCTGTGAGTGTGTTGTTGATGCTGGATGAATAACTAAGCTCTTAACATCTGCAACATTGGCAAGAAGAGAGAATATCTCTAAGTTGTCAATAAACTTCCATGCTGCTTCCTGGCCGCCCTTGATATCGAATGTAAAGATTGAACCACCGCCATTAGGGAAGTACTTCTTATATAATTTGTGATCTGGGTGATCCTCAAGTGAAGGATGATTAACCTTTTCAACAAGTGGATGATTCTTTAAGAATTCAACTACCTTCTTTGTATTCTCAATGTGTCTTTCAAGTCTAAGAGAAAGTGTCTCTGTTCCCTGAAGAAGTAAGAATGCATTGAATGGTGATATAGTAGCACCTGTATCACGAAGAAGTATTGCCCGAATGTATGTAACAAATGCTACAGGTCCTAATACGTCATAGAATGATATTCCATGGTAGCTTGGGTTAGCTTCTGCAATCTGTGGATACTTTCCACCAGCCTTGAAGTCGAACTTGCCGCCTTCAACGATGACACCACCAAGAGTTGTACCATGTCCACCGATGAACTTTGTTGCTGAATGAACAACGATATCTGCACCATGCTCAATTGGTCTGATAAGATATGGTGTTCCGAATGTATTATCTATTACAAGTGGAAGTCCATGCTTGTGTGCTAGCTCTGCGATCTTTTCGATATCAGGAATATCACTGTTAGGATTTCCAAGTGTCTCAAGGTAAATAAGCTTTGTGTTATCTTTAATAGCACCCTCAACTTCTGCAAGATTGTGAGCATCAACAAAAGTTGTCTCTATTCCGTACTGTGGAAGTGTGTGTGCGAGAAGGTTGTAGCTTCCACCATAGATTGTCTTCTGAGAAACTACATGACCACCATTAGCTGCAAGAGCCTGGATTGTATATGTAATAGCTGCTGCACCAGATGCAAGTGCAAGTGCTGCTGTACCGCCTTCAAGCGCTGCTATTCTCTTTTCAAAAACGTCCTGTGTTGTATTTGTAAGTCTTCCATATATGTTACCTGCATCTGCAAGTCCGAATCTGTCAGCAGCATGCTTGCTGTTACGGAATACATATGAAGTTGTCTGATAAATGGGAACTGCTCTTGAATCTGTTGTAGGGTCTGCCTGTTCCTGTCCTACGTGTAACTGTAATGTTTCTTTTGTTTTTAATCTGTTTAATCTCTTATTATTTCGTTTCTCTTTTTCTTCCGGTTTTCCGTTGCTTTCCTGAGTCTTCTCTGCAACAGAAAACCCGGGAGTGTATTGTTTTACTCCCGGGCAGTTGGCATTTATGATCTCTCACATTTTTAACATCGAATCATTTCAGGGGGTGCAGGCAATGCTTCGCACGCCCCGGCCATCTTATTTGCCCGGGAGATGTACATTCGACAACACATTGATAATCTTGTTTCCGTTACTGATTTAATCAAAGCTATCATTTTTTGCACCTCCTTTTCTTAAGTTGTTTTTATCTTAACACCGTATATTCGTTTTGAAAAATCGTTTGATTTTATCGTGAGTGATAACTTTTAGTTATAACCTTTATAATTCCTTAAATTTGAGAATTTCCTCTACATACAGTTTTCCGTACATTGACAGTTCGCTGCCTTTTCGGGTGATATATCCTATTGTAAGGGGATCTTCTTCCTTAAGCTTTATTGATACAAAGCCTTTCAGTATGGCTTCATCTCCTGCCAGCATTCCCGAACCTATAGAATATCCCTGGAGTGTAGCGATCAGCTCCATGGTAGTCGCCCTGTCATCCGACTTGATCATCTTGTCAAAGTCATAATCCGCCATGGCTTCCTCATTTAAGTAAAATTTGCTGTCGTCGCTCTGGTCAAAGGATACACAGGGATAATCCTTTAGTTCCTCTATGGAAATATTTTTTCTGTCAGCAAATTTATTGTCCTTCCATACATAGGCATAAGTCTCCCTGCGCATAAGGGGTATAAATTCAAGCTGATAATCCTTAAAGATTTTTTTCATCACCTTTTCGCTTGCACCTGAAAAGGATACTATACCGACTTCACTCTTAAGGGTCCTCACATCCTCAAGGACATTCATTGTCTTGGTCTCATGTATTGAAAATACATATCTGTCAGGGTCTTTGCCCTTTATCACATTGGTAAATGCTTTTATGGCAAAGTTATAATGTTGGGTGGATACGGAGAACTGCTCCTTATCAGCATCTTTTGAGAGATATCTGTCCTCTAAGATCTCATACTGGCCCACAACCCTTTTGGCATAATTCAGAAATTCCCTGCCCTCGTCGGTTAATGAGATACCCTTATTTGTTCTCTCAAATATAAGTATGCCAAGCTCATCCTCAAGATCCCGTACACTTGATGACAGCGCCGGCTGAGATACATAAAGATTTTCCGCAGCTTCCCTCATTGAAGATGATGATGCAATTTCCAGAACATATTTCAGATGATTGATATTCATTTTAATTTACCATCCCGTTTTATAAGAGTTCATCGAGTGTCTTTGAATCAAGATACTCATTCGTCACTTTTTCAAGGCCTTCCCAGAGCTTTACAGTCTTGCATTCCTGTCGTCTCTCACACTCCGGAGCTCCCTCTGCCAGACAGCTTACCGGTGCCAAGTCTTTTTCTGTCAGTCTCAGTATCTCACCTATATTGTACTCAGACGGTTTTTTCGTGAGCCTGTAACCTCCGCCTTTTCCCTGGATGCCTTTGATCAGTCCGTGATCTTTAAGAGGAGGTATGATCTGCTCAAGATACTTAAGCGACAGCCCCTGCCTCGCCGCCACATCTTTCATCGGTACATATCCGTCTCCCTGATTGGATGCTATATCTATCATTACCCGCAGTGCGTAGCGCCCCCTTGTAGATATCATGATCATTCTCCCTGCATCTTGTAAAATTCTTCGGTTTCGTCTATGTCATTTACCGGTTCTTTAAGTCCTTCTATTACTATATCATTTTTCTTTGCATAATCCCAAAGAGCGGCGTGTATCGCTTCCTCTGCCAAAAGTGAGCAGTGTATCTTTACAGGAGGCAGTCCGTCCAGAGCTTCCATTACAGCTTTGTTTGTTACCTCAAGGGCTTCCTGCACAGTCTTGCCTTTTACCAGTTCTGTTGCCATGGAGCTCGTCGCAACAGCAGCGCCGCATCCGAATGTCTTAAACTTTGCTTCTTTGACTACCCTGTTTTCATCGATATCAAGATACATTCTCATGATATCTCCGCATTTTGCGTTACCTACCGTACCGACACCTGACGGATTTTCCATCTCACCGACATTTCTGGGATTCATAAAATGATCCATTAATTTTTCGCTGTATTCTGTTACCTGACTCATGTTTTTTCTCCTTAATGTACTTTCGACAACTTTTCTTTCTTTACAAAATCCTCATAGAGAGGTGACATGCTTCTGAGTCTCTCAACTATCTGTTTTAAAGACTCAACGGTATAGTCTATATCCTCCTCTGTCGTTTCCTCTGATAATGTGAATCTCACCGAACCGTGGGCTATCTCATGGGGCAGTCCTATTGCCAGCAGTACATGGGACGGATCAAGGGATCCCGATGTACATGCAGAACCGGACGACGCACATATCCCCTTCTTATCAAGGAGTATGAGGAGTGACTCTCCCTCTATAAATCTGAAGCAAAAGTTCGTATTGTTTGACAATCTGTTTTCTCTGTGGCCGTTTAATCTGCTGTGAGGTATCTCCGAAAGGACTCTCTCTATCAGCCTGTCCCTGAGCTTTGTCTCATGGGCTGTCCTTTCATCCATTTTTTCAGATGCTATTGATACAGCTTTTGAAAAGCCGAGAATGCCCGGAGCATTTGTAGTGCCCGCTCTCCTGCCTCTCTCCTGGGCTCCTCCATGGATAAAATTAGATATCTTCGTTCCCGTCCTTATATAAAGTAAACCTATACCCTTGGGTCCGTTTATCTTGTGGCCACTGGCAGAAAGCATGTCTATATGCATGGCCTCAACATCTATGGGTACATGACCGAATGCCTGAACGGCATCTGTATGGAAATAAATACCGTGTTTATGGGCGATCTCTCCGATCTTGGCAATCGGCTCTATTGTGCCAATTTCATTATTGGCAAACATTACTGAGATCAGGATCGTCTCCGGTCTGATTGCCTTCTCAAGAGCAGCCGGATCAACCAGTCCGTTCTCATCCACATCGAGATATGTTACTTCATATCCCTGCTTTTCAAGATACTCACATGTATGGAGTATTGCATGATGCTCGATCTTTGAAGTAATGATATGATTTCCCTTTGATTTAAGTGCATCAGCCACACCCTTTAATGCCCAGTTGTCGGATTCACTTCCGCCTGATGTAAAATAAATCTCTTTTGCTTTTGCATTTATGAGTTTCGCTATTTCTTCTGTGGCTTCTGCAATCCTGTTTGCTACCCTGCCCGAAAACTCATACGCACTTGACGGATTACCATACTCCTCTGTAAAGAAAGGCTTCATGGTCTCAAAGACCTCCGGTAAAACCCTTGTTGTTGCAGCATTATCCAAATATATTCTCTTTTCCATTGATAATCTCCTTATTACCTACTTGTATAGTAGGTATTATATTTGCAATTACCTACCCAGTCAATAGGTTTTATTAATTTTATATACAAAAAACGCCCGGTATGGGCGTTTAATTGAACCTGATGACAGGCACCGTTAACTAATATTAAACATTATAAAATCAATCCTCTTCAAATTGGTTAGTATATTCGTCGTTCATATGCCATAGTGATGAGGCATCGTATTTATCAGGAAGAAGTGTCCAGACTCCGTCAGATGTCTCGATATACCATGCAGACTCATCAGGGTCATACTCCATCCAGCCGTAATCACCATAGTCTGAGGAGATACCCTCTACCCAATACTGCCACTGATACGGCTGTTCTTCATCATTAAACCAAAACCAGGTTTCTGTGACCGGATCATACCAGTCCTCTCCGTCGAGGCTGCAGTTTCTGAGGATTTCCTCTACATACACTGTCTGAGAAGATTCCTCTTTTTTTTCGTTGAAAGCTTTGGCTGCCCCGCTGATCATAAATACACATACACCAACAAACATACAGATATAAAACAACACAGCGCCGAGTCCGATAAACATGTATATATTGTCTATTATCTTACTCTTTGATTGTCTTTTATCATCTGCGACTTTATCCTTTATCTGTATATCAAACTGGGATCCGCACTTATCACATGAAGGCAGATCGCCTTCCTTCATGGTATATAGTATCCTGTTTCCACAGTACTCACATTTGAGCATTGTGGTTGCGCCGTCAGCTAATATATTGGCATAGTAATTGCCGTTTTCATCATAGTATCCCTCACGGAAATCCCGGCCCTCTTCATCAGTCCATGATTCAGGATAATAATCATAATCATGTTCATAGAGATGATAGTGAACCTTTGTACCGCTCGCACCTTTCCATCCCGTAGGCTGATTTACTCTCTTGCGCACAGGGGCATAGGGTCTTGAAGGAGTATGGCTCCCGGACCCGAAAGATCCTCCTGATCTGCCTGAGGAATAGCCAGATGAGGATGAATGATGTGACGAGCTGTGATGTGAATGACTGCTGTGGCTCCGGCTAGAACTGTGATGGCTGGAGCTGTGACGACTTGGTGGCATATTATTCGCTTTCCAGGAGCTGGGACAGTGAGTTCTCAACATTCTCCGTAACAGTACGCATCGTGCCAATGGAAGAAGTTGTCTCCTCTGATGATTTTACGAGGCTCCTTGCTCTTTCGTTTACTCTCTCAACTATATCGGTCAGTTTTTCCGCCTCGGCGGTCAGCTTTTGGATGGCATCCTTGATATCCTCATTATTTTTATTGCTGTCATCGGCTGTAGTCTTGGAATCATCAGCAAGCTTTTTGATTTCTTCGGCTACTACAGCAAAGCCCCTGCCGGCATCACCTGCTCTTGCAGCTTCAATACTTGCATTCAATGCAAGCAGGTTTGTCTGGGATGAAATGGCGATTACATCCGCATTGTTTGAATCAAGCTTGCCTATATATCCCTCGATTGCAGAGAGTACATTTTTAAGATTTTCAGCAAATTTATCGACATCGTTCATTGACTCGTAGATCTCGGATGTCTGCTTTGCATTATTTGCACTTGTATCCTCGATAGTGCTGATTGATTCTGTCAGAGAATCAAAATTGTTTTTAATTCCTTCAGAGAGAGATTCCTTTCTGGCATTCATCTCATCCCTTGCAGCCTGTACTTCGTTGCTGAGTTCAAGGGCTCTGTCTTTCTCCTCGTAAGCCCTGTCTTTAATATAATGAACACAGTTTAATTTATGATTAAATCCGTTATAGATTGCTCCTGCCATATCTCTGCACGATTTGTAACCGCAGCATCCACAGTTGATATTTTGCTTTTCCACTGTATCCTTCTGCATGTCGGCAAATATCTTTGATAATTCGGACTCAGAAGGAATCTTAACTATACAGTCTTTGCTTCTGTCAGTATACTTTCTGACAAAATCGTCCAGATTAAGATTTGCAAACTGTTTATTTAATTTTTCAAGTCTCTGAGCAGGTGTCAGTTTTCTGCTCCATGCAGTCTTTTTCGTATCGTTTTTGCTGCCGGCTTTTATCTTCTGGATGGTAATAAACGTATTCTCATCCATAGTTTTTCTGGCTTCGACTCCCGGTCCATACAGACAGCCGTTAGTACAGTTGAGGGCATCAATAAAGAGATAAGGGAACTTGTCATTTCTGATGCTGTCCTTGTTTCTCTCAAGGTATTCGTACATATGATGCTCACCCTCCATCTGACGTACGAGAGCATCTTCGCCAAGGAGCCAGTAAACATTTTCCTTAAGTCCGCCCGGCATGGGATAGATGGATCCGAGACCGTACTCTATCTCATCTGTGTAAGGAGTGAAATCCTTAACAGGATTGTCTTTGAGGTACTGAATCAGATGCTTGAATGTCAGATTATATGAAATGTAACCGTTATTATTGGGATCGTCAATCTCATTTTTCTTTGCAATACAAGGGCTGATAAAGGCGAGTTTATCAGGAACTTTTAAATACTTCTTTACATAGATGGCGCCGCACATCATAGGGCTCTGTACCGGCATAAGCTTTGGAAGTAGCTCCGGGATATGACGCTCGATATATCCGACTACAGCAGGACATGGCTGAGAGATGCTTCCGTAATAATTACGCTCGGTAATATATTTAATATATGCCCAGGTTGTAATATCGGCGCCAAAAGAAATGCTGATAAACCTGTTTACACCGGCTTTTTTAAGCATGCCGAGATACTTTTCATAATCGCTTTTGTAATTAGCCAAAAATGCCGGAGCGATAAGTACGGAAATCTTTTCGCCTCTCTTTAAATCAGCAAAAAATCTTTCCACATCATCCTCGTATTCTCTTGCACCATGCTCGCACACATCGATACAGGCACCGCAGGCAATACACTTCTTGGGATCGACTTCTATTACATTGCCTCTGTCTTTTTGAATGGCAACATTTGCTCCCCTACTCGGACAGGCACTTATACACCTGTTACATCCTACGCAGTTGCCGTTTGTTTTTACGAGTCCCATTTTTGCTCCTTACCCCTATATCTCTTAAAAATAGTTTATAAACTTATATGTTATCCAATGTATATACACTGCAATTTTATCACTTTTAAAGAGCAAACGCAAAGCAGTCTCAGCCACTCTATGCTCTTTAATGGTATAATATTTTCAGGTGTTTTGAAAAAATGGAAATCGGAAAATGAAAACTGTTGAATACGGTAACAATAAAAAAGATATACTCATTCTCCTGCACGGCGGAGGATTATCATGGTGGAATTATCGGGAAGTGGCAGGGAAATTAAAGGACAGGTATCATGTGATTATTCCGGTGCTTGACGGCCATGCCGGTAGTGACAGATCCTTCACAACCATAAAGGATAACGCAGACGAGATCATCCGGTACATAGAAGAAAACTTTGGCGGGTCTGTGCTGCTGATGGGCGGACTGTCCCTTGGTGGTCAGATACTGCTGGAAATCCTGTCAA
>CADBFE010000088.1:10595-16424 GCA_902793845.1 uncultured Lachnospiraceae bacterium | reverse complement strand
TGCCAATGGAGATAGGTGGTGAGGAGGGAAGTGTATCTCTTCACTTTGTAAATGATAATGAAGCTACTCCAAAGGTAAATATATATACACAGACGGAAAGCTACGGCAGAATAAGTGCAGAGTTTGTTTATACGGAAACCGGATTTGCCGGAAGTGTCATGAGCGACAGAGCTTCTTCATTAAGTATGTTAAAGGATAACATGTCAGATCTTGAAGTGGTCCTTTCAGCCAGACAGATAACAGTTTCTTCTATAGAATACACAGAAAACATTAATGCAGGACTTGCATCTGTATTTAATCCATCAGAAGCTTCTGAGTCACCTGACCGAATCGGAAATATTAAGAGACAGCTTTACGAGATTTCAAAAGAATTCCTGAAGAGATTATAATATAACATTTCATTTCAAAAAGCATCTGTTTGTCAAAAGTGAACAGATGCTTTTTGAAATCTGTTAATAAATGTACTCCTCACCCTTCGCCAGATACTCTTTCAAATACGGAATAACAATTCTGACCTTTCCTCTTGCAGGCTGATTAATTATGCCTGACTGAATAAGTCTTTTTTTATAAATCTGAACATACTGATTTGATGCACCTATTCTCTCTGCAATATCATTTACTTCACTTTCTTCTCCGTCTTTTGACATCGCTTTAAGGAATAATATATCTTTTTCAGATAAAGCAGCTAATGTCGTCTTGCAAATATCATTTTGATAATCATCTTCTGCCATTGTTAGTGCCTTGCTTATATTGTCTTTATCAATCACACCACTGTCATCGGACAGAATTGTTATATAATGTCCTATCAGCTGCATCATATAAGGAGAACCTTCTGTTTGCCTGGCAGCGTTCTTAATTGTTCCATTATCTATATTTATTCCCAGCTCATTAAATGCCTTAGTATAATAAATCTCGATATCATTTTGTCTGAGTGGCTCCAACTCAATCTTTGTCGAACGATTTATAAATGTCAGTACATGCTCATTAAGTACTGACGAAACCGCTCCAGGAAGTCCTGCCATAACCAATGCGACATCAATTCCTTCACCTACCATTTCCTGGTAAGCAATTATGAGCTGCTTTAATTCTTCATTGTTGGCCTGTAGCTCATCTATCAGAATTAACACAGGATGTCCATTTTTGTTTATTTCCTTGCAGATTTCATTCAATTTCTGAGAAAAGCTTTTCTTTTCATCATTATCGTCTTTCATCTGTATTCCGGCACCGAATCCAAACATATTTATACTTCCCCCGGAAATTTTGCTTTTCTTGTTTTTCAGAACATTTTCACTTGATGAAATCAGTTTCTCAACGACTCTTACCGGCATTTCCTTTGATACTACTGTAGGTAAAGCAACAACAAAACCTTTTTCCGTCGCCATCTGAGCTAACTCCAATAATAAAACAGTCTTTCCTGCTCCTCTCTGACCAAGCATGACAAGTGCTCTGTCCCTACTTCCCGGTACACTGTTGAGACATTCTTCAAACTTTGACATAATATTTTCCCTGCCTACGAGATTACGGGGTTTATTTCCAAATGAAGGTACAAAATAGTCGTCTTTCATAGTTGGTCTCCTTTTGTTTTTTATTTTATTTATTTCTTTTTATTTTATTTATTTGTTTTTATTTTATTTATTTTAATCTTTTTTGTCAATCGATTTATATCATTGTGTGTATATGTAAACCGCCGGTTGACAAATTGGACGGCTTTCTTTATGGTATGCTACCCGGATTTTTGATAATTTTTAGTTGTTCGAACAAAACAAAATCAAAAACCGGTACATCTGATATAATAAAACAGTAAATCAGATTGCCTTCAAAAAAGAAAGGAAATCAAAATTATGATTTTAGCAGATAAGATTATTAATGAAAGAAAGAAAAACGGATGGTCCCAGGAAGAGCTGGCAGACATGATGGATGTATCCCGCCAGTCAGTCTCAAAATGGGAGGGTGCCCAGAGTGTTCCCGATCTCCAGAAAATATTAAAGCTGGCTGACCTGTTCGGAGTATCTACAGATTATCTACTTAAAGATGATATGGAGCCCGAGTCAAAGGAAGCCGTGACAGGTTATGAAAGCAGCAGATCCGAATCCTCATTAAGAACGATTACTTTGGAGGAAGCCTCCGAATATATTTCCATAAGGAAAAAACTCCTCCCCGTTATAGGTATCGGTGTATTCTTATGTGTGACATGTCCTGTGATGCTGATATTCCTCTCCGGATTATCGACATGGGATAAGATTCAGTTATCCTCAAATACTGCATCACTTATAGGTCTCATATTCCTGTTTCTCCACCTGGCTATAGCTGTATTTATCTTTGTGACAAAGAGCGGCAAGCTCAGCAAATATGAATTTATGCAGACTGATTGCTTTGAAACCGGCTACGGTGTTGACGGTATGGTCAGGGAGAGGATGGCAGCTGAGGAATCAGGAAATACCATCGCACTTGCTATCGGCGTACTGCTTTGTGTACTCTCGCCCATGCCCCTTATCATTGCTTCACTTTCCGGTGTACCCAGCTTTGTGATCACAAGTATGGTATGTGTACTGCTCCTTATGATAGCTTCTGCCGTATACATCTTTGTGGCTAAGTGCGGTGTATATGCTTCATACAAAATAATCCTCCAGACAGAGGGCTTTACGAGAGAGGAAAAGAATAAAGCAAAAAAACTCTCTCCTCTCCCCGGAATTTACTGGATGGCTATCACAGCGATCTATCTGGTTGTCAGCTTTCTCACAAAGAGATGGGATTATTCATGGATCATCTGGGCAGTATCAGGTGTAGTATTTGCACTTATAATGGCTATAGCCGGTGCATTAGTTAAGACAGAAAATTAATCATAAATAATGAAGATTCAGGTTTTTGAAAAATTAAGGATATTCTCCTGCATACTTGTAATACTGGTTCACGTTTCGGCTCAAATAGTATCATCTGCCGGCGTATATGAGAGTGCTTTTTCTTTCGGATATTTCTGCAATGTACTCGCCTTTTCCGGAGTGACCCTGTTTGTCATGATAAGCGGTGCCCTGTCATTCAGAGACGGCAGAAATGTGACCGTTAAGGATACAGTATTTAAAAGATTTCTAAGATTCTTTGTATTATATATGCTTTGGAAAGGGATCTATATTGTCTTTGACTTAATATATGCGGGAGAATTACTTAATACGCCTGACCTTAAAGAAACCCTTAGATTATCGGCAATCAAATGGATAGGTGGCAATGCATATTATCACCTTTGGTATCTGCCGATGATAGCTTTTCTCTCACTCCTTGTACCCCTTATTTATCATGGAGTTCAGGATAAAAGTGTATGCAGATTATTTTTAGTACCATTTATTCTGCTCTGCCTGTTTGTACCGACTGCTTTTTATTTTGAATTTCCTTTTAAATATCTAATCATGGACTTTTTAAGCCAGTGTCGGGTCGAATATTTCCCAGGGTATCTTGGCTACTTCATACTCGGCCATTATCTGTACAAATGGAGAGATGATTTTGATAACAGAAAAAAAATTATCATTTATATACTCGGTCTGACAGGCCTTATATTTGCAGTAATATTTGGAATCATAAAAAGCCGAAGCAGCTTTGCGACATTTGAGGGATATACAACTCCCATGTGCTTTACAAATCTCCTCACAAGCAGTGCACTCTTTATACTGTTTACAGGCGGGAAGCAGACAGATACTGAGAACAAACCTATAAAAATCCTGTCCGGTCTGACTCTCGGGATTTATCTCGTCCACCCGATGATAATCGAAATGCTGAAAACTTTTGGATTCTTTGCAATAAACAGTTATATATATTTAATGGTTCCTGTATCTGTCGTAATAGTATTTGCCGTCTCATCACTGATAGCATTTATTTTGTCAAAGATTCCGATACGGATTTCCTAATATTTATTTGACTTTTATGCGTAATTAGGTTACCATTTCCTATGGTTAATAACCACTCGGGGTGTGGCTCAGTTTGGTAGAGCGCTACGTTCGGGACGTAGAGGCCGCGTGTTCGAATCACGTCACCCCGATTCGTGTGACAACCGGATGACAATTTAAGTCGCCCGGTTGTTTTTTATTCCAGAGGAAATCTAAGGTCATAGCCGTTCTGTCTTTCCTCATATATACTACTCTTTATTCAGCTATTGATCTATTCACGTATTTATCTACCCACTCATATTTAAAGAAATCTTCACTGTCCAATTCAGGTAAAAAAATTGTGATCGCACATATTAAGCCTGACTCTATTTCATCATTAATCCAATAACCCTCTTTGGAAATGAAGTCTTCATCTTCATCATTGTATTCTATAGTAGGATCTAACTGTTCTGCCTCAGACATTTTCATTCCTATATATAATCCATGAGCTGTTTTTCCTTTATATTTTCCTTCAACTACTATAGAAAACAGTATGTCTTTTGCAAAACACATCGTTATTGAATCAAATATTTTGATAAAAGTCCATGGAACCTCAGGGGTACATCCCTTGTTTGGATTGACGGTCTGATTAAAAGGTGTTTTGTTTTCTTTTAGCATTGCTCTTATCTGCGGAAGCGTCATGCCTAGCTTTATACAACCAACACCATTATATGGTTTTATGGTTTCTTCAATTATATTAATCATTTTTTCTCCTTGCGGCATAGACTACCGCTTTCTCTTTGCAAATTGCCATTTCTATGCATATATTCTCGTATTCATTATGTTCTGATGACCCATTTATGTCAATGAATTTGGTAATCCCTTTATTTTTTCCCTGCTCCAACAAAAAAACCGCCTGTAACCTTCCGGTTGCAAGCGGTTTTCCAGTAAAGTTGTTTGCTTTTAATTAGTGAGCCTGAGCGATGTAATCCTTAGCTGCTGACTCGTCAACGAACTTAGCTTCGTAAACTGTTCCGTCTGTATCTACAAGGATTCCGCCTTCTTCTGCGTTCTCGTTGAAGATATATCCGTACTCGTTACCATCAAGTGTGAATGCTGTGTACTCTGTACCATCATCTGTTGTCTTTGTCTCTGTTACGTCTACGATTCCGTATGAGAAGTAGTCACCCTTTGAAACGATTGCGATGATGTTTCCTTCGTTCTGATCACGAACAAGTACAAGTGTGAGGTCGTTGTCCTCTTCTGAGATGTAAAGACCACCCATGTATGTAAGGTTCTCTTCAACTGCGTCTGCTGCTACATCCTCTGCTGCGTCAAGTGCTTCATTAGCTGCATCTGCAACATCGTTTGCTGATACGCCAAGCTCATCAGCTGCATCTGCAACGCCGTCTTTAACTTCATCGGGAACCTGCTCTGCTACTGCATCAACTGCGTTCTGTACGTCTGCCTCTGTTACATCACCACATCCTGCAAGGACTGCCATTGACATAACTGCTGCTGTCATTACTGCAAAAAACTTCTTTTTCATTTCTTTTTCCTCCGTTTAAATCTTATGTTGTACAAAAGATATTTTATTCACAAAGGATATTAAAACAAGAAGAATTTCAGACAAAACAGACTATAAACAATGGTTTTCTTTGTGCATTATTACTATTAAATATAAAAATACAACATTATTATGTTAATTTAAGCCGATTATTTAACTGTTTTGATATAGCAGTTCACATTCCCGCCTGTAAATTCGCTGTATCCGTTTGCTGTAAAGCATTTAACTGACCCTTCATTATCCTTAAGAGTCATTCCGAGCAAAACAAAGAACCCCGACCATGTTTCAGGTCGGGGAACTTATATGAAGGGGGGATAGGGGAAATAGTCTGTTTTAATGTTCGCGTGTAACTGCTGCCTTGTACCATTTAAGGCTTATCACTGCGAACGGTATCATAAATACGATTCC
>CADBFE010000088.1:0-10589 GCA_902793845.1 uncultured Lachnospiraceae bacterium | reverse complement strand
CACTGCCATCCATATGAAAGAGACTGTTATAAGGAAGCAGAGGAGCATGATTATTATCTGGAAAATCTTTTTTGTATTGTCCATTTTGTTGTCCTCTCCTTTCTTTTCTCTTTGTTGAGTACATCATACAACACGAAGTGTTGCAAAAGTGTTGCACTTTTCCCCTAAAATCATAAAAAATTAAAAAATTTTGAAAAAAATTTTATTTTTTCACATAATATTTGAAAAAAGAGCAAAAAAATAGAAGCCCACATCTGTTTCCAAATGCAAGCCCCTACTTTTTAAAAGTATAAAAGGGGGGGAATTAGTCATTTTTAATGTCTTGCGAGGTTTTTGTTTCCTTCGCTTAACTTGAGATAACTATACTACAGACCTCTTAACAATTGACCCCGGTCTTAACAGGCAGGTATGCAGATAAACCGTCAATCTCAGTAACCATCTGTACCACATAATTAACAGGTATACATAACAAAGCCGTCAGGCCTACACCTATTACTCCCGATGTAAATCCTATTATGGCAGTTTCCGCATTAAACAGACCTGATACATCTTTTTTTGATGCACCGACTGCCCGCAGAATTCCTATCTCCCTGGTCCTCTCCTGTACGGATACCAGAGTTATGATCCCTATCATAATGGAAGAAACAATTAACGATACTGCCACAAATGCTATGAGTACAGAAGCTATGGCATTTACAACAGTCTCAACCGAGCTCATTATGAGTCCTGACATGTCCGTATATCTTATCTGCTCCGTATCTTTTGCAGATCCGTTATATTCATCTATTATCTCCTCGACTGTATCTTTATCCTCAAATGTGGATACATACAGATTTATGGATGACAGTTCGCTTTCTTTTTGATTTTCTGCTATATATTCCGTAAGCATTGATGTATAAGCCAGTGTTCCATTCAGCATTGCATTTTCGCTTTCGAGATCAGGCTTTATCACACCTGTTATCTTAAGGGGCATACCGCTCTCATATAATTCCTCCGGATCAGGTCCGGGATCTGCGGTTTCTTCTGTATCTTCATTTACATTATCTGTATTGATCACCAGCCTGTATTCCCTGTCCATTATCTCCTCATATGACCATGAAATGTCCTGGCGAAAGACATCTTCCCGACTGATAAGACCGAGAGCGTACAGTGTGACTGCATCAACCTCATTATTCTCATCGATGACAAGCATTATCTCGTCCGTATCCTCGGGCCATCTGCCGGCAAGGAGTTCATACTGATCGGAGATTACTTTATTTACAGGTTCCCCGTCCAGTCCCGGCATTATCTCTGTCCACATTTCAGTATATCCCACTGAAAATGAAGAAACGAGATTTGAATAATCCGAAAGCATATCTTCCGAATAATTATCCTCACTGTAATTACTCATCATGATATCGTTCATAATATCCCTGATATCAGTGCTCTGAATGATGCCGTCGACATTTTCCGTATATACATCAAAATCCATATAGTATGTATACCTGATACCTGTCAGAACATTTTTAAGTCTGCCGTCACCGCCTTCAAGCTCACTTTCCAGATATTCCCTGAATGAATCCAGATGGTTGTCATGGGTGACCGGACCTGAAAACCTGTCTGCCATACTTAATAAGGAAGATTTCTCATATACCCGATCCGGGTCATCATGGGTCACCTCACCGGTCTCTTCCTCAAGATATGACATCATCATATCGGTTATATCCACCGATTCACTGTCTATCACTATTGGATATGATATCAGTGCATCAGCCTGTACTTTATTTATATATCCGGTGGTTCCCTTTGATATGGCCAGGATCAAACCTATACCGACTATACCTATACTGCCGGCAAATGAGGTCAGTATCATTCTCCCTTTTTTAGTAAAGAGATTTCTAAGTGACAGGTTTAATGATGTGGCAAAATTCATGCCCTTTAGTTTCTGCCTTTTACTGCCGAGCGTATTGTTATTACCGGATTTATTGATATCTGTTGTATCTTCCGGTGTTATCTCATCATCCGTAACGGGATCTGAATCCGATATAATCTCCCCGTCCAGCATCCTTATGATCCTTGATGCATATTTATCTGCCAGTTCTGCATTATGTGTGACCATTATCACCAGATGATCTTTTGAAACTTCTTTTAAAATCTCCATAATCTGGACAGACGTCTCAGAGTCAAGAGCTCCCGTAGGCTCATCGGCAAGTATTATATCCGGGTTGTTTACAAGGGCTCTTGCAATGGCTACCCGCTGCATCTGTCCTCCGGACAGCTCCGACGGTTTCTTTTTTATCTGATCCGACAGGCCTACATCTTCGAGGACTTTTAGTGTTTTTTCTTTCCTCTCTGATTTTGATACACCGGATAGTGTCAGTGTGATCTCCACATTTTGAAATACATTCTGATGGGGGATGAGATTGTAATTCTGAAATACAAATCCGACCCGGTGGTTTCTGTATCCGTCCCAGTCCCTATCCTTATATTTTTTCGTGGAGATACCGTTTATTATTAGGTCTCCATCAGTGGCTTTATCGAGTCCTCCGATTATATTCAGCATACTTGTCTTGCCGCATCCTGACGGACCGAGGACTGCCACAAATTCATTTTTTCTGAATTTCAAATCTATACCCTTCAGGGCATGTACCACAGTACTTCCCGTCCGGTAATCTTTTTTTATGTCTTTAAGTTCAAGCATTTTTTCACCTTTAATAAATAAGTTTTAAGATAAAATATTCTAACATATATTCAAATGAAAAGGCACCCACGCTAAGTGAGTGCCTTTATCATTATTTATATTTCCTTTATTTAAAATTCATAAACAGCCGATCCGTACGGAGGGAGGTCAAAGCAGATGGCATAAGGCTTTTTGTCACATTCCATCTCGATAGCCTTGAGTTCCTTGGGAAGCTCGTGGCCCTGACCGCCAAATCTCTCCTCGTCGGAGTTGAGTACCAGCTTGTATTTGCCGGGCTTTATGACACCTACGTAGTAGTTGTCTCTTTGAATCGGTGTCATGTTGAGTACAAAGAGCGCATTCTTCTTGCCGTCTTTGCTCTTTCTGATAAAGCTGTATGTACTGCGGTCCGCATCGTCTGCATTTACCCACTCAAATCCGTCCCAGCTGTCATCCAGCTCGTAAAGTGCAGGATTCTTTCTGTAATAGTTAAGCAGCTCTGCTACATAATCCATCATACCCCGGTTTAAATGATTCTCGAGCATAAACCAGTCGAGCTCTCTTGCCTCGCTCCACTCTCTCTCCTGAGCAAAATCCTGGCCCATAAAGAGGAGCTTTTTGCCGGCATGACCAAACATAAATGTATATCCGGTACGGAGGTTTGCATATTTATCAACCTGATATCCGGGCATCTTGTTGACCATTGAGCACTTAAGATGTACTACCTCATCATGTGAGAGAGGCATGATATACTTCTCTGAGCAGTTATAGCTCATGGCAAATGTCATCTTGTAGTGGTTACCCTTTCTAAAGTAAGGGTCGAGCTTCATATAATCGCAGAAATCATGCATCCAGCCCATGTTCCACTTAAATGTAAATCCGAGTCCGTCATCTTCAGGAGCCGCTGTTACTTTAGGCCATGCTGTCGACTCCTCGGCAATTGTCATTACACCCATGTTAAGTCCGCGGATAACGGAGTTAAGATGTTTGAAAAATTCTATCGCATCGAGGTTTTACTCTGAGTCCGTCAATATGGAACTCCTTGATCCAGTAAAGGGCATTGGCGATGAGGAAGTTTCTGATCTCATTCTTGCTGTAGTTAAATATCTTTGTACCCCAGTCAGGATGCTCACCCAGTCTCTTGTCGGGATGCTCGTAGAGACATGTACCGTCAAACTCTGCCAGACCAAACGCATCTCTCGGGAAATGTGCAGGAACCCAGTCAAGGATTACACCGACACCGATGCTGTGAAGCTTGTTGATAAGATATGCAAAATCTTCCGGTGTACCGTATCTTGATGTGGGAGCATAATATCCCGTCACCTGATATCCCCATGAACCGTCAAAGGGATGCTCTGCAATACCCATTAATTCCACATGGGTGTACTTCATCTTCTTAAGATATTCGCATATCCTGTCGGCAAATTCTCTGTATGTATAGAATCCGTCCTCGGTTCCGTCGGGATGTTTCATCCATGAACCTATATGGCATTCATAAATTGCGATAGGCTCGCTGAAAAGATTCTTTTTCTTTCTCTCCTCCAACCACTTTGAATCGCTCCACTTAAGCTTCTTGATGTCATATACCACAGAAGCTGTACCTGGACGTAATTCCGCATAATTTGCATAAGGGTCTGCCTTGTAGATACCGTCACCGCTTGGCGTCACAATAAAGTATTTATAGAGCTCTCCCTCCCCGAGACCTTCCATAAATACTTCATATATACCACCGTTATCACGCTTTATCATAGGCGTGGCATTTGTATCCCAGTTGTTGAAATTACCGACGAGACTTACGCTCCGGGCATTGGGAGCCCATACTGCAAAGTATGTACCCTGTTTTCCATCCTTTTTGCAGGGATGGGCACCGAGCTTTTTGTAAATCTCATAGTGAGAACCCTGTGCAAATACGAACTGATCTGCGTCTGTTATAAATAATTTCTCGGGAAGTTCGTCAACATTTACTGTGACTTTCTTCTCCTGTGTCTTCTTATCTGTAGCCTTTTTCTCAGCTATCTTTACTGCCGTTTTTGACGACGACTTTTTAGTTTCTGCCATGTTAACCTCCATACATTATCGCATTTCCCTTTTATGAAATACAATTATACCACATTTTATACAAAAAATCTTTAGTTTTTAAAATCTTTTTCGTATAGAATGATCATATCTTCATAATCGTATCTCTTACCGGCCAGAACCTTTGTAAAGTTAGACAGTCTGAATCTGGTTGCATGGTCAATCGCCTCATCGACGATCTCCTCAACCTCGCCTCTTGTCACTATATGCTCACCTATCTGGAGCTGACTGATACGTGCATGGAGAGCGAGGACTCCGCGCTCCTCATCGATCTTGAACTCCTGTGAGTATGCATATTTCTTGGCATATTCCACGAGAGAGTTGTCACTCATCGGTACGATATCAACTCTCGCATTGAAATATCCTGTCAGAACGCTGTATGAATTAACGAGACGGTCTATCTCCTTCTTTGTATCCGTCATAATGACGATGATACCGTCTCCCGCATTTTCGAGGGCTCTTGTAATATTTTCAAGGGTATCCTTTGTGAGCTTTCCTGCTTTTTCGATAATGAGGGCGCCGTTTGAGAGCTGCATGAACATACCGGGGATATCCTTGTTGTTCATCTTGTTACCGCTTATCTTGGCAACCTTGGCTGCGATGAAATTGCTGTCGATGAGCTGGATCTCCTTGATGATAGCTTTGGCCAGATTAAGTGTACCCATACCGCTCTCGCCGGTGATAAATACATTTCCCACATATGACGCAAGGGAGATGACATCCACTGCCTCAAGGATCTGGGCTCTCATCTTCTTCGAATATAAGAAGTCTTCAAATATAATCTGCTCATCGTATGAGAAATCCCTGTCTTCATCTTCATTATAATCATCATTGCTCTCGGATACTGCCTTTGCAGTTTCCTTATCGGCAGCTTCCTCAAGAGCACTGCCTATATCTGATATCTGCTCTGTATTTAATGTGATATTGTTTGTCTCGGGAGATACGGACTGCTCAGGTTCCGGAGCCGCTTCCACAATAGGCTCTTCCTGCTCTGTCTCTTCTGTAACATTTTCTTCTGATACGGTTTCTTCCGATACAGTTTCCTCTGATACGGTTGTTTCCTCTGTTTCAGGCTCTTCCGCTACAGCTTCATCGCCGGGCTTGTCTACTTCAGGCTCCTTTGTATCCTCTTCTTTCGCATCATCATTAAGAGTAATCTTTGTCTCTTTTGAAACCTGCTCTGTATCGATCACCTGGGTTGTATTAAGAGAGTAGCTGTATGCTCTCACTTCATCAGGCAGTTCTATTGTGTCCCCTTCTGCAGAAGGTTTAATATCCGCAAGCTCATCTATTACCGCTGTCGCAACTGATGATGCTGCCGTCTCTGCTGTCTCTGCTGCCTTTTCACCTGCAACCGCTGCCCCTGCAACTGCCGCCACTGCAGCTCCTGCCGCAAGTGTCTGGACCTCGCCTTCCGGTGCTTCGCTCTTTTTCTTATCTGCCTCGACTGCCTTGTCTACCTCATCCCAGATGGGAGTATCGTATACTTTGTTAAGGGCTGCCGTAGCATCAAATGAAGGCTCATCCTTCTTTACTATATCTTCATATTTCTTGAGCTCAATCTCGTTGCCGAGTACTCTCTTTTGCTTCTTTTGCTCTTCCTCAATCTGGGCGATGACTCCGTTTTTACGATTCTCATCAAAGTCTTCAAAGATCTTGCCTGTCTGCTCGAGGATATTCTGTTTTACTTCCTCATCCTGCTGGGCCTGTTTTTTCTCTTTTACCTTTTCCCACTCGGCGAGGACGTCCTCTATATTGAGCTGACCTGTGATCTGCTTTTCTTCTTTATTGTCACCGGGCATTACGAGAGATATCTGACCGTCAGTTCCTACCGACAGTACATCATTAAACTCTCCGTCCTTCTTTATATTGCTGAATATCGAACTCTTTTCGGTATTTTGTTTTGCAATCGCCTCAAGGTCTACTACTTCAGGCTTTTTCTCCTCCGAAGCCATTCTCTGTATAGAAGATGTACTGTAGATATCAGCTGTCTTGTCCTCAAAGAATGTCTCATGGATCACCTTTTCGGCCTCTGCTTCCTCTTTTGTCTCCGGCTCCGGAGTTTTCTCAGGTGCTGCTTCCTTCTTGTCCGCATTTGCATCCCTTGAAGGCATGACGATCGTATCACCTGATACAGGCTCCTCCTCGTAATCATCGCTTACGGGATAATAGAGCTCTCCTTCATAAAGGATACCGTCCGGAGTATAGAAATTAACGCCATCGTCTGTAAACAGGAGCTCTCCGTTTTCGGAATAAACTTCTCCGCCGTCGTCATAAACTTCAGGTACATTTTCGATTGGATTGGTGTGGAATTTCTTTGTGACAGAGCCCGGCTCTTCTACCGGCTTTATATCATCATCGTCATCATCCATCATTGATGAAGCGATCTTATGAGTCACTTTTGTATCATCACTGATCTCATCATCACCCATAAGCTCTCTCATTGACTCTGCCAGGGCCTTCTGAAGATTGATGGTATTGAACTTGCTCATATCTATTGTCTTTACGTGGAAATCATCTTCCTCAGTGGCACCGGGCATCTCCTCGCTGTCGCTCTCAAATGAAGAGAGGTCTCCCTCCACATCGTTTCGCCTGTCGTATACAGCCTGCTGGGACTCGGACAGCTTTGCGTGAAGCATTTTGAGCTCCATGGCCTTTATTACAAAAGGACCCTTGCCAAAAAGTGAGATCAGCTTGTCACAGCACTCAACACATCTGGTGGCAAGTCCCATACAGTGATACATGTATGCGAGCTGGTATGTCCACTCCGGCTCAAGGCTCTTTGATGCGATCTTTTCAAGCTGGGCTACTCTCTCCTCGTATGTAGCCTCAGCATATTCGAGGAGTTCATATTTAAGGATGTCACCGCCTACATCACCGGGGGCCATCCTGTTGTATACGCTCATGTACTGCATTGCAGATACCTGATCGCCTGTCTCAAGATAAAGTTCACAAATGGAAAAAACCGTACTCTTGCTGTTAGGACTTCTGTCGTAGGCAAGGAGCATGATATCAAGAGCATCCTGAAGTCTGTTGTTGACTTTATAGAGGTCACTGATACGCTGAAGCATTGTATAACTTCTGACTTTGCGCCAGTCTATCTGATCCGCTATGTCCGCCGCCTCGGCATATTCGCCTTTAGATACGAGCTCGATGATCTCATCAGACATAATGGTATACTTTCTTTTCTCTTCGGACATCAGTCCCCTTTTTCTTCTTTTCTCCACCTTCGTTTTCCTCGAAAATATTATAAAAAATACCAAATTGGGCACAAAAACCCACTCTCCGAAAGTTTACCATAACAGTATAATGATGTCAAAATAAAAGCCACAATATTTCGGCCTTTTTCGTATAGACTCACAAAATATTGTGGCAAATTATATTATTTCAAAGTATAAACTTTTGCGATCCGGTTTACATAATCAAGAGAATAATCATTATTTTTTATGTATTCCAGCAGTATTTTTTCTTTTTCAGAAAGATCCAACGATACTTCAGCTGTCAGATCATCCATTTCGTACAGCAGGCTTCCCTGTCCTATCATGATGACCGGATGACCTGTCATACTGTTTATCTCATTTTCAAATTTCATACTGTTATATGAATCAAGGTCCGGCCAGGACGAGGATATGACCGGCTGTCCATTCAGATAATACATTAGTGCCGGGATATTGCCGTACAGCAATAGTCCTTTATCTCCACTATCTGTTATTTCCCGGTAATATACTGAGAGTTCCGTCAGATCACGGACCATGTTTTCATTTGTATTCATCCCGGCAAGGACAGGATTGCCCTCAACCCAGTAATCTGCATCCCTGTCATTAAACAGACAAAACATTCCTGTTCCGAGACAGGATATGATCATCATTACAATACATGCTCCGATACTTCCAAAAAACATGTCACCCTTTAATCTGCCCTTTACTAATGAGATTTCTTTTTTTGAATAATCATAGATCAGCTGGATCGAAACCGGGAAAACTATGAACATATTGTTTAAAACAGGATATAGTCCGTTATTGCTTCCTATGGGAGTAATGAGGATAGTGATCAGTCCCGCCAGTGATAAAAGCTTTGTTTCTCTTGCGATATTTTTATCAATGATCGCAATTATAAATACGATCAGGGAAATATCAATCCAGAGAACAGCAAACTGAAACGCTGCCTGAAGAGTTGTGTAATCAAATCCAAACAGACTGTTTCTCTCCATATAATAAAGAAATAGCACTGATAAAATAACTGTTACCGCATATCGTACTTTCTTTAATTTAGCAGGAACTGCGATGCTTACAAGAATAATGCAGATAAGAAATCCTGCCGTCCTTAAAAGATAAAACAGACTGTCTTTATATCCCATGAGAATATCTGCAATCATCCCAAGAGGTGAATAATCCGATGCTTCCTTTGTTGCACCGAAAAGCTCTGATATACCGTTTATATACGCCGATGGTCCGGCGATCAAAAGCATTACTATAACAGCAGATGCAAATCCGCCTATGCATATCAGACATTTTTTTATACATTCAGTTGCCTTTTCTTTTTCAATCACCGAATATCCGATGACGATTAGGATAAGTGCAGTCTCGCAGATATTAGGAAGTCTTGTAAATACATTTAATCCGAGAACCACACCTGCCAAAAAAAGTAATACGGTTTTTTTCGACAGCAGTCCCGATATAAGAAGCATCATGCATAATCCGAATAAAAGATATGTCAGATAATTATATATAAGCGCAACGGGACACCAGCAAAGACCAAGTGCTGCAAGCTCTCCGAAAAATGCCACGGGTCCGCTAATGTTCTTTGTACCTGTAAGGAAAAAATAAAACATTACCGGAATGATGCACTTTAAAATGCCGCAGTAAATATTCATCCCAAGCATGGTATTGCCAAGAGGCAGTCCGGTAAACAGTCTTCCCAAAACATTGGATAAATATGTGGAATAAAACCACATACCGTCAAGGGTATCAGGATGCTTAAAGTTGCCGTAATTGTATCCGCTATCTGTCAGATCTATGCCTTTTGCACTTTTAATAAGTCCGTATGCCAGAAATATTATCGGCACAATCACGGCTATTATTTTTTCAAATCTATCTTTATTTTTAATATTCAAAATTTATTGCTCCAAAAGCAGGTCGGATAAAACCGCAAAATCCTCAAGGGTAAATGTCTCGCCCCTCACTGTCTCCGGCTTTCCCATCTTTACGAGGGCTGCGACTACCTTGTCTCTCGTTAAATTTAAAGATGCATCATTTGATAATCCGTTTGAAAGAGTCTTTCTCCTCTGATTAAACGATGCCCTGATCAGTCTGAACATATATTTATCATCTTTTACCTTAACGGGACACTCTTCATAGAGATCAAGTCTGATTACCGAGCTTGATACATTAGGCCTTGGCATAAAGCACTCAGGCGGTACCACTGCCACAACCTCAGGCTTTGAGTAGTACTGGACTGCCAGGGAGAGAGCGCCGTAATCCTTGCTGCCGGGACCCTCCTGCATACGGTCGGCCACTTCCTTTTGAACCATTACTGTAATATTGCTGACAGGTACTCTCTTTTCAAGGAGGCCCATGATGATCGGTGTAGTGATGTAATATGGCAGATTAGCCACTACCTTTACAGGTTTGCCATTATTATATTTGTCACAAAGTTCCTGTATATCTGTCTTTAATATATCAGCATTTATGATCGTGACATTATCGTATGATGAGAGTGTATCGTTTAAAACAGGGATCAGGGTCTCGTCTATCTCAACTGCAATAACTTTCCTGGCCCGCTCTGCCAGATACTGGGTCATGGTACCGATACCGGGACCTATCTCAAGGACACAGTCATCCTCTCCGACCAGGGC
>CADBFE010000087.1 GCA_902793845.1 uncultured Lachnospiraceae bacterium | reverse complement strand
TGGGTGATATAGCAGCTGTCCCAGCTGGTAAAAGCGTACTGGAGTACCTTCATGCCGGGGATACCACTGTCATTAATTAATTTGACATTTTCCTCGGTAACGGTACCGAGATCCTCAGCGATGAGTTTAAAGTCTGTCAGGTCGCCGAACTTTTTCTTTACCACATTAAAGAAATCCATGCCGGGGCCTTTATTCATCCTGCCGTTTTCCGCAGTCTTGTCACCGTAAGGGACTGCATAGTACTCGGCAAATCCGTGGAAGTGGTCTATCCTGATGACATCATAGAGTTCATAGCTTCTCTCCAGTCTCTTCATCCACCACTCATATCCGTTGGCCTTTCTGTTTTCCCAGTCATATATGGGATTGCCCCAGAGCTGGCCGGTACGTGAAAACGCGTCAGGTGCGCAGCCTGCCACAACCGTAGGTTTGCAGTCTTTATCTGTCTGGAATGCCTCGGGATGAGACCATGCATCTGCTCCGTCGAGAGATACATAGAAAGGTATGTCTCCGATTATCTTAATATTCTTTTCATTAGCATAAGCCCTGACTACCGACCACTGCTTCATGAATTCATACTGCTGGAATCTGAAAAAGTCAATCTCATCTGCCAGTTCTTTCTTTGCTGCTGCCATGGTCTTTTCATCCTGGAGTCTGTAGGGTTTTTCCCACTCGAGCCATGACATGCCCTCAAATTTATTTTTAAGGGCCATAAAGAGACAGTAGTCGTCTATCCAGAATTTTTCTTTCTTAAGAAAGTCTTTAAAATCCTTATCCTTTAATCCGTCACGCTCCTTGAATCTGTTAAATGCTATCTTAAGGAGTGTGAAGCGGTTGTTATATAGAGCACCGTAATCTACTCTCTCCTGATCATGGCCAAAGTCAAAACCGTTTGCTTCATCCCATGTGAGGAGTCCCTCCTCTATCAGTTTCTCCGGCGATATAAAATACGGATTGCCCGCAAATGCGGAAAAAGGCTGATAAGGTGAATCCCCAAATCCCGTAGGTCCTATAGGCAGTATCTGCCAGAATCCCTGACCTGCGCTCTTTACCGATACCGAATTTTGAAGGCAGTGAAGATATCGGATAGAGTATGCCACTCTCTCTCATTTTGTAAGTCCCCTTTCGTGTACTTATTATTATTCAGCCACCGGCTGGATTTAGCATAAATTATTTACAACACCTATCGAGATATAATTATCAAAAAGTGCCCGAAGGTCTGAGCCCTCCTCTACGTCCTCGTTGTAATGACCGTGGACTTCATATCTCGTACCGCCGTCAGGAAGAGGAGTGCTGTCGTAGGTGTCCCTGTAAATACAGCCCTTTGATACAAAGCGGTCATACAGAACACCCTTAAATTCCTCAGGTTTGCAGGTGGGAAAATTCACATTGATGATCTGATTATCGCCTGCCTTCATCCCGATGACCTCATCTATGATCCTTTCAAGATACAGATCGGTAATAATATATCCGTCATTGGTTCCCTCGGAAAATGCTATCGAAGGTATCCCCTGAAAGAGCCCCTCAAGAGCCGCTCCGACAGTCGCCGAGTACTGGACATCCGAGCCGGCATTATATCCGAAATTGATCCCGGTAAATATTACATCTGGCTTCTCCGGCATTAAATTTAATACTCCTACTCTGATGCAGTCAGCCGGCGTGCCGCTTATGGCATATGCTTTAACACCCTCCACGGGGAAGTCGGTCTCATATACATCAAATGTTCCGTGAAGCGTCAGGCTGTGGGATGCAGCGCTTCGCTGGGACTCAGGAGCCACAACCCAAACTTCGCCATATTTCTGAGCTGCTTTTGCAAGCCTGATGATACCGCTTGATTTTATGCCGTCATCATTTGTAATAAGAATTTTCTTTGACATTAATCTGTCTCCTTTTTATGATTTCTTATTTAAGAATCTTTTTTATCATCTCATCGTCTGTGCCGGGGAGAATCCTTTTAAACTGCTTTAATACCCGGTCGTATGATTCCTCAGGGCTGTATTTATATACCCTGTTTTTAAATTTTGATCCCATAAACTTTTCAGGTGTTGTATACTCGGCTATACCCCAGCCGTATTTGTTTCCGGTTTTATCTACGGAATAAATAAAGTCCGACGTGATCACATAGCACTGCTTCTGGAGTCTCGTGATTATCGTATCAAAGCCTTTCTTTCCACCCTTGCCGTATCCACCGGTTCGCTTTAAATCCTTTGACGATACAGGTGCACACCCGTCAAGGAGATCATAAAGTTCTTTATCATAATGGGACGCAAGCTCATCGTCAAACCTTGCGTCAAAATCATATCCGTCACGGCGAAAGTTTGCAAAATCCGGAAACCACTTTCCGCTGATATACATGGCCTTGCCCTGCAGGAACTTGCCGTAACCGCATTTCATCTTTTTAATGACCGGCCCCTTCCACTCCCATGCAGGCCAGAAACTGTCATTGGCATCATCATACCAGCACCCCGGTGCTATATGCTCCTCTATGGAGAAGCCCTCTATCCCGTTTGCAAAAAACGGCACAAATCCGACCTCGTCAATTAAAGACATCAGATCGTCCATTGTTTTAATTGTGAAATCATCAGAAAAAGTCATCATTTACAAGTCCTGCATATCCATTCCCGGACTGCATCAACCATCTTATCCATATGGACGCCGTAGCAGTGATCGTCGCCATCTATCAATACAAACTCCGAATGCCTGTATCTCTCATGGGCAGCTTTTGCAGACGCGATGAGATCCGGCATATCATTTGTACCCTGTACAATAAGGACCGGGCCGTCATACCTGTCGATGGCTTCCTCCACATGGATGGTCTGTGCCACCCTGATATAGTTGCTGCCAAGGACCTGGTCATTCCATGTAGGCAGTTCATCAGGGAGATTATCAGGGTCAAAGTCAGAATCAAGGAGTCTGCCTTTTCGCGCAAGCTCCGGAATCATGGCCGCCGGTGAGAGAGCTATCATGCCTTTAATAAACTCATGTTTAAGAGCTGCTGCCAGCATGACAGTGAGTCCTCCCTGGGAATGACCGCAGAGATAAATATCCGATACAAAAGACTGGTCTAAAGCATAATCTATGAGAGTCATGGCATTGCTCATCCACTTAAATAAAGTATGATCCTTAAACGCTCCGTCGCTCCTGCCGTGACCGTACATATCAGCCCTTAACGTAGCAAAGCCGTTTTTATTAAGCATATCCGATACGGCGACCAGCATACCCTCGTCTTTATTGCCTGTAAAGCCGTGGATGATGATCACCAGAGGACACCTGCCGTTAAAGTTGTCCGGCTTTTTAAGGACTGCATCCAGTTTTATTCCGTCATCTAAAATATACATACTGTAACCCTCAGATATTATGTATTCTTACCGTATTACCTCAATACGCACAACACAATAATTATACCACAAAGCGATATACTTAATGATTATAAAAACTCCCGGGATGTGCGATTCCCGGGAGTCGTTTTATGATTGATCATCCTGTATTTTCATCACCGTTTATCCCTGTCTACATATTCCAGGGCTCCCACCGCCAGGCAGGAGAACAGGACAATGAACAGCAGCAGTTTTGCCCAGCAGTTAAGGAGGTTGTCCTGGGTTGCCGCATACTTTTCATTCTGATTATTCTTGGCACACTCAAGGAGGATCTGCTCTTTCATATCCTGCTCTTCGGCTACAGCCAGCAATTCTTTTATAGGCTGCTGGCCTTCTATCTCAACTTCACGCATTTTCTCCATACTGTTCCATAAGCTGACCATGGGGAGTGAGTTGTAATCCGCCTGAGTGCAGAGAGCTGTGAGTCCCCATTTAGCTACTGTGAAATTGGTAAATGTGAGTGCCGTTCCATGGAGCTGGAAAAATCCGCCTGAAAATACCAGCTGGAATATAAGCAGGAATGGCATCACCGTCATCGCCGTAGTTGTGGAGCGCACAAACGCAGAGATCATAAGAGATAACATATCAGCTGCGTAAGTGGTCAGGAAAATCGTGATCCCAATATCAACAACAGGAATCCCCGTAACTAAAGATATCGTAGGGAACTGTACATGCATTAAAAAGAATACCTGCATAGTAACCAGGGTCTGGCCAAGGCACAGTATAGCCTGATAAACCATGTGAGCTGCAACATATGATGAAATATGCATACCGCTCCTGTGCTCTCTCTTTATGATGGCTCTCTCTCGGCATATCACCTGAATGGAGTTGAAAAATCCGTTCCAGATACAGATACATGAAACCGCAAAACATCCAAGGAGCGTACCTTCCATGGTTTTAAAAAGGTTGTCTCCGACTACGTAGCATACAAGGGCTGCTATGACAGCCGCCATCGGGAGCACTTTCCAGTCGCTCTGATAAATAAACATACGCAGGAGCTTGCCCAGATAAATAACGAACTGAGGGCCTCTGCCCTTATGTTTAACATTTCCTGCTACACTCATATCATTTTCTGTTAATTCAATATTTTTATTTTCCATGACTGTCACCCCTCCGCCGGCATAAGCTTTCCTGCATATCGTTCTACAAACTCTGTTGCCCTGCCTTCGCCGCCTTCATCTTTCTGATTAATAGAACGGAGTATCTGCTCCATGCCTGTCTTGTCAAAGAATCTGTACGATTCATCAACAGTTCCATAGAATGCAAGACGTCCGGTTCTGTCTACATCCTTGGCAAGCACGATCACATCGTCAAAGAGATCGATGACTCTGTCCGGTGTATGGGTGATGACTATGACGATCTTGCCCTGATCTGCTATATCACGGAGCTTTTCAAACAGTCCTCTTGCAACTACTCCGTCAAGTCCGGAATCGGGCTCATCAAGTATGAAAAGGGAAGGATTGGAGATATATTCCATGGCGATGGACAGTCTCTTTCTCTGACCACCGGAAAGTTTCTCCACGAGAGTTCCCGCAAGAGGAGCGAGTCCAAATTCTTCAAGGACTTCATTTACTCTCTTTTCTCTCTCTTTCCTGCTGATATTGCCCGGGAGACGCAGCGTCGCTGCATCAGCCAGTGTCAGTCTGACATTGTCATTCAGTCTCACAAGATCCTGCTGGGGTACGAATCCCACATCATATTTCATGCTCTCATATTCTCTGTAGAGGTCTCTGCCCCCGAGCATTATGTTTGCATCAGCCTTTTCGTATCCGGTAACAGCATTTAAGAATGTGGTTTTGCCGGCTCCTGATCCTCCAAGTAAGAGAACCATGTGACCCTTTGGAATAGCCAGATGGATATCTTTTAACAATACTCTCTCTTTGTACTGAACTTTTGCCGTACGCTTTTCAATATTTACCGTGAGGCCGTCTTTCATTACGTCAATAACGGCACCGCTGACTCTGGCGCCTTCTGTCTCTTCCTCATCAGTAATAACCGGCTGGACCTTCTTTGACCATCCAAAGTATATGTATGTAATGCCTTCTGCAAACTCAAGGAGCCATATCCAACGTTTTCTCTTGCCGAATTTCTCACAGATAGCAGCATCAATCCTGATGACATAAAGCATCAGACACAATACTACGACGAGCCCGAGAGCTACAAACAAAAGATAATTTCTGTCGTTTACAGGATCGGGGTTGCCTTTCTGAATCAGGTCAGTCATATAATCGATTGCTAACTGAAAAACGGTAAGAAGCACATAGACGCGGCCTTCCTTTTCCTTCTTTACAGCAGCCGCAAGATAATAATACCTGAGCAGGGGAATAAATGCCTGCCACGGCTTTTTCCCACACTTTTTTAATATGCCATACAAACCGACGGCACTGAGTAAATAAAAAAATACTCTTCGAAATACATCTGATCCGATGATATCCATGATGGTCATAATACTTCTCCTTTTATACCACTATAAAATTACCATTATATTTTATCACATTTTTAAGAAAGAAAAACACTTACCATACGGTAAAGAAGTATCCCGCAAGTGGTGACAATATAATCATTACAACTGAAAAGGTAAAGGATGAAACCGATATAAGCGTTGCTCTCTGTCTTGAGGGGAACATATCCTGAAGCCTGGCGTCAGTCCTTACCTGGATGGCATCATCTGCCATGGACGATATAAATCCGCCAAGCACCATCAGCGCGACAATGCCCGTATGCTCAAGGACTACTCCGGCAAGTACACCGGTTAAGCACACGATAAACACCTTTGCATATCTTACCCTTTTTGCCTTTAATATAAGCTTTGCTCCGATTATACCGCCAATCTCCATGACAAACAGTGCAGGCCCCAGCAGCCAGTTTGATATGCCTGCTGTCTTTAACTTGCTCTGGAGGAAAAACAAAAGCAGTATATCCACCGCACCCACAAATGAGTTTAAAAACATAAGTGCTGACGCTTTTTTATTCTCTTTAAGAAACCGGAGTGAATCTGCAAAGAAAGATAAAGTCTCCCTGATCATGGACGGATGAGTACGCTTCGTGACTCCCTTTATCTCAAACAATGTCAGGGTAAATATAAGTGTGATGCATCCCATCAATGCGCTTATAAGATATGACTTTCTGTATCCTAAATAAAGAGCCAGACCTGCTGCCAGTGTAGATACACCGCTGCCTATCCTGTATATGATCGACTGATTTGAAATGTATCTTTCATACCCGCTCTCTGCTCCCTCTCTCTTCATGGAGTCGTACGCGAGAGCCTCACCTGAGCCCGATGCAAAGTTGTATGCCATCGCATGAAAAGGCATAGCTAAGAGTACCGTCGTAAAGTTCCCTGATAATAGCATCACGATATCGCCGATTATCGCCATGAGCCTGCTGATGACCAGCATTTTTTTCCTGCCGTACATATCCGCCAGCATTCCCGACGGTATCTCGCATATCAGGCTGGTGATATGAAATACAGTCTCGGCAAAGCCTATCTCCACAAGGGAAAAGCCCCTGGCTGCCAGGATGACAACCCATGCTCCCGTAAGAGATATATTGCCAAGAATCCCTGTTATATATAATGTCCTTATCTGCTTATTTAAATTAAACATAAAAAAATCTCCCTTCTGTTTTAGATGTGCCCTTATGGACACTGCTTAAACTATTGGGAGATAGTGTTTCCTGAATCAATACCGTACTTAAATCCTGAAAAATGGGCGCACTATCCCCCTAAGGGAGATTTTTGTAACCATTTTGCAGTTGAAGATTTATGTTTTTCCAGTACAATTCTGAAATCCTCTTTTGTATTTTTTATATTATAAATAAAGTATCAGATAAACTAAAATGTGTCAAACGAATGATAAAGATTTTCCTGTATATTTCATTATACTTTCGCATCATATTCGTACAGGCATTCCCGCCGGTCTTCATCAGACTGTTTGTTTTTTCTGCCGCCGTATTCATCCTTTAATACGAATCCAAGTTTCTCCATTACCCGCTTTGAGGCGCTATTCTCAGAGTCGCAGTGGGCGATAAAGTGTTTAATGCCAATTATATTTATGGCATAGTCCAGCAGTGCCTTTGCAGCCTCTGTTGCAAATCCCTTTCCATGATATCGTTTATTTATGATCCATCCAAATTCTGCAGACTCCCTCTTATCATCAAGATATATACTGACTGCGCCTATATGAATGTCTTCATAAAATACAGCCATCTCATAAAATGAGGGATCGTCTTTCTTAAATTCCTCCTCTGCTTCCTTTAAATATCCTATCGTATCATCCAGACTGTCATTGGGCAAAAACAGCATGTATGTCGTATTCTCAGGATCAGCGGCATACTCATGAGTTGACTTTAAGTAGTCCATGCACATTGGCCGCAGGGTGAGACGAGGAGTTTTGAGGGTGAGGTTATTATTACTCATAGGATTATTTTATCATCACTTCCTATATCCAGTTAAAATCCCAGATTATCATTTACCATAATCACATGTATCCTGCCGGCATGACGTGAATATCTGGTGACAAGGAACTGGCAGCAGATTGTATCCGGGGATTTGCAGTTCATGCATGATCCGGTTTTGGCGCATGGTGTGGATAAACCAAAGCGCTGGGCATTTATGGGAGCTGCAACGTTTC